>JASJPN010000047.1:40388-43292 GCA_031426635.1 Polaromonas sp.
AACCAGCGCTTGCGCTACGCGGTGGCGGCCCAGGTGGCACGGCGAATGCAACACATCGACACATTGCAAGCCAATTTTCCCAGTCAGATCAGGCAGGCGCTTACGCGCACCGAGGAGCGCCTGCAGCGTGCCAGTCGGGGTTTGGCCTTGCTCGATCCCAGTTTGGTTTTGCAGCGCGGCTATGCGTGGTTGACAGATACGGATGGCGTGACCGTGATGGATGCGAAGAAGACGCAGCCAGGTCAGGCGCTGCGAGCCACGCTGGCCAAGGGACAGCTGGATCTGACCGTGACTGCAGGCACGCGCCAGGCAAGCCGCACGGAGTCCAACTAAATACGCCTCATTTCACAGGTGCTTGAATTAGTTTCTACAATAAAGGCTGAGCAACAAAATCATTGCTGGATTCAGTTAGTTTTACAAAGAAGGAAAAATCATGGAACACACCCTGCCGGCCTTACCTTACGCGATTGACGCTTTGGCGCCTCATTACTCGCAAGAAACTTTGGAGTATCACCACGGCAAACACCACAACGCTTACGTCGTCAACCTCAACAACCTGCAAAAAGGCACTGAGTTTGAGTCCATGACACTGGAAGAGATCATCAAAAAATCCAGCGGTGGCATCTACAACAACTCGGCACAAGTCTGGAATCACACCTTTTTCTGGAACTGCATGAAGCCCGCTGGCGGTGGTGAGCCTACGGGTGCGTTGGCTGCCGCCATCAACGCCAAGTTTGGCTCTTACGCTGCTTTCAAAGAAGCGTTTGTCAAATCAGCCGTGGGCAACTTTGGCTCAGGCTGGACGTGGTTGGTCAAAAAACCAGATGGAACAGTCGATATCGTCAACACCGGCGCGGCGGGTACGCCTTTGACCACGGCTGACAAAGCACTGCTGACCGTGGACGTTTGGGAACATGCTTACTACATCGACTACCGTAACATGCGCCCCAAGTATGTTGAGACGTTTCTGAATAGTTTAGTCAACTGGGACTTTGCGCAAGCTAACTTTGCTTAATTTTGTGCGAAGAGCCGTTTGCGGGAAGCCGGGGTTGATCAGCACAATCCCGCAAATAAAAGGTCGGAAATTCCGGCCTTTTTGCATTTTGTTGCGATAAAGGTACGTTTATGGTGACTTGAATGGAGCGCCTGTCAGCTTGAATCCGGCCTTGATGCCCCGCTTGGCAAACCAGCCTTGGTTCATTTCCAGTACATAGTGCACTGGTTTTTGGGAGCAATGTGACTCGGTTGTCTGCGGTTTCATGTCTGCCAAATTCACGATGGTACCGTCCTCGGTGACAAAGGCGGCAGTGAGTGGCAGGAGTGTGTTTTTCATCCAAAAGCATTGAACACCGGCATTTTCAAAGACGAACAACATGCCTTCATGGTTGGGCATGGACGGTCTGTTCATGAGACCGATTTGTTGCTCGATTCGACTCAGCGCTAGCTGGGCATCGATTTGATGCATCCCCGCAGTGATTTTGATGCGATTCAGCGTGAGCTGGGGACCGTCTTGCGCCCATGCGGCGTTCAGACTCAGCAACATAAAGCACAAAATCTTAGATGCAAAATGATTCATAGGTCACATTTTATGCGAGGGATTGAAGAGTCCCTGGGCTGAAAACAATAATGCCCGCACAGGGCGGGCATCATCATAAAAAAGCAGCAAGAAGAAAATTTTCTTGCTGCCTTCTGGTCGTAGCACGACCTAAGAAGCGCTACTAGCAGCTAATTACTTAGCAGCTGCAGGAGCGTCGGCTTTCACAGCTTTAGCTTTCTTGGCTTTTTTAGCTTTCTTGGTCGCTTTTGCAGCAGGTTTGGCTTCTTCTTTTTTCATGTCAGCAGCAGGTGCAGCAGCGGCTGGCGTAGCAGCAGTTGCTGGAGTAGCGGCAACTGCTGGTGTAGCAGCTTTAGCAGCTGGAGCAGCTACGTGAGAAGCGGCAAAAGCGCCGAAAGAGAAAAGACCAGCAACCAAGGCAGTGAGCAATTTGTTCATTTTGAGATTTCCTTAAATAACGTTATTTGAAAATTCCTGCCAATATCTGGTAGGTGTATCCGTAACGAAGCGTGTTTACAAACGGTTGACATCAAAATCACAAATTTTTCAGACTAGAATCAAGGTCAGCTTCTCACGCCTGATTCATTTTGAGCCTTTTTGGAGACCCTACCCATGTATCAGCACATCAAAGTGCCCGCCGATGGCCAAAAAATTACCGTCAACCCCGATCTGTCGATCAATGTGCCCGATCAGCCGGTTGTTCCTTTCATCGAAGGTGATGGTACCGGTCTGGACATCACCCCCGTGATGCTCAAAGTAGTCGATGCAGCGGTGGCCAAAGCCTATGGTGGTCAGAAAAAAATCCACTGGATGGAAGTGTATGCGGGTGAAAAATCCACCAACATTTACGGCCCTGATGTTTGGCTACCAGAAGAAACCTTGCACGCGGTTAAAGACTATGTGGTGTCCATCAAAGGCCCATTGACCACGCCGGTGGGCGGTGGCATACGTTCGCTTAATGTGGCGTTGCGTCAAGAACTCGATTTGTATGTCTGCTTGCGCCCCATTCAGTACTTCAAAGGTGTGCCTAGCCCCGTTAAAGAGCCAGAAAAGACCAATATGGTCATATTCCGTGAGAATTCGGAAGATATTTATGCCGGTATCGAGTTTGAGGCAGAGTCTGACAAGGCCAAAAAACTGATTAAATTCTTGCAAGACGAGATGGGGGTGAGGAAAATTCGCTTTCCCAACACCTCGGGTATCGGTATCAAGCCTGTATCGCGTGAAGGCACCGAGCGTTTGGTTCGCAAAGCCATTCAGTACACCATCGACAATGACAAGCCCAGCCTGACCATCGTCCACAAAGGCAACATCATGAAGTACACCGAAGGTGGCTTCCGTGATTGGGC
>JASJPN010000048.1:0-2587 GCA_031426635.1 Polaromonas sp.
TCAAGCCCCAGCTCGGTCGCGCGTTTGGCTGCGGCGATGGATCGGATGCCGCTGCGGCACAGCAACACCGCTTTTTTGCCGGCAGGCACAGCCGCCTGGATGGCCGCGTCATACTGCAGATTCATCACCATGCCGGGCCATTGCTTCCAGGCCAGATCAACCGCCCCCGGGATGAAGCCCACCCAGGCACGCTCGGCATCGGTGCGGATGTCAACCAGCACGGCCTCACCTGACTGCCACCACTGATAGGCCAGCTGCGGCGACACGTCGCCCGCGTAGCCCACAGCGGGTTGAACCTGGTCCTGCAATTTGGCTGCATCTTCTTTGGACATCATGGGCGTACTGGCATCGCCAGCGTCGTGCCTTATGTCCTGCCCTAAACCTGAGCGCTGGTTGGCAGGCACGGCTTCGTCCATGCGTCTGGGTCTGGGCAGATTCAGCCCCCCCATCAAAGCGACGAATTCATCCACACTGCGCCCCGCAACGCGGGCGTTGTTGATTTTCTCCAAGCCAATGGTGGACTTGGTTTGCCCCTTGTAATCATGACCGGGCCAGACCGTGGTGTTATCGGGCAGCGCAAACAGCACCTGGGTGATGCTGTTGTACAGCTGAGCCGCACTGCCGGACTGAAAATCGGTACGCCCACAGCCACCTATCAGCAAGGTGTCGCCTGTAAACGCGTGGGTTTCCGGGCCGTTTTTCCAGACAAAGCTCATGCTGCCACCGGTGTGGCCGGGGGTGTGCAGGGCGGTGAGGTTTTGGCTGCCAAAGCTGAGGACATCGCCATCTTTGAGTTGGTGGCTCGCTGTCGTGATGCCACAGGCATCTGGCGCGGCCGTTTGGGCACCGGTGTGCTCGGCCAGCAGTCCGGCGCTGGTGATGTGGTCGGCATGGGCGTGGGTCTCAACGGCCCACACGAGTTTGAGCCCGTGGTGACGCAGCACCTGCAAGTCGCGCTCCAACTGATCGTCCACCGGATCAATGATGAGCGCGGGGCGCGGACTTTCGGTAGAATTTTCATCAAACAGCACGTAGGTGTAGGTGCTTGAGTCAGCATCGAAGAGTTGTATCGGGTTCATGGGACGATCCTTGATTTCAAAATTTAGGCGAATTTGGCCAGCATACCGGCCACATCGCTAGCGGGTAAATCACCCTGTTCAATCATGCAACCGACCATGCTGAAGAATGATTTATCCAAAGCTTTGCGTGCGGCAGCCAGTTGCTGCGCGATTTTTTCGCAGTCTTGCTCTTCTTCAATCAAACGCTGCACACCGCGCAACTGGCCTTCAACACGAGCCAAACGCGCGCACAGGGCTTTCTTTTTTTCAGGATTGGTCAATTGTGTCATGGGTGATCCTTTTAATTACATACTATTGGGAGTATACTCCGGTCTGTTTTTTCAATTTTTTATATCTGGACAATGAACGTATGAATATAGCTTCGATTTTGGCGCACCCGTTTGCGCAAGCTGCTTTTGGCGGCATCTTGATTGGCTTGGCGAGCTGGCTTCTGCTGGCTTCGCTGGGTCGTGTCGCGGGGATCACGGGCATTGTGGCTGGGGCGTTGTTCCCGGCCCAAGCGGCCCCTGCGGAAGAACGCGTCTGGCGCTGGGCGTTTTTGGCTGGTTTGATTGGCGCTGGCGCAGTCGCTGCGGCGCTCTTGCAGACACCGTCCATCGCTACCCGCCCCATGCCGCTGTTGGTGATTGCAGGTTTGCTGGTCGGCTTTGGCACTGTGCTAGGTTCTGGCTGCACCAGCGGGCACGGGGTCTGCGGCATCGGTCGGCGCTCGGTACGCTCAATGGTGTCAACCGTGGTGTTTATGAGCGCTGGCGCTGCTACCGTTTTTATAGCGTCCATCATCCGTAATTTGCCGACTGGAGCCTAATATGATCAAAAAAGTACTCTTTGGACTGGCTTCTGGTGCCTTGTTTGCCACCGGCTTGGTGGTGTCTGGCATGACGCAGACGACGAAAGTGATTGGTTTCCTCAACTTCGGTGGCATCTTTTCGCCCGAGCGTTTTGGCGCCTGGGATGCGAGTCTGGCTTTCGTGATGGGTGGCGCTTTGATCGTCACACTGGTCGCCTTTGCCATCACGCCGAAGTCTGGTCGTCAGCCATGGGCGGCCACCAAGTTCGAAATACCAACCCGCAAAGACATTGACTTCAAATTAATCGCTGGTGCTGTGTTTTTTGGCACAGGCTGGGGCTTGGCTGGCTACTGTCCGGGTCCGGCGTTTGCCTCGGTGATTTCAGGCGGCTTGGATGCCCTTGTTTTTGTAGCTGCTTTACTCGTTGGTTTATTGACGGCCAAACGGCTGGGCGTATGAAGTCTTCGCTGTCAGACTGGTTCGAGAATCTGCGAAACCACCCTGGCGGCGATATTTTGGCCGTGCAAACGCTGCGCAATTCGCTGATGGCGGCCAGCGTATTGGCCTCGGCTGCGTTGGTAGGTTTGATGGGCGTGTTGGCCACGGCCCATCTGCATGCACGCTGGAGCACCGGCAGTGCCGCCACGCTCCTGGTGGTGAGCGCCATGTGCTCACTGCGCGCACTGTGGACGCTGTCGGCAGCGGGCTTTGATTTGC
>JASJPN010000049.1:0-2398 GCA_031426635.1 Polaromonas sp.
CGCTCGGTGCTGGCAGGGGTGAGTTCTTCCACCTTGTGCCAGACCGATTCACGGTGCTGGTATTGTTCAATCTTGCCGACAAAACCCATCTCGTCCATGCTCACCAGATTCAACGCCAGGCCCGACTCGCCGGCGCGGCCGGTGCGGCCAATGCGGTGGATGTGGATTTCAGCGTCGGGCGTCACATCAACGTTGATCACCGCCTCAAGCTGTTCAATATCCAGGCCGCGCGAGGCCACGTCAGTCGCCACCAGCACCGAGCAGCTGCGGTTGGCAAACTGCACCAGCACCTGGTCACGCTCGCGCTGCTCCAGCTCGCCATACAGCGCCAGGGCGCTAAACCCCTGGGCTTGCAACAGCGTCACCAACTCGCGGCACTGCGCCTTGGTGTTGCAAAACGCCAGCGTGCTGACGGGGCGAAAGTGATTCAGTAAAAGTGCCACCGTGGGCAGGCGGGTGGCGCGCGTCACCTGGTAAAAGCGCTGCTCAATCAAGCTCTCGGTGTGCTGTGACTCGACCTTGATGGTCTGCGGCTCACGCATGAACTGTTTGGCGATTTTTTCGATGCCTTCCGGGTAGGTGGCGGAAAACAACAGGGTTTGCCGCTCTTTGGGGCACTGCTTGACCACGGTCACCATGTCGTCCAGAAAGCCCATGTCGAGCATGCGGTCGGCCTCGTCCAGCACCAGCGTGTTGAGCGCTTCCAGCGACAGAAACTCGCGCGCCAGATGGTCCATGATGCGCCCTGGCGTACCCACCACAATGTGCGCGCCATGCTCCAGCGAGGCGCGCTGGCCGCGCAGTGCCACACCGCCGCACAGGGTCACGATCTTGATGTTTTCCTCGGCCCGCGCCAGGCGCCGCAGTTCGGTCGTCACCTGGTCGGCCAGTTCGCGCGTCGGGCACAGCACCAGGGCCTGCACCGCGAAGCGGCGGGGATTCAGGTTGGCGAGCAGCGCCAAAGCAAAGGCGGCGGTTTTGCCGCTGCCCGTCTTGGCCTGGGCGATCAGGTCTTTGCCCAGCAGCGCGATGGGCAAGCTGGCCGCCTGGATGGCCGTCATCTCGCTGTAGCCCAGTTTGTCCAGGTTGGCCAGCGTGGCGGGGTTGAGGGGGAGAGTGGAGAAGCTTTTAGATGTCATGACCCCATTATCGCGAGTTGGGGCTGGATAATGCAGCATCGCTATTGAATAAGACCCCCCACACCAGAACCCCATCATGGAAGCACTTTTCATCTCAACAGGCGTGGTTGCACTCGCTGAAATCGGCGACAAAACCCAGTTGTTAGCTTTCATCCTCGCCGCCCGCTTCAAAAAACCCCTCCCCATCATTCTGGGTATTTTGTGTGCCACGCTGGTCAACCACGGCCTGGCCGGCGCCCTGGGCGCGTGGATTACTTCCGTGGTGAGCCCCGATGCCATGCGCTGGGTGCTGGGCTTGTCCTTCATCGGCATGGCGATCTGGACCCTGATCCCCGACAAAATCGAGGAAGAAGAGACGCAAGTCGCCCAACGCCTGGGCGTCTTCGGTGCCACCCTGGTCACCTTCTTTCTGGCCGAAATGGGCGACAAAACCCAAATCGCCACCATCGCCTTGGCCGCACACTACAACGCCGCTGTGCTGGTCGTCATCGGCACCACGCTGGGCATGTTGATTGCCGATGTGCCGGCGGTGTTTGTGGGCAACAAGTTTGCTGAAAAGATTCCGATGAAATTGGTGCACTCGATTGCTGCTGCTATTTTTGCGGTGATGGGTTTGGCGACTTTGTTTAAGGTGGAGAAGCTGTTTCAGTAAGAAGGGCGCGCTCCTCTCGCTGCGTTAATTTTGGCATGGTGATTTTTAGGATAAATTTGGCGATAGCCGGCGTATTTATTGCCTAATAAGCTATCATTAATATAGCAAAATCAACAGTAATAGGCCGCCACAAAATCCTCAAAACTGCCCGTATCCGTCGCTTCCAGGCGCTGCTGCTCAGCCAGAGAATCCTGCACGCTGGCGACAAAACGCGCGTTCGTCGCCGCGTCCAGCGGCTCGGCCAGCAAGCTGCGGTGATGCTCCTGTGCCATCTGCATCGCGTACTTGAAATAGCCACCACGTTGCCGCGCGGCTTCTAAAACCTGCGCTGATGGTGTCAGATCGGGGTTGTCAATGCGCTGGCGCAGCGACTGCATCGTGGCGGTGTAGCGCTTACCGCCAAGACCATCGCCATAGGCCGCGTCCAGCATCCTGGCAAACGGGGCCATGTCGTCAAACAGCTCATGCGTAATCGAGCGGAAGGGCTGTTCACGGTTGTGCACCAGTAAATGCAAATCAGGCTGGCGGCCACGGCTGACGATGCGGCGCTTGTTCTCGTCGTTTTCGCTTTGCTCGCGGCTGGTGATGGGGGGGCTGCTTCTGAACA
>JASJPN010000050.1:0-1064 GCA_031426635.1 Polaromonas sp.
GCAACTTGTCGTCGTTGCTTGCGGCGGACCTTACGCCAGCCAGCACGGCCTCGATGCCCGCAGCTGCTGCCACCGGCACACCACCAACGTCGAGGCAATGCACGATGGTCGAAATACGTGCGATGGCTTGGTCACTGTTCAGGCCGAAACTGGCGGCCAGCACCTCGAAGGTGACGAAGCCTTCGACGTGGGTAAAGGTGGCACCGTCGAAGTCGAATCCCAGCACCTTCTTGGGGCAGCGTTTTGTATCGTCGAGCCACAAAAAGGTAGCCTTGCGGTCAATGAAGCGGCGGATCAGCCAAGCCGACGCCATGCGGTCGACCCAGAGATGCTTTCGCGTTGCCCAGGTCTTTCCCTGAAAGTCGGTGCTGGCAAGACGGCGAATTTGACCGGCTACGTTACTCGGCTCACCCATAGCAGTGGCTTCAAGTGCCGCCAGCGCATCCTCCAGCTGACGCCTTGCTTCACCGGGGAAGAAGTCAATAGCGGACATCGCCGAAAACTCCCGGCGCAGGGTGCGCAACGTCTTGGGATCACTGGCTTCTGCCGCCCTGATGGCCTTCAGCAGGCGCGCGTAATCCTCCGTCCGATCAAAAAGGGCTACGAGCTGCCCGTGCTGGATGTCATCGCGACCATCCAATAGGAACAGATCGGCCGTGCCTTCTACGCTTTTGACGTCATCGGCAACTTGCATCAAGGCCGCCGCATGCTGTGGTGATTCTGGCAGCACATAAACCCCGTCCCGCAGCGTGGCGCAGCCTAGGGCTTTGAGCGCGCGCCAGACGCGCATACGACCCGCGGATTGCTTGGTGGAGAGCGCGACGAAGAGTGCCAAGAATTTCATGGTGGGATAGTTTCGATTTAAGAGAAGTGCACTATATAACAGTAATCGTGCAGATGCAACATCCATTCTTGTATCTTCTCAATGGAACAGATTCAGATGGGCCTGTGCGTCTCCACCGTATCGATGTTCCAGCGAGTATCGTGAACGCCTTGTCGATCGAAGGCTGAGTACATGAATTGGAAGGAAGGCTTTGCGCACCCGGGCGTGCCTGCCGCGCTGG
>JASJPN010000050.1:1074-2586 GCA_031426635.1 Polaromonas sp.
GCTGGGAGCGGCCCTGCTGTTTGGTGCGGGAACACCGTTGGCGAAATTGCTACTCGATGCCGTCAGTCCGTGGTTGCTGGCGGGGCTGCTCTATCTTGGCTCAGGGATTGGATTGACGCTATATCGTCGCTTGATCCATGCACCGGCGGTTCGACTTCCTCGGCATGAGGTGTCCTGGTTTGCCGGGGCAATCGTGACGGGCGGCATTGTCGGCCCTGTGCTGCTGATGATCGGACTGACAGGCATGCCCGCGTCGGGCGCCTCACTCTTGCTGAATGCCGAAGGTGTCTTCACAGCGCTGTTAGCCTGGTTTGCCTTCAAGGAGAACTTTGACCGGCGCATCGCGTTGGGTATGGGCGCCATCGTGGCAGGAGCGGCAGTTCTGAGTTGGCCGGGCGAAGCACAGTTTGCCGGAGTTTGGCCGACGCTGGCTGTGCTTGGGGCCTGTCTCGCGTGGGGTGCCGACAACAACCTGACCCGAAAGATATCGCTAACGGATGCGACGTGGATCGCCGCCATGAAGGGGATGGTGTCCGGTACGGTGAATTTGACCCTGGCGTTCGTTCTGGGCGCGTCAATGCCGGCCCTGCCAAATCTGGCCGGGGCGATGGTCGTGGGACTGCTTGCTTACGGCGTAAGCTTGGCGCTGTTTGTAGTTGGCTTGCGCCATCTGGGCACCGCGCGCACGGGAGCTTACTTCTCGGTCGCGCCGTTCTTCGGTGCCGTGCTTGCTTTGCTGTTGGGAGAGCCAGTAACGATGCAGCTACTTTTGGCAGGGGCCTTGATGGCACTGGGCACTTGGTTGCATCTGACTGAACATCATGAGCACGAACATGCCCACGAAGTGGTGAGGCATGACCATGAACACATTCATGATGCGCACCACCAGCACCAGCATGACGTTCCGGTTACAGACGGCACCAAGCATAGCCATATGCACTGGCACCAACCATTGACACACAACCATCCACACTTTCCAGACACCCACCATCGGCTACATACTCATTGACAACGGCTTAGATTGGATCGAACCATTTCCTATCATCCATATTTGCACCATGAGCGACATCCCCCCACCGCCAAGCCACCCGATCACCTGCGAGTTTGAAGGGAAGACCCACAAGGGCACCTGCTGGGTAGCCGGGAGGATTCTCACCGTTGTCACTGGTTTAGGCGGCAGGAGCAAACAGTTGGGCACGATCGAGGCGGAGGCACTGGCAATGCAATTACTGCTGGAATTGGTGAAGACGGGAAAGGCGTAGGTTCCTCACACTTGTCCGATGCGAGGGAATTGAGGGGGTGCCACGATGCAACATTTCATTGACAGAATTTTGTCGGAACCGGTTATGGACATCTTGCTCGTCGTGGTCTTTTGCCTTTCGATGCTGGGCTTTTGGGCAAGGGTTCGCCGCGACTAACGGGGGCTCAGAGATAAGATGCGCGGCAAGGAGCAGACACCGTCGTAGCAGCAACTTTTCTCGTCGAATTTGGATATTCAAGTCTTGTGGATAG
>JASJPN010000050.1:2596-2828 GCA_031426635.1 Polaromonas sp.
CAGAATGCTGCCCATGAATTCCGTTGCCTGGTAGCTGCCGGTGGTCACTGAGTCCAGTCGGCCAGTAGCCGTCGCTCGGGATTTGTTCTCCATACCGGTCAGTCAGGGCGTGCCACGCTCTGAACCGGTAATTGACCCGAGTTGCTCGAATTATTGGATTAAGAATCGGCTGTGAGCGAAAGCTGGCCGTCAGATTGGCGGCCTGTTGGGCATTGCACATCACCAAGCCTTC
>JASJPN010000051.1:0-3661 GCA_031426635.1 Polaromonas sp.
ATTTCCATTTCTCAGTAATTGTCTTGAATCGGCTTTTCCTGCTTTATGTTTTTTTACTTTTCCGCACCACATCATGACTTCAGCGCTGCCTACTTCGGTTCACACTTCCAACCTGACTTCCTTGCCGTTGCTGGCAAGGGGTAAAGTTCGCGACAACTATCTTGTCGGCAACGACCGCATTTTGATGGTCGCCAGTGACCGGCTCAGTGCCTTTGACGTCATCATGGGCGAGCCGATTCCCGGTAAAGGCGCGCTGCTGACGCAAATGGCGCTGTTCTGGTTTGACAAGCTGGGCAAAAACGGCGCGGATCTGTGCCCCAATCATCTCACCGGCGAGTCGCCCGAGAGTGTCGTCACGGCGTTAGAGGTGCCGTATGTGACGGGTCGCTCGATGCTGGTCAAACGCCTGACGCCGATACCGGTTGAAGCGGTGGTGCGCGGCTACCTGGCTGGCAGCGGCTGGAAGGAATACCAGGAAACCCAGTCGGTGTGTGGCGTCAAACTTCCGGCCGGACTCAAAAATGCCTCCAAACTGCCCGAACCCATCTTCACCCCCGCCGCCAAAGCCGCAGCAGGTGAGCATGACGAAAACATCACCTTCGAGCAGATGGCGGCGACCATTGGTCTGGACTTGGCCGAGAAAATCAAAACCCTGAGCATCGCCATTTACAAAGCGGCCTATGACATAGCGCTCACCAAAGGCATCATCATCGCCGACACCAAGTTTGAGTTCGGCCTCGATACCGACGGCACGCTGACCCTGATGGACGAGGTGCTGACGCCCGATTCGTCACGCTTTTGGCCGGCAGAGACCTACGAACAAAGCTTTTCAGAAGGTAACAACCCGCCCAGTTTTGACAAACAGTTCGTCCGCGACTGGCTGGAGACCCAAGTGTGGGACAAAACCCCACCCGCACCGCGTCTGCCGCGCGAGGTGATTGAGAAAACTGCCGCCAAATACCAGGAGGCTTGGGACAGGCTGACCACTTGAATTGAAATCTCTTCACTTCCCCCTTGGAAAAAGGGGGATCGAGGGGGATTTGTGCGGCGGTTAGAAAATCTCCCCCAACCCCTCTTTGTCAAAGAGGGGAGTAAGACAGAATTTAGCTCAGCACAACGCTGCTTAATCGTCGGCGATAAGTGGCCACCACCGGGTCCACCGGCGGAATATGCCCATCCGCCACCACCACCTTGGGCGGCTCGATGATGTCCAAGATGGCGATGTAGGTTTTGCGCGCCAACTCGTCGCTCCAGGTTTTGTCACGCATCAAAATCTCCAGCAGCTCGTCCATCGCATCTGCCCAGCGCTGCTGCGCCATCAGGGACTGGGCTTTGCCAAAACGGGCTTCAAAATCACGCTTGTTCGTTGCAATTCGCTCATCAAAGGGTATGAATTGGCCTCCAGCCGGCGTATTAATTGACTTTATAGCTATTAAATCAATAGCGTCCATCCACCGCTTGAGCGAGTCAAACTTACGCACCACGCTGGTTTTTGCAATCACGGGTGCAAAAGCGACCTTGGCATCGTCATCGCGGCCCAGTTGCAGCAGCAGTTTGACCAAGTCAAAGCGTGCGTCTTCGTTGCTGGCATCCTCTTTGAGTTTGCCTAGCAACTGCTCAACCGCCATCTCGGGCGTGACCTCGTGCAGAGTATCGGTAGCCTCTGGCTCGGGCAACGCTTTAGCCTCGTCCGCTGGCGGCAGGTGTTTGTCCAGAAATGCTTTGAGCTGGCCTTCAGGTAGCGCGCCCTGAAAGCCGTCCACTGGCTTGCCTGCCACCATCAAAATGCAGGTTGGAATGCTGCGAATACCGAATGCGCCAGAGATTTCCTGCTCCTGGTCGGAGTCCACTTTGGCCAAAATGAAGCGGCCCGCATACGCCGTCTCTAGCTTTTCGAGGATCGGACCGATGGTTTTGCACGGGCCGCACCACGGTGCCCAGAAGTCGATCAACACGGGTGTGTGCATTGAGGCTTCAACGACCTCGGCTTCAAAAGTTAGGCTGGTGACATCAATCATAGTGAATTTCGTGGTGAAAAATGGCCAAGAGTCAAAAGTGACCGGTATTTAGCTGGGGTTAAAAAAGTAAAATGCAATTATCTAACGAGTTGGTAACAAAGCAGTCAAAGTTTATTTATGAAAAATACACCGGTGGTTAAAAATGCTGATGTGAAGGTTGGCGTCCTGATGGGGTCGAACTCCGACTGGGACACCATGCAACACGCAGTTAGCATCCTGCAAGAGTTTGGCATCGCGCACGAAGCGCGCGTGGTCTCGGCGCACCGCATGCCCGACGACATGTTTGCCTATGCCGAGTCTGCTGCCAGCCGTGGCCTGCAGGCCATCATCGCCGGCGCGGGCGGGGCGGCGCATTTGCCGGGCATGTTGGCAGCCAAAACCACGGTGCCGGTGCTGGGTGTACCCGTAGCGAGCAAACATCTACAGGGTGTCGATTCGTTGCACAGCATCGTACAAATGCCCAAAGGCATTCCTGTGGCGACCTTTGCCATTGGCGCGGCAGGCGCGGCCAATGCGGCCCTGTTTGCCGTGGCCATGCTCGCCAACAACGATGCCGCCCTGCGCGCCAAGCTGATTGCGTACCGCGCCAAACAAACCGAGATGGCGCGTGCCATGGTGTTGCCACCCCCCATGGCTGAGGGCGCTGCCCGATGAGCGTTCAGACCATATTGCCTGGCGCGACTTTGGGCGTTTTGGGTGGCGGCCAGCTGGGGCGCATGTTCATCCACGCAGCGCAAAGCATGGGGTATGACACCGCCGTGCTAGAACCCGACGCGGTAAGCCCGGCGGGGCTGGTGAGTCACCACCACATCCAAACCAGCTATGACGACCCGCAAGGTTTGGCCGAACTCGCCAGATGCTGCGCCGCCATCACCACCGAGTTTGAAAACGTGCCTGCCAGTGCCTTGCAGTCCCTGGCCTTGCAGCGCCCCGTGTCGCCCAGCGCGCAATCGGTGGCCATTGCGCAAGACCGCGTGCGCGAGAAGGCCCATTTTGTGGCCTGCGCCGAAAAAGCGGGGCAAGATGCGATTTCGGTCGCTCCCTACGCCGTGATCGAAACCCCTGCGCAGTTGGCGGCAGTGTCTGATGATTTGTTCCCCGGCATCCTGAAAACTGCCCGCATGGGCTACGACGGCAAAGGGCAAATTCGCGTCAAGACCCGCTCGGAACTAACCGCTGCCTGGGATGCGCTCAACAACGTGACCTGCGTTTTGGAGAAAATGCTCCCCCTCAAGGCCGAGTACTCGGTCATTGTGGCGCGCGGTGCAGACGGCAGCATCGTCCATTTCCCGCCACAGTTAAACAAGCATGTGGATGGCATCTTGGCGTTTACCCATGTTTACGATGGAAATATGCCGCTAGCCGGCGTAAAAAGAGCCATTGATGCTGCAAAATCTATAGCGAATGAGCTGCAATACGTCGGCGTGTTGTGCGTTGAGCTGTTTTTGCTGCATGACGACAGTTTGGTGGTCAATGAGATTGCCCCCCGCCCGCACAACAGCGGTCACTACACGCTGGACGCCTGCGATGTGTCGCAGTTTGAGCTGCAAGTGCGCACGCTGTGCGGCCTGCCCTTGACGCAGCCACGCCAGCACAGCCCGGCCATCATGCTCAATTTGTTGGGTGATTTGTGGTTTGCTAAT
>JASJPN010000051.1:3761-5112 GCA_031426635.1 Polaromonas sp.
CCAGCACAGCCCGGCCATCATGCTCAATTTGTTGGGTGATTTGTGGTTTGCTAATGGAGCCGATCAAGCGCTGACACCGCCGTGGGCGCAGATTCTGGCACTGCCAGGCGCGCATTTGCACCTGTATGGCAAAAAAGACGCTAAAAAGGGTCGAAAAATGGGGCATCTGACCTTTACTGGCGAAAGCGTTGATGCTGTTAAAGCAACCGTTGCACAGGCGGCACAGCTGCTTGGCATCGCCAAATATTGACACCGTTTGAGACAAACTGTTTGAAGAGATACACGTGATCATTGACGGATATGCGACGACTTCCATAGCGCATTGCGCAGATGTTATCGTGTCTGGCGGCTTGGTGGGTTTGCCTACCGAGACGGTTTATGGCCTGGCGGCCGACGCCTGTAGCGACACGGCCGTTGCCAAGATTTTTGCTACCAAAGGTCGCCCCAGCGAGCACCCGTTGATCGTCCATGTGGCCAATGCGCAGGCGGCCAGCCACTTTGCTGCAAGCATTCCCGACTTTGCGCAGAAGTTGATGGACGCCTTCTGGCCCGGCCCCTTGACGCTGATTTTGCCGCGCCGGCCCGAAGTCGCCGCCGCCGCCGCTGGCGGTCAAAACTCCGTCGGTCTGCGCTGTCCCGCCCATCCCGTGGCGCTGGCGTTGCTCACCGCCTGTGCCGAACGGGGCATTCATGGCCTGGCTGCGCCCAGCGCCAATCAGTTTGGCCGGGTCAGCCCCACCACAGCGGCGCACGTGCAGGGCGAATTTGGCGATGGCTTGACCATTTTGGATGGCGGCGCGTGCAGCGTCGGCATCGAATCCACCATCATCGACTGCAGCCGTGGCGCACCCGTGCTCCTGCGCCCAGGCGTGTTGACCGTGGTGCAAATCGAGGCCGTCTGCGGTCAGAAATTGCTATCAAAAGAAGAGCTGCTAATGCAGGAAATACACCGGCTAGATGCCAATTCTGCAGGTGACATTGCACCCACCCCGCGTGCCTCTGGTACGCTGGATTCCCACTACGCGCCCAAAGCCAAAGTCCGCCTGATGGACGCCAAGGCCCTGCAAGCCGCGCTTGATATTTTGGGAACGGACGCCAAACAGATCGCTGTTTACTCGCGCCAGCAGATGCAAAGCGCATCCACCAACATCATTTTCCGCCGCATGCCACTTGAGGCTACCGTAGCGGCGCAGCAGCTCTTTGCCACCTTGCGCGAGCTGGACCAGCCCGATGTCAACCTGATTTGGGTCGAAACGCCGCCGGAGACGGCAGATTGGGATGGGGTGCGGGATCGGCTGCAGCGGGCGGCGGCTTGACTTCTGTGTTGCCTTACATTAAAGAACGCCTATCC
>JASJPN010000052.1:0-2149 GCA_031426635.1 Polaromonas sp.
TTGCCTGAACTAGATCCTCACTTCCATAATACTCACCAACATCAATTAGTTCTTCGCCTGTTTTAACCTCATCATCTGAATTAATTTCATTGCGTGATGGACCTTCAATTGTCACAGCTTTTAAGCTAGCTGAGGCTGAAAGAAGAAGTAGACATCGGCGTGCAGCCCACGCGTAGTGAAACTGGTCACCATCTCTGCTAGCACGAACTAGATTTGTTGCGGTCATTTGAATTTTTTTTGTTTCATCGTTGAACAACAATGCGAATTGATTCATTCAGCCGAATATTGAGCAGACAACTGCCTTTTTATGTGGATGATCCTAGAGTGTGAAATTTCAGCGCCTAATTGGCTTGAGTGGTGTTACTTTGGTTTCACCATGGTCATGCAGAAGCTGAACCAAAGCTACGTTTTCAGCTCGGAGCTTCTGGGACTCTGCTTCCAGTGACTGAAGTTCCAACTCGGTGCAAATGTGTCTTTGCTCTAGCGCATGATATTTTTCCTTCCAATCTTCTGCACGTTGCGCAAAAGTCTTTTTCACACGCATGCGCCCGACTGTTTCCTTCTTCTTTAGGGTGTCCAACCATAACGATGCTCGCTCTCTGAGCGCAATATTTTCTGGTTCCTTCTTGTATAAGCTTGACTCGCTGATGTTTGCCCTTCGCGCCAGTTCGGCCATGCTCACCGCACCACCGTTAAGGGGATAAATTCCACCATTAGACTGCATGTCTGCATGAATAGACTGCATGGCCAGAGCTACACGCTCCTGCATCAGTGCGGTGCGAGCGGCACCTCTGCGGGCAGCAGCGAGTTTGTGCTGTTCGGTCATTAACTTAGCCCTTCGTAAATAGAGATCAACGACTGCACCTGTGGATCCGTCATGTACTGGTCCTTAATCTCCGGGAATGCATCAAGTTCCTCAAGAACCTGCTTCATCGAATAGATGACGACACCATATTGCCCTTCGTTAAGTGACTTACGGGCAACGTCGAGGTGACTTTCCACGATCTCGACGACGTCGCGCCGCTGCATAGCGAGCACCACTCTGTTGCCGCATTCTGGTTGACACTTTGAAGTATCGGGCTCTCCCGTGTTTTTGCGGCACAAACCGCCCTCACCAGGCACCTTTGCACAAATTATGTTTTTTTGGATGAAGCGCCAACCCTGACCTCTTGATGTAAGTAAGTATGCTAGGTCATAAGCACTGCCTTCAGTCCAGACGCGATCTGATTTGGCAAGGCGGGCCTCATGTTCATTGACAGCTTCGACCATCCGAGATACAGCAAGGCCACTGTGAATAAGCAGTGGAGTACTGCTTGCGATGTTCTCGCGTATTTCCTCCAACGTCTCTGCACAATGCAGAATCCGTAGTTCACGCAGGACAGCCTCTGCCTCAGTTCGAATGTCCGGATCACAGAGGATGTAATGCAAGACCATCTCAATGCTCTTATGGCCGAAAAGACGTTTCAGAACTAATGGAGAATCAAACAATGCTATCCCAGCGAGCCGACCAATGGTCTTACGCAGTCGGTGTGGGTGAATGCTGATCCCGCCCGGCTTGGGATCCATGCCGATGCGTTCAGCAAGCGTTTGCAGTGCTTTTCGAGGGTCGGCAAGCGGTTCTGTAGCTTTGGAATTCGGAGAGGCCCCAAGTGAGAGCCACAACGGACCAGATACCGAGGGTGCAATCTGTACGCCGTAGTCGACACGGTTCGCAGGCAAGCGGCTCCAGACGTTTGCAAGTCGGGCCTGCTGCCCAAGCGACTGAACCAATACTTTGGGTGCCGGCCATTGGCGGGCATCGCCATATAAGTTACCTGAAAGCTTGTAAGTCCAGCCATGAATATAGTCCATTCCATCACGCTCAGTACTCACACATGAACGCGGCAGAGTTTCGATTTCGCCGATGCGACCAGCGCTTGCAAGTAGAGTAATGAAAAGGTGCGCCGATTGCAAGGTGCCGCTGAGAATCCTCAAGTGCTGGTAGTGGCGTGGCGGCCAGTCAAAACTATCTTTGGCCCTCATCCCAATCTTTAGCGGGAAATCAGGCTTGAGCGGCAAGCCCGTGCTGCCTTTCCACTCGTTCTCCTGCAAATGTTTGGCAATAAATTTAGCAAGATCCCACTTTTCGCATACGAGCTTGCCCCGGCGC
>JASJPN010000053.1:0-7331 GCA_031426635.1 Polaromonas sp.
GCTGCTGCCGTGTTGCCTGACGCCCTGGGTTGGCAAAACCAGGCCGGCAACGTCCTGGGCGTCTATCTGCATGGCTTGTTTGAAGACCCAGCCGTGCTGCAAGCGCTGTTTGGTGCTGCAACGCCCACGCTTAACGTCGTTTTTGATGGCCTTGCTGACTATATTGAGCAGCATTTTGAAGCGGGTTTTTTGGACACCCTCATTCAATAGCGTATCAAATCATTTTTTCTTTTAATGACCAATACAAACCAACCATGACAAACGTCACCCTGCCAACTCTTCAAGATATCAGCGACGCTGCACTCACCGCCAAACTGCAGCACAAGCTCGACCATAAAACCAAGCCGCTCGGCTCACTGGGGCAATTAGAGGGCCTGGCGCTGTGCATCGGGCAAATGTTGGGCACCGCATCGCCCGAGTTGCAACAACCGCAGATGCTGGTTTTCGCGGGCGACCACGGCTTGGCGGGGCGCGGTGTGTCGGCCTTCCCCAGTGACGTGACGTGGCAAATGGTGGAGAACTTCCTGGCAGGCGGTGCCTGCGTCAGCGTGCTGGCACGCACTAACGGCATCGCGCTCTCCGTGGTGGATTGCGGCGTGAAGCACGACTTTTTGGATGCGTCCAACACGTCGCGCGCGGGTTTATTGAACTACAAAATTGCCGATGGCACCACCGACTCATCCACAGGTGCAGCCATGACATCCGCACAATGTCAGCAGGCCATCCAAAACGGTCAGGAGATTGTCAAAAACCTGCCCGGCAACGCTGTGTTGCTGGGCGAAATGGGCATCGGTAACACCTCGGCAGCGTCCTTGATCCTGGCGCGTCTGACGGGCCTGGACATGCTTGAGTGCACCGGCGCAGGCACGGGTTTGGACGCGCCAGCGGTTGAGCGCAAAACAGCTGTTTTACGCGAGGTGCTGGCTTTTCATGCGGGTGTTACCGCGCCACTCGACGTGCTGGCCGCATTTGGCGGCTTTGAAATGGCCACCATGCTGGGCGCGGTGTTGCAGGCAGCAACTGAGCGGCGTGTCATTGTGGTGGACGGCTTCATCACCACGGCGGTCGTCTTGGTGGCGCACGCCTTGCAGCCGCTGGTGCTACAGCGCTGCGTGTTTGCGCACCGTTCGGGCGAGCGCGGGCATGGCTTGATGCTGGCCCATTTGAAAGCGCAGCCGCTCCTGGACATGGGCTTGCGACTGGGCGAAGGTTCAGGCGCGGCGCTGGCCTGGCCTCTCCTGGCTGCAGCTTGCACCGTGCTGCAAAACATGGCGAGTTTTGAATCGGCGGGTGTGTCTGAAAAATTAGCGTAAATGTGCTCGTAGTTATATGCGCCCCCTGCTCCAGTTTGTTCGCCATTACCTGCTCGCCCTGCAGTTCTTCACCCGCATTCCGGTGACGGGACGACTGGCTGCGTGGGTGGGTTACAGCCCGGCGATGCTGCGTGCCAGCGCGGCGCATTTTCCGGGCATAGGGGTGTTGGTGGGGGCGCTGGTGGCGGGTTTGACGGCACTTTTGATGGTGTTTTTGCCGCAAGGATCGACGTTTTCGCCCTTGGTTGCCGCCGTGCTGGGCACCGTCTTCAGCGTGATGCTGACCGGCGCTTTCCACGAAGACGGTTTGGCCGATGTGGTTGATGGGCTGGGCGGCAGCCAACAGCGCGAACGGGCGCTGGAGATCATGAAAGACTCCCGCGTGGGTGCTTTTGGGGCGATTGCACTGGTGCTGATGCTGCTCACCAAAGTGTCCCTGCTCGCCTTGATTGGCGCAGTCAACGCGCAGGCCATGTGCGTCGGCATCTTCGCTGCGCATGTGGCATCGCGCACCTTTGCGCTGCTGATCATTCGCGCGCTGCCGCATGTGGGAGATCTGGCAGGCAGCAAGTCCAAGCCGCTGGCCGAGCAAATATCAAGAGGGAGCCTATTCGTCGCATTTATATGGGTATTTTGTGCTATAGCCGGCGTGTATATTGCCTCAACAGCTATTGATTTGGTAGCATCCATGGTTGCTGCAAGCATCGCCTTTTTATACATGTGGCGGCTCTTTGCACGCCGCTTGCAGGGCTTTACAGGTGATTGCCTGGGCGCGACTCAGCAGGTTTGCGAGGTGGCGTTCTACCTCGGCTTGGCGCTGTCGTTGTGATGTTGTTGAAGGCATCGCCATGAATCTCTGGCTAGCCCGCCACGCCCAGCCGCTCATCGCCACAGGCATCTGCTACGGCGCAACGGAGGTGGCTGCGGATGAAGCTTTGACAAGAGCTGCCGGGCAATCGTTGGCAGCCAGTTTGCCTAAAGGCACGCGTTGCCGTGTTTCCCCCATGCAGCGTTGCCAGCAGTTGGCGGCTGTTCTGGCTCAATTGCGACCAGATTTGCGATTGGACGCAACAAGTGACACAGACCCCCGGCTTGCAGAGATGAATTTTGGCCACTTTGAAGGCCAACCGTGGTCAAGCATCTCCAAACCTGACATCGACGCCTGGACCGCCAACTTCGGCCAGCACCGCTTCGGCGGCCAAGAGAGCGCCAACGATGTGTTGCAGCGCGTCGCAGCCGCTTTGCAGGATTGTGAGGAACGGTCTGACGCTGATGCCAATGTCCTCTGGATCACCCATGCCGGCGTCATCCGCGCCGTGAGCCTGCTGGCGCAGGGCATCACGCAAGTCGACAGCGCTTTTCAATGGCCGCGCGAAGTGCCGGGGTTTGGGGCGTGGGTGCGTGTGGAAATTTAGAACAATGGATCACCCAACGGATGCCCAAGATCGGATGTTGAGGCAGCTCTGAGGTTGAATCGTCTTCAGGCGGATGTCGGGGGTGGACGGCATGGCTGTTGTCGGAACATGTATATTGGCGCTATGAATGCCAACCGACCTCATCACCGCTCCGACCTCGTCCGGATTGCCGCCAGTGCCATGACCGAGCGTGGTCTGCAACCTGAGTTCTCGACGAACGTTAAACATCAAGTGGCAGCCATCACTGGCCCCGGCTTCGATGCAAGCGCAGACATTCACGACCTGACCGGGTTGCTGTGGTGCTCCATCGACAACGACGACTCGCTTGACCTGGACCAGCTCACCGTCTGCGAGGAGCTGAGCAAGGGGATGGTCAAAATTCTGGTAGCCATTGCTGACGTTGACGCGCTGGTAAAGAAAGGCACCGCCATTGACGAACACGCCCGGTTCAATACGACCTCCGTATACACTTCGGCGCGCATCTTTCCGATGCTGCCCGAGCGCCTGTCCACCGACCTGACCTCGCTTAACGCCAATGAAGACCGGCTGGCGCTCGTGGTCGAGATGGTCTTTCATGCCGATGCCACTCTGGCGGGCTCCACGGTTTACCGTGCCAGAGTGCGTAACAAGGCCAAGCTGGCCTATGACTCGGTGAGCGCCTGGATAGAGGGCGAGGCTGCGTTGCCAGCCGCGGCTGCAGCCGTGCCCGGCATGGCGGCGCAACTGCGTACGCAAGATGTCATGGCCCAGCAACTGCGTGAGCGACGACGTGCCGAAGGCTCGCTGGAGTTCGAAACTTTACAACCACGCGCCGTGTTTGAGGGCGAGAACGTGATCGATATTCGCCAGCAAGTGCAAAATCGCGCCAGACAGCTGATCGAAGAAGTCATGATCGCCACCAACGGCTGCACCGCCCGCTACCTGGCCGCCCGGGGCGGCACCTCGCTACGGCGTGTGGTGCGTTCCCCCGAGCGCTGGCTACGAATCGTCGGAGTGGCCAAGGAATATGGTGAAACACTGCCGGACCAGCCTGACTCCAAAGCACTCGAAGTCTTTCTGGCCAAACGTCGACAGGCCGACCCACTTCGCTTTCCCGATTTGTCGCTGGTTATTGTCAAACTCATGGGGCGGGGTGAATATGCGGTTGAGCGGCCCGGTGGTCCGCCCATTGGCCACTTTGGCCTGGCGGTACGCGACTACACCCATTCCACCGCACCCAACCGACGTTTCCCCGACCTGATCACTTCGCGGCTGCTCAAGGCAGCGTTAGTGGATAAGTCGCCGCCATACTCCAATGCCGAACTGGATGAACTGGCCATGCATTGCACCCAGCAGGAAGACGCCGCCCAGAAAGTGGAACGGCGAATGCGCAAGTCAGAGGCTGCGCTTGTGCTCGAATCACGCATCGGCCAACGCTTTGACGGTATCGTGACCGGCAGCGCAACCGATGGCGTCTGGGTCCGGGTGTTCTCTCCACCCGTCGAGGGCAAGCTGGTGAACAGTACGACGGACCGCAAGGTGGGCGATAAAGTCCGCGTCAAGCTCATCGCTACCAATGTGGAGCGTGGCTTTATTGATTTTGTGACGACTGATTGAGCCTACATGCGCGGTTGTTTGGGTCAGAGATCAGGTGTTTTCTGCCGCACCCGTTGGATGAGCGTGACGCCTGCCAATACCAAAGCGCCTGCCAGGAGGCCGGCAGTGGCATTCAAGAGCAATGAAACGACTGGTTGCAGGTTGTCTCCTGCGGCCAGGCTAACCCGGTCCAGCCAGGCCTGCGCAACGGGTATGCCGTGCGTCAAAATGCCGCCGCCGACCAAAAACATGGCTACTGTGCCAGCAACAGACAGCGCCTTCATCAGATAAGGCGCGGCTTTGAGAATCCCATGCCCGACACGGCGTTGCAAGCGAACGACAGGCTGGTTTCCGGCTTGCTGACTGAGGTAGAGACCAGCATCGTCCAGTTTGACGATGCCCGCTACCAGCCCATAAACGCCCACCGTCATCAGTACGGCCATGCCGCTGAGCACAGTGACCTGCGTCATCAACGGGCTGGCTTGGACGGTGCCCAGCGTGATGGCAATGATCTCGGCCGATAAAATGAAATCGGTGCGTACTGCGCCTTTGATTTTTTCTTTCTCCAGCGCCACCATGTCTTTGGACGAGTCAGCCAGCGCCTGCACCAGTTCTTCTCGGTGCGCCGCATCCTCGGCCTGGCTGTGTAAAAAGGTGTGCGCCAGTTTTTCAAACCCCTCAAAACACAGATACGCTCCGCCAATCATCAACAGCGGTGTCACCGCCCACGGAGCCAGCGCACTGATAGCCAGGGCCGCTGGCACCAAAATGAGTTTGTTGATAAACGAACCCTTGCACACCGCCCAGACCACGGGCAGCTCCCGGTCTGCCTTCACGCCGGAGACCTGCTGCGCGTTCAGCGCCAAATCATCGCCCAGCACCCCCGAGGTTTTCTTGGCGGCCACCTTGGTCAGCACACCCACATCGTCCAGGATGGTGGCAATATCGTCGATGAGTGCAAGCAGGCTACTGGCCATGAAATGGGGCTTTCTAGTTATTTTTATGGGGGGAGGGCTGCTCTGATTCTAAGTCGCCGGGGTCTTGTCCTTGAACCCACAAAACCGCGCTACCTGGCACTGAGGGCACAGCGGTTTGCGCGCAGTACACACATAGCGGCCATGCAAAATCAGCCAGTGGTGCGCATCGACCAGATACTCGGGCGGGATGCGTTGGAGGAGTTTGTGTTCCACCTCCAGCGGCGTCTTGCCCGGAGCCAGCCCCGTGCGGTTGCCCAGGCGAAAGATATGGGTGTCCACCGCCATGGTGGCTTCGCCAAAGGCCGAGTTCAGCACCACGTTGGCCGTTTTTCGGCCCACGCCGGGCAAGGCTTCCAGCGCAGCGCGGTCGCGCGGGACTTGGCCGCCGTGTTTGTCAACCAGCATCTGACAGGTTTGCAGCAAGTGCTTGGCTTTGCTGTGGTACAGGCCGATGGTTTTGATGTAACTCTCCAGCCCGTCCAGGCCCAGTGCCAACATCTTGGCTGGTGTGTTGGCCACGGGGAAAAGTTTGCGCGTGGCTTTGTTCACCCCGACATCGGTGGCCTGGGCGCTTAGCAGCACAGCGGTCAGCAGTTCAAACACACTGGTGTATTCCAACTCGGTCACCGGCATGGGGTTAGCGGCTTTGAGGGTGGCAAAGAAGGCGGCGATGTTTTCTTTCTTCATGTTCATGGCCCTAAGTGTAGTTTCACCGGAATGCTTTGGTAAATTTAGCGACAATGGTGGACGTCGTTACCCATAAACCCCGTTCGCCCTGAGCTTGTCGAAGGGTTCCCACCTAAAAAGCCAAAACCATGCAATTTGCAGACCGCCTTAAAAACGTCGAAACCTCCGCCATCCGCGAACTCTTCAAGCTCTTAGGCAAGCCCGGCATCATCAGCTTTGCCGGCGGCTTTCCTGACCCGGCGCTGTTTGATGTGGCAGGCATTGCCGAATCAGCCGCCTATGTTTTAGCCCACAACCCCGGCCCGGTGCTGCAATATGGCGCGACTGAAGGCTACGGCCCGCTGCGCGAAGGCCTCAGCACATTCATGGCAAACAAAGGTGGAGCTGGAAGTGATGCGAACGTCACGGTCGCGCCCGACGGCCTGATCGTCACCACCGGCAGCCAGCAAGCTCTCGATTTGATTGGCAAAACCATCATCAACCCGGGCGACAAGGTGATTGTCGAAGCCCCCACGTTTCTGGCCACCATCCAGTGCTTTCGGCTCTACGGCGCGCATGTCATCGGCGCACCCACCGATGCAGACGGCGTCGATACCGACAAACTGGAAGCGCTGATAGTCGAGCACAAACCCAAACTGGTCTACCTCATCCCCACCTTTGGCAACCCCAGCGGCGCCACCTTGACCCTGGCGCGGCGCAAGCGCGTGCTGGAACTGGCGGTCAAATACCAAACCCTGATGGTGGAAGACGACCCCTACTGCGAACTGTACTTCGGCAAACCGCCGCCGCCGTCCATGCTGGCCCTGTCTGATACCGTGCCCGGCAGCCGTGAATGGCTGGCCCACTGCGGGTCTTTTAGTAAAATCTTGAGCCCCGGCCTGCGCGTCGGCTGGATGATTGCGCCGCCCGCACTCCTGGCCAATGCCACCATGTGCAAGCAATTCAGCGATGCCCACACCAGCAACCTCACCCAGGCCATCTGCGCGCATTACCTGACGCTGAACCGCCTGGACACCGCTTTGGCCGCAGTCCGCACCACCTACGCCGAGCGCGCCCGCGTCATGGCCGCCAGCCTGCGCCGCGAGTTGGGCAACGCCATCACCTTCAACGAGCCGCAAGGCGGTATGTTCTTTTGGGCCAAATTGACAGGCGAGGGCGGCAAATCCAGCAACGCCACCGAATTTGCCAAACGCGCCATAGACAAGCTGGTAGCCTTCGTCCCCGGTGCCCCGTTTTATGCGCATGATGCGGATGTGTCTACGCTACGCCTGAGCTTTGCCACGGTGGATGCTTTGAGGATTGAAGAGGGGATTGGGCGGTTGGGGGAGGCTTTGTGATTTGATTTGCAAATGCTCCGCGTTCGT
>JASJPN010000054.1:0-2142 GCA_031426635.1 Polaromonas sp.
CCAAAGCGGCGGCAATCGCCTGGCCGACATCCTTCGTGCTGGCGGTGCCACCCAGGTCGGGTGTGCGCGGCGCGCCACTGTGCGGATGCAGCACCTTCTCAATGGCAGCCAGGATGCCATCGTGCGCTTCCTGGTAGCCAAGAAAATCCAGCATCATGGCGCCGCACCAGATTTGGCCGATCGGGTTGGCAATGTTGCGCCCGGCGATGTCTGGTGCCGAGCCATGCACGGGCTCAAACAAGGATGGGAATTTGCGCTCGGGGTTGAGGTTGGCGCTGGGCGCAATGCCGATGGTGCCGGTGCAGGCGGGGCCGAGGTCGCTCAGGATGTCGCCAAACAAATTGCTGGCCACCACCACGTCAAAAAAATCGGGGCGCTGGACGAAGTGCGCGGTCAGGATGTCGATATGAAACTTGTCCAGCTGAATGGCCGGATAGCCCTTGGCCATCTCTACGACACGTTCATCCCAGTACGGCATCGAGATCGAGATGCCGTTGGACTTGGTGGCGCTGGTCAAATGTTTTTTGGGGCGCGACTGTGCCAACTCAAATGCAAACTTCAGCACGCGATCCACGCCGACCCGCGTAAACACCGATTCCTGCAGCACAAATTCGCGGTCGGTGCCGGCAAAGGCTTTGCCGCCAATGTTGGAGTATTCGCCTTCTGTGTTTTCACGCACGATGTAAAAATCAATTTCACCGGGCTGGCGTGGGCTGCCGTCGCGCCGGACGACAGGGCAGACAATGCCGGGCATCAGGCGTGCTGGGCGCAGGTTGATGTACTGGTCAAACTCGCGCCGAAACATCAGCAGCGACCCCCACAGCGACACGTGGTCGGCAATTTTGTCGGGCCAGCCTACCGCACCAAAGTAAATCGCATCATGGCCGCCAATCTGGTCCTTCCAGTTGTCAGGCAGCATCTGCCCATGCTTTTCAAAGTAGTCCCAGCTGGAAAAATCAAAGTGATCAAACTGCAAGTCAATGCCGTATTTGCGTGCCGCTGCTTCCATCACGCGAATGCCCTCTGGCATGACCTCCTTGCCAATGCCGTCGCCGGCAATCACGGCGATTCGTTTTTTACCGGCAGTCGTTGTTGTGTTTGTATGCATGGTGTTGCTCATGGTTTTGTAATGGCCCAGTTGTTCACGTCAAGTTTTGAAAAAATGCAGGGCTTGTTCCAGCAGCAGCGCGGGCGCTTCTTCCGCAATGTAGTGGCCACAGGGCAGGCTCAGGCCTGACACGTCGGTGGCGCGTTCACGCCACAGGCCCAGCACATCGAAGCATTTGTCCACCACGCCCTGCTCGCCCCAGAGCACCCGCAGCGGTTGCGCCAGTTGGCGCCCTGCCGCCACGTCAAAACGGTCATGCACCAGGTCAATCGTGGCCGAGGCCCGGTAGTCCTCGCACATGCTGGTAGCGGTGCCAGGCTTCAAGGCGCAGCGCTCGTATTCGGCCAGCGCCGCGGGCGTAAACGCATCCAGGCCGGCATGGCGCTTGCCCATCAAGCTGCGCATATAACGCACCGGATCGGCGTCGATCAAGCTTTCCGGCAAAGGCGGCGGCTGGATTAAAAAGAACCAGTGCCAGTAGGCGCGCGCAAAGGCGTCGGTGGTGTGCTCGTACATGCCCAGCGTGGGGGCAATATCAAGCAGCATCAGCCGTTCAACCATCGCGGGGTGGTCTACCGCCAGGCGGTGTGCCACCCGTGCGCCGCGGTCATGGGCGAGCACCTGAAAAGAGTCAAAGCCGTAGTGGCGCATCACGGCCACGGCATCCAGGGCCATCGCGCGCTTGGAATAAGCCAGATGTTCCGGGTCGGCCGGGACGCGGACGGAGTCACCGTAGCCGCGCAAATCCATCATGACGACTGTGAAGTGCTGTGCCAATTGGTCCGCCACCAAATGCCACATCACATGCGACTGTGGATGACCGTGCAGCAGCAGCAATGGCCTGCCCTGGCCGCCGCGCAGGGTGTGTAATGGCCCAGCGGGCCCGGCGACAGCGCAGGGGGTGAAAGCTTCAAACATGATTTTCCCTCTTATTTTTAATAAATGATGCCGCTCATGGTCGCTCATGGTCGCTCATGGCCCGCGCAGGCCGCACCACCAGGCTCACGCCCAGCGCCGTGAGCGCGGTGCCCAAA
>JASJPN010000055.1:0-17354 GCA_031426635.1 Polaromonas sp.
CCACTTAGTATGGGTCTATCGCGTAGTGACTTACCCTTGACATGGTAGGGGGCGTTGGTTCGAGTTCAATCATGCCATGCGATGATTATTAGCATCATGCAGGCGGGGAAGATTGTTTTTTTACTCCCCCACATGTCATTTTCCATTTATTTTGTTAGATTGACGTATGATCATCGTATTAATTGACTTATTTGCTATAAAAATGATAGCAAATAAAGTGCTTGATGCATACGCCCGATGAATGCGTAAGCTAAAAATTCTACCCATCGCCCTTCGTGAACCGCCCAACAGCAGGGTAGGGTAATCATTTACCCAAACGTCAGGATGCGTACTTAGAATGTGCTGCACTGCAATAATTAAACTTTTGGCGCTTCATAGACTGACACGCTGACCTATTCCCACATCCATGACCTCTAAAAAAGCCATAACCGCAGAGCTAGACAAGCCAGTCACGCGAGCTAAATCAGCTAAATCGACCAAGCTGAGCCTGCGCGTGATTAAAAAGTACCCCAATCGGCGGCTTTACGATACCGACACCTCAACCTATATCACCTTGGCAGAGGTCAAACAGCTGGTGATGAGCAATGAGCCATTCGTGGTGCGCGATGCCAAAACCAATAACGATTTGACGCGCAGTATTTTGCTACAGATTATTTTGGAAGAGGAGACAGGCGGTGCGCCCATGCTCACCGAGGCGGTGCTAGGCAACATCATTCGCTTTTATGGCCACGCCATGCAGGGCTTTGTCGGTTCGTACCTTGAGAAAAACGTGCAAACCTTCACTGATTTGCAAACCACATTGACCGAGCAATCCAAGGAGTTGACGCCCGAGGCCTGGACCAAGTTCATGCAGCAACAGTCGCCCATGATGGGCACCTATTTGGAGCAATCTAAAAACAGCTTTGCCCAAATGCAAGAGCAGATGCAAAGGCAAACGCAGCAGGTGCTGGACGCTTTTGGGTTGCAACCGAAAAGTTAAATCTGGGACAATAGGAGGATGAGCGCCGTTATTACCCCTTCCCAAACCACCCCCCCATCCAAACACATCCCCAAAGTCGGTTTCGTCAGCTTGGGTTGCCCCAAGGCACTGACCGACTCTGAGTTGATCCTCACGCAGCTAAGCGCTGAGGGCTACCAAACTTCTAAAACCTTCGAAGGCGCTGACCTGGTCATCGTCAACACCTGCGGCTTTATTGACGATGCGGTAAAAGAAAGCTTAGATACGATTGGCGAGGCCCTGGCAGCGAACGGCCGCGTCATCGTGACAGGTTGTTTGGGTGCCAAAACAGTAGCTGGGGAGGCCGGTACCGAGGGAAATTTGGTGCGAAAAATGCACCCCAGTGTGCTGGCCGTCACGGGCCCTCACGCCACTCAAGAGGTCATGGATGCCGTACATGTGCATCTGCCCAAGCCGCACGATCCGTTTGTCGATTTGGTGCCCAATTCCTTTGGTGTGGCAGGCATCAAGCTCACACCGCGGCATTACGCCTACCTCAAAATCAGCGAAGGCTGTAACCACCGCTGTACGTTTTGCATCATCCCGTCGATGCGTGGCGACTTGGTGTCGCGCCCGATTGGCGATGTGCTGTCTGAGGCACATGCCTTGTTCAAAGGCGGCGTTAAAGAGTTGCTCGTCATCAGTCAAGACACATCCGCTTACGGCGTAGATGTCAAATACCGCATGGGTTTTTGGGATGGCAAGCCGGTCAAAACCCGCATGTTGGAGCTGGTACAAACGCTAGGTGAGATTGCCGAACAGTATGGTGCATGGGTGCGTTTGCATTATGTTTATCCGTATCCGAGTGTGGATGAGATCATCCCATTGATGGCCACAGGCCAGGTACTGCCATACCTGGATGTGCCGCTGCAACACAGCCACCCCGATGTGCTCAAACGCATGAAACGCCCAGCCAGTGGCGAGAAGAACATGGAGCGCATTTTGCGCTGGCGCGAAGCTTGTCCTGAAATTGTCATCCGCAGCACGTTTATTGCAGGCTTTCCGGGCGAAACGGAAGCGGAGTTTGAGCATTTGCTGGACTTCATGCGCGAGGCAAAGATTGACCGCGCCGGTTGCTTTGCTTACAGCTCGGTTGAAGGCGCGACGGCCAATGATATTCCTGGCATGTTGCCGATTGAGTTGCGTGAAGAGCGCCGGGCCAGATTCATGGCCGTGGCTGAAGCGGTATCCGCAGCTAAGTTACAGCAGCGCGTGGGTGCAACCATGCAAGTGTTGGTTGACTCGGCCCCCGGCTTGGGCAGAAAAGGTGGCGTAGGTCGCACCTACGCCGATGCGCCCGAGATTGACGGTGTGGTTAAACTGCTACCGCCCGAGAAAATCAGCAAAACTTTGAAGGTGGGTGAATTCACCAAAGCCCGCATTGTGGGCACGCAGGGACATGATTTGGTGGCTTTACCGGTATGACCATGTAAGTGACATGGCGGCTGGAGCGTTTTGCCTATTGGCCGGAAGGCTTGGGCATCGCCTTGAAACTGCCAAATGTCCGGTTGGTATAGACCAGACTATCGCCGCCGTGAATGCCGAAATCGGTGACGCGTCCAATCAAGATGTCATGATCCCCGGCGGGTACGACGGTCTCAAGCTGACAATCGAACCATGCTACAGCGCCTGTAAGGCGCGCCCGCTGGCTGCTGTCTCGTTCGACCGAGACGTTGTGAAATCGCTCAGTTTGCGTGCCATGGGTAAATTGTATGGCCAGATGTTGCTGCGTATTGGCCAAAATACTCACCATGTAGCCCGCTCCTTTTGTAAAAGCCTGGTGACTCAAGGACTCTTTACGAATACTCCACAGCACCAAGGCGGGCTCTAACGAGACCGTGCTGAAGGAGTTGCAAGTCATGCCCCAGTCTTGCTCGTCAAATCTTGCGGTTACAACAGTCACGCCAGTTGTGAAGTGACTCATGGCATCACGTAGATTACGCAGTTCTCTGGTCATGCTTGAGGAAAATGCTTGGTTCTATGATTAGGCAAAAAAATTTGGCAATATGGCAAAGATTTGCGCCTAGAATCTACCAACAGCGTAGATATTTTGGTGCCCAGGAAGGGACTCGAACCCCCACGAAGTTACTCGCTAGTACCTGAAACTAGTGCGTCTACCAATTCCGCCACCTGGGCCCATGATGTTTGAGGGGCGTTGAGCCGACTAAACAAGATTTTGAATTTCAGGAAAAGGGTGATTGTATCAAAACACAAAGCATGAATCGCGCGAACAGCACAAATAGCGCAAATATTTCCGTCGATATCCCTCTGGGTAAAGGCTTGCTCGCAGAAGTACCGGGCACCGTACAAGGGCATCGTGATGGTCACGGATTCGTTATTCGTGACGATGGCGAAGCTGATATTTACTTGCCCTCCGATGAGATGCGAGCCGTTTTGCACAAGGACTATGTCAAGGTCAGCATCGTCCGGCAAGACCGGCGTGGCAGGCCGGAAGGGCGCGTCACTGAAATTTTGGAGCGCTCCAGGCAACCCATCATTGGCAGGCTGCTGCACGAGAGTGGTATCTGGCTGATGGCGCCTGAGGATAAGCGTTACGGCCAAGATGTGCTGATTCCGAAAACTGCGACTGGCAGCGCCAAAGCAGGTCAGGTCGTGGTGGTTGAACTCACCGAGCCACCGGCCTTGTTTGGGCAACCCGTGGGCCGCGTGATTGAAGTGCTGGGCGAGGTGGACGACCCCGGCATGGAGATTGAAATCGCCGTGCGCAAATACAGCGTGCCGCATGTGTTCTCAGATGCTTGCCTGGCACAGGCCAGGGCGCTGCCTGAAAAAGTACGTGCTCAAGATAAAAAGAACCGCATTGACTTGACCGACGTGCCTTTGGTCACCATCGACGGCGAAGACGCACGTGATTTTGACGATGCGGTGTACTGCGAACCTGCCAAAGTGGGGCGTGGCAAGGGCTGGCGCTTGCTGGTCGCGATTGCCGATGTGAGCCACTATGTCGAAAACGGCTCGGCGATTGACGTTGACGCTTATGACCGCGCGACCAGCGTGTATTTCCCGCGTCGCGTGATCCCGATGCTGCCTGAGAAGCTGTCCAATGGTTTGTGTTCGCTCAATCCCGACGTAGAGCGTTTGTGCATGGTCTGTGACATGCTGGTCACCGCCAAGGGCGATGTGCATGCCTATCAGTTTTACCCTGCGGTGATGTTCAGCCACGCGCGCTTTACCTATACCGAAGTTGCGGCCATATTAAGCAACACCAAAGGTCCAGAAGCAGCGCGGCGTAAGGATCGCGTGACAGACCTGTTGAACCTGAGTGATGTCTACAAAGCCTTGCTCGCTTCGCGCGGCGTGCGCGGTGCGGTGGATTTTGAAACGACAGAAACCCAAATCGTCTGTGACGAGAATGGCCGGATTGAAAAAATTGTGCCACGCACCCGCAATGAAGCGCACCGCCTGATTGAAGAAGCCATGCTGGCCGCCAATGTGTGCAGTGCCGACTACATTGCGCAAAGCAAGCACGCCGGCTTGTTTCGCGTCCACGAAGGCCCCACGCTCGAGAAGCAGGAGGTCCTGCGCAATTACCTTAGAGTCACCGGCATCCTGCAAACCATCAGCGACGATCCTAAACCGGGTGAGTTTCAGGCCATTGCCTTGGCCACCAAGGACCGGCCTGATGCGCTGCAAATCCACTCCATGCTTTTGCGCTCCATGTCACAGGCTATTTACACGCCCAGTAACGAGGGGCACTTTGGCTTGGCTTATGACGCTTACACGCACTTCACCAGCCCGATCCGGCGCTACCCTGACTTGTTGGTTCACCGCGTCATCAAAGCGATATTGGCGAGTAAAAGATACCATTTGCCGGTGTTGCCCACGCCAGGCGAGGCGCATGAAAAGCTGGCTAAACGACTGGCTGCGCGGGTCAAGGCACCCACGGCCAGAGCGGCCAAACCCGCGGTTGCCCCGAGCAAAGAAATCTTGGCCTGGCAAGCCGCTGGCTTGCATTGCAGCGCCAATGAGCGCCGCGCCGACGAAGCCAGCCGCGATGTCGAGGCTTGGCTAAAATGCAAGTACATGCGGGAGTTTTTGGGCGAAGAGTTCAGCGGTGTGGTCACTTCTGTGACAAGTTTTGGTGTGTTTGTGACCTTAGATGCCATGTATGTCGAGGGCCTGATTCACATCACCGAACTGGGCGGCGAGTACTTCAAGTTTGATGAGGCACGCCAAGAGTTGCGCGGCGAACGCTCTGGCATGAAATACGCCATTGGTAGCCGCGTACAAATACAGGTGAGCCGTGTGGATTTGGATGCCCGAAAAATTGACTTCAGACTGCTATCTAAAGGTGACGATTTACTAGGCCGCGCCATGAAAGACAAAGGCACGGCAACATACGATGCTCCGCGCTCTGATCGAAGCAAGATGAGCCAACAGACACCCAAATCAGCTGTAGCCGAGCGCAAAAGCAGCGCTAAAAAAGCAAGCAAAGGCAGCTCAAAGAATGCATCCGCAAGCATGGCCAAGAGCGGCGCCAACCTAGCGGTCAAAAAAGAGACCAATGCAGGCGCCTACAAGAAAAAGCTGAAGTCACGGCGCTAAACACTGAGCGATAAACGACACGTGCCTCTCTCTCACAGCAGTCATCAATCACAGGAAGTTCATGCATGGCCTCTCACAACAAAGTTGCTATCGTCACGGGAGCCGGCTCAGGTATTGGTAAAGCGGCTGCGTTGGCTCTGTTGGCCGATGGCTACCAAGTTGTTTTGGCAGGGCGGCGCACCGAGCCCCTGCAAGCGGTGATCGCAGCGTCTGGGGCGGGCGCACGCGGCTTGGCTGTGCCCACTGATGTGTCGGAGCTTGATTCTGTGCAGGCTTTGTTTGCCACCACCGTTCAAGCCTTTGGCCGTGTCGATGTGCTGTTCAACAACGCTGGCGTGAGCGCGCCCGCTGTTCTTTTAGAAGATTTGACGCTGGCGCAGTGGAAAAACGTGGTGGATATCAACTTAACCGGCATGTTTTTGTGCATCCAGCAAGCCTTCAAAACCATGAAAGTCCAGTCCCCGCGCGGCGGGCGCATCATCAACAACGGCTCCATATCTGCCACCACCCCGCGTCCCAACACCATTGCCTACACCGCCACCAAGCATGCGGTGCAGGGCTTGACCAAAAGCGCCAGCCTGGATGGCCGAAAATACGACATTGCCGTCGGCCAAATCGACATAGGCAACGCCGCCACAGAAATGGCCGCCCAAATGGCTGCGGGCATTTTGCAAGCCAATGGCGAGATGGCGATAGAGCCGCTGATGGACGTCGCCATCGTGGGACAGTCCATCGTGTACATGGCTAACCTGCCGCTGAGTGCCAATGTGCTGTTTCACACGGTGATGGCGACCAAGATGCCGTTTGTTGGGCGGGGTTGATTGCTATATTTTTAATAGCGCACAATGCAATAAACATGCCGGCTATAGGCTAATTTAACGCCTACATCCCCGCATAATTCGGCCCACCGCCTCCCTCCGGCGTGACCCACACAATATTCTGCGTCGGATCCTTGATATCGCAAGTCTTGCAATGCACACAGTTTTGCGCATTGATCTGCAAGCGATCAGAGTGGTCCTCATTCTTCACAAACTCATACACCCCAGCTGGGCAGTACCGTGCCTCGGGGCCTGCAAACTTAGCCAGGTTGATAGCCACCGGCACGGAGGCATCCTTGAGCGTCAAATGCGCCGGCTGCTGTTCTTCGTGGTTGGTGTTGCTGATAAAGACGCTGGACAGGCGATCAAAGGTCAGCTTGCCATCCGGTTTGGGGTAGATGATGGGTTGGCACTCAGCCGCTGGTTTGAGGCACAGATGGTCCGGCTTGTCGCGGTGCAGCGTCCACGGGATGTTGCCTTTCAAGGCAAATTGCTCTATCCCGTTCATGATGGTGGCAACCGTCAAGCCTTTTTTGAACCAAGCTTTGAAGTTGCGCGATTTGTTCAACTCGGTGTGCAGCCAGCTGGCCTCAAAGGCAGCTGGGTAGGCGCTCAGTTCGTCGTGCTGGCGGCCAGCGGTTACAGCGTCGTAAGCAGCCTCGGCGGCCATCATGCCGGTTTTGATGGCGGCGTGGCTGCCTTTGATGCGGCTGACGTTCAAAAAACCCGCATCGCAGCCCACCAGTGCCCCACCGGGGAACACGGTTTGAGGCAAACTCATCAAGCCACCGGCCGTGATGGCGCGTGCGCCGTAGCTCAGGCGTTTAGCGGGTTTGAGGCCTTCACCCTCAAGATAATAGCGAACGTTCGGGTGGGTTTTCCAGCGCTGGAATTCTTCAAACGGGCTGAGATACGGGTTGCTGTAGTCCAAGCCGGTGATGAAGCCCAAGGCGACCTTGTTGTCTTCCATGTGATACAGAAACGCACCGCCGTAGGTGCTGTTGTCCAGCGGCCAGCCAGCGGTGTGCATGACAAAGCCGGGTTGGTGGCGGGCCGGATCAATTTCCCACAGTTCTTTGATGCCCAAGCCGTAGGACTGTGGGTCTTTGCCATCGTCCAGTTTGTATTTGGCAATGACTTGCTTGCCCAGGTGACCGCGTGAGCCTTCGGCAAAAATCGTGTACTTGGCGTGCAGCTCCATGCCGAGCTGAAAGTTCTCAGTCGGCTCGCCATCTTTGCCTACGCCCATGTTGCCGGTGGCGACCCCTTTGACGGAGCCGTCTTCGTTGTACAGCACTTCAGCCGCTGCAAAACCGGGGAAAATTTCAACGCCCAAAGTTTCTGCTTGTTCCGCCATCCAGCGCGTGACCGCGCCCAGGCTGACGATGTAGTTGCCGTGATTTTGAAAGCAGCCAGGTAAGAAGAAGTTGGGTGTGCGAAAGCTGGATTTTTCACCCAAAAAGAGCATCGCATCATCGGTCACGGGCTGATTCAACGGCGCGCCCATGGCTTTCCAGTCGGGGAACAACTCATTCATGGCAATGGGGTCCATGATGGCGCCAGACAGGATATGCGCGCCCGGCTCAGAGCCTTTTTCTAACACAACGACCGACACATCGCTGCCCTTTGAAGCCGCTAACTGCTTCAAACGAATGGCTGTCGCCAAGCCGCCAGGGCCGCCGCCAACCACGACCACGTCGTATTCCATGGCTTCGCGCGGGCCGAATTGGGCAATGATGTCTTCTGGGGTCATGCTGGACTCTTTGTTAGTGATTGATGCGTGACTAGCATTTTAGGGGCATGGGAGCATAAATTTTGTCACTAGAATGGTTGACACATTTCTAAATAGGGTTCTCTAAACACCATGAAAATCGACATTCCAGAGAAGAAAAAACTTGTTTACGAGATGAGCATCCCCATCCGCTGGGGCGACATGGACGCGATGAACCATGTTAACAACACCATCTATTTTCGCTACCTGGAGACGTGCCGCATTGACTGGATGCATTCCGTTGGCTGCCTGCCCGACCCGCAGGGCGAGGGGCCAGTCATCGTCAACGCGTTTTGTAATTTCTACAAACAGCTTGAGTATCCCGGAGATGTGGTGGTCAAAATGTACGTCAGCGACCCCGGCCGAACCACTTTTGAGAGCTGGGGCACGATGGAGCGGGCCGACCAGCCGGGTGTGATTTACGCCGCTGGCGGGGCGACCACGATCTGGGTCGATTTCCCGAAGCAAAAAGCCTGTACTTTGCCCGATTGGATGCGTCAACTGGTGACGGTTGAGTAAACTGAATAGCGTTTTTCCTGGATAGGGTTTTTCTCCATGAGGATCAAAAACTTATCAAGTAGCCAGCATTTGACGCATAACCCGCGCCCAGCCCTGAGACAATAGGGGTATGACTGAAAAAATTGAAACAAACTGGCCCGTAGAGTGGCTCCATGTTGAATCCCTGGACATAGACGCTCAAGGTGTCGCGCATAAAGCGGACGGTAAAGTGGTATTTATCGACGGTGCGCTGCCTTTTGAACTGGTCAGCGCCAACACCAACCGCAAAAAAGAAAACTGGGAAAAAGCCACGCTGACGGCGATTCACCGCGAGTCGTCGCAACGCGTCACGCCCGGCTGCCCGCATTTTGGCATGCATGAGGGGGCATGCGGCGGCTGCAAAATGCAGCATTTGCACGTGGCGGCACAGGTGGCCGTCAAGCAGCGCGCCCTGGAAGACGGTTTGTGGCATGTGGGCAAGCTGAAGGCGGGTAACGTGATGCGCCCGATTGAGGGGCCAGCGTGGGGCTACCGCTACCGCGCCCGCTTGTCGGTGCGTTTTGTGCGCAAGAAGGGCGAAGTCCTAGTGGGTTTTCATGAACGGAAGAGCCGCTACGTGGCCGATATGAAGGAGTGCCACGTGCTACCCAAACATGTCAGCGACTTGTTGCTGCCGCTGCGTGCCCTGATTGCCAGCATGGATGCCAAAGAGACGATTCCCCAGCTGGAGTTGGCCGTTGGCGATGCCGTCATCGCCATGGTGCTGCGCCACATGGAGCCCTTGTCTGCGGGCGATATGGACAAATTGCGTGGCTTTGTGGTGGCGCACCCCGCCGTGCAATGGTGGCTGCAACCCAAGGGGCTGGACACCGTGCACCTGATGGATGAAACAAAGGATGGGCCAGGCGCTGTCAGTACGCTGTCCTACGCTTTGCCGCAGTTTGGCATCACCATGCCCTTCAAACCGACCGATTTCACACAGGTGAATCCGCATATCAACCAGGTGTTGGTGGCGCGGGCGCTGCGCCTTTTAGACGTGCAAAAGTCGGAGCGGGTGATTGACTGGTTTTGCGGTTTGGGTAATTTCACGCTGCCGTTGGCAACCCAAGCCCGCGAGGTGCTGGGGGTGGAGGGGAGTGAGGAACTGGTGGCTCGATCTCGTCAAAACTATGAGCTAAATAAGCATCCAGCCGGCGTAAATACTGCCTTGGTAGCTACTAATTTTGTAGTGAGAAACCTGTTTGAAATCACGGGTGGCGTGCTGGCAGCAGATGGTGGAGCAGAAAAATGGTTGATGGACCCGCCACGTGAAGGTGCGTTTGCACTGGTCAAGGCGCTGGTCGAGTTGGTTCAGCAAACTGAGGGCTTGGACACAGCCTCGGATGTCGTCAAAACCTGGCAGCCGCCCAAACGCATTGTCTATGTCAGCTGCAACCCCGCCACCCTGGCGCGCGATGCCGGGTTGCTGGTGCATGAAGCCGGTTACACCTGCACACAAGCGGGGGTGGTGAACATGTTCCCGCACACCGCGCATGTGGAGTCGATTGCGGTGTTTGATCGGATTTAACCTCAGAATTTCACAAACAAAAAAGGAGCCCAAAGGCTCCTTTTTACGTTACTTAATGTGCGATTGGTCGCAGTTCAATCACGCTCACCGCCAAAAATACCCAGCAACGCCAACAAGCTTTGGAACACATTGAAGATGTCCAGATACAAAGACAGGGTCGCGGTGATGTAGTTGGTCTCGCCGCCGTCGATGATTTGCTTCAAGTCATACAGCATGTAAGCGCTGAAAATACCAATCGCAGCGACAGAGACGACCAACATGCCCGTTGATGAACCGACAAACACGTTGATGATGGAGCCCACCATCAGCACCACAGCGCCCACAAACAGCCACTGACCCATGCCGCTCAGGTCGCGTTTGATAACGCTGGCAAGACTGGCCATCACAAAAAACACGCCTGCTGTGCCACCAAAAGCCGTCATGATGAGCGACGGGCCGTTTTTGAAGCCCAAGGTTCGCTCAATCAGACCGGCGAGCATCAAACCCATGAAAAACGTAAATCCCAACAGCACCGGAACACCAGCCGCTGAGTCTTTGGTTTTGTTGATGGCGTACATGAAGGCAAACGCGCCACCCAAGAAGACGATCATGCCCATCCAGCCACCCATCAGGGCTTTGGTGATGCCCGTGCTCACACCCAGCCACGCGCCCAGCACCGTGGGAATCAGGCTCAGCGTCAGTAGCCAATAGGTGTTGCGTAGTACGCGGTGGCGCTCTTGCAGGGCGGTACCTGAGCCGAAGCCGGTAGCATTGTTAATGGTGTGAACTTGTTCAGTCATGGTGTTGCTCCAATAAATCCTGCAAGGTGCAGATGAGTCACATTTTAGGGGGAATTTTGAAAAAGCAAGTGGGTTGCAAAATATCCTTAAAATATGCGGCTATGAAAACAAAACACACCCTAGAGAGTTCTGACCTCAAACTTATCGCCGCTGCTGCTGAAGCGGAAGCCCTTAAAAACAACTGGGCGGTCAGCATCGCCATTGTGGACGATGGCGGTCATTTGTTGGCGTTTCAACGCTTAGATGGCGCGCCCGGTATTTCAGCGCACATTGCACCGGCTAAAGCGAAGACGGCGGCCCTGGGTCGGCGCGAGAGCAAGATTTACGAAGACATCATCAACGGTGGCCGCATGTCATTTTTAAGTGCGCCCAACATCGACGGTATGCTGGAGGGCGGCGTGCCGATCATGAAAGACGGTCAATGCTTGGGCGCTGTGGGTGTGAGCGGCGTTAAATCAAGCGAAGACGCGCAGATTGCCAAGGCGGGTATTGCTGCTATTGGCCTTTGATACGGGTTTTAATAAATCAAGCGTTCCGGTCGGATTTCCTGCAGGATGGTGGTGGCAATTTCTTCAATGGACTTGGTCGTGGTGCTGAGCCAGCGAATACCGCTGCGGCGCATCATGGTTTCGGCCTCATGCACTTCCATGCGGCAGTTCGCCAAGCTGGCGTAGCGGGAGTTGGGGCGGCGTTCATTGCGAATTTCGCTCAGACGTTCGGCTTGAATCGTTAGTCCAAAGATTTTTTTCTGGTGCGGTACGAGGGCGGGCGGCAGCTGGCGACGTTCAAAATCTTCCGGAATCAGAGGGTAGTTGGACGCTTTCAGGCCGTATTGCATCGCTAAATAGAGCGAGGTGGGCGTTTTGCCGCTGCGGCTCACCCCCACCAAAATCACATCGGACTGTTCCAAGTCGCTATTGAGCTGACCATCGTCATGGGCCAAACTGAAGTTGATGGCCTCAATGCGGTCGTGGTATTCCTTACTCTTGCTGGTGTCGCTAAACCGCCCTACGCGGTGGTGCGACTTGAGGCCCAGTTCAATTTCCAGTGGGTTTACAAAGGTCGCAAACATGTCCAGAAGCATGCCTTGGCAGCCAGTCTGGATGACCTGCAGCACCTCCATATTGACCAAGGTAGAAAACACAATCGGCTTTTTACCTTCAATCTCGAAGGTGTGGTTGATCTGCCGCACTGCCTGATGCGCTTTGTCTGCCGTGTCAATGAAGGGGAGGCGAATATGGCGTGGCTTCAACTCAAATTGCGCCAAAATAGCATTGCCAAAGGTTTCGGCCGTGATGCCCGTGCCATCGGAGATGAAGAAAATGGTGCGGTCTGGCATGGTGATTGTATAAAGGCTGATGATATAAACAGTGATTTGGTTGGCTGTAAGTCTGGCCGTCCCGCCTACAATAGTTACCATTATCCAAATTTTTTAATGCAAGCAGTTTTGATCTTCATTTTTCCAATCAAGCAAAAACAAAAGCGCGTCAATGAAGCGGCTTGCATGAGGGGTCGCGCCTACGCTTCGCGCACCCAACCGGTTTTAACTTCTGGAGCTTTCCCATGTCTGCACTCTTTAGCCCGACCGCCTTGGTCGTTCCGTTTGAAAATCTGAGAAATTCTGATGTCGAGTCCGTTGGCGGTAAAAACGCCAGTCTCGGCGAGATGATTTCACAATTGCCCACGGGCGTTCGCGTCCCCACGGGCTTTGCGACGACGGCGCATGCGTTCCGTGAGTTCTTGAAACTAGGTGGCTTGGAAGACAAAATCAATGCCTTGCTGGATGCGCTCAATACCGAGGATGTCCGCGCCTTGGCCGAAGTTGGAGCGAAGATTCGCGCCATGGTTGAAGTGCAGCCGTTCTCAGCTGAGCTGGAAGCGGCTATTCGCAGTCAGTTTGCTGTTTTGGCGGCGAGCAATTTAGAGGCTTCTTTTGCAGTGCGCTCATCAGCCACGGCAGAAGACTTGCCAGATGCATCATTTGCCGGCCAGCAAGAAAGCTTTCTCAATGTGGTCGGTATCGAAACCGTGCTACACAAAATCAAAGAAGTGTTTGCGTCGCTCTACAACGACCGCGCCATTTCTTACCGCGTTCACAAAGGCTTTGCCCACGCCGATGTCGCTTTAAGCGCTGGTGTTCAGCGTATGGTGCGCTCTGATCTGGGTGCGGCTGGCGTCATGTTCACCATGGACACAGAATCGGGTTTTGACCAGGTGGTGTTTATCACGTCCAGCTATGGCTTGGGTGAAACCGTGGTGCAAGGTTCGGTTAACCCCGATGAGTTTTATGTCCATAAACCGATGCTCAAAGCGGGCAATCGTGCGGTTATTCGGCGCAGTTTGGGCTCAAAACAAATTCAAATGGAGTTTGCGACAGCTGCAGAAAAGGCCGCAACGGGCAAACTGGTCAAAACGACTGATGTGCCGACAGAGTTGCGTAACCGCTATTCGCTCACAGACACTGAGGTGGAGCAATTGGGGCACTACGCACTGATTATTGAGGCGCATTATGGCCGTGCCATGGATATTGAGTGGGGTAAAGACGGTATTGATGGCCAGCTGTATATTTTGCAAGCTCGACCAGAAACCGTGAAAAGCCAAGGTGCCGATAAAGTAGAGCTGCGCTACAAACTCAAAGGTAAAAGCCAAGTGCTGGCGCATGGCCGAGCCATTGGTCAAAAAATTGGTACCGGTCGGGTGCGCTTGGTGCATAGCATTGATGAAATGGACCAGGTCAGACCGGGTGACATCCTGGTGACCGACATGACCGACCCCAACTGGGAGCCGGTGATGAAGCGTGCCAGCGCGATTGTGACCAACCGAGGCGGTCGTACCTGCCATGCCGCCATCATTGCCCGTGAGTTGGGTATTGCTGCCGTAGTGGGTTGTGGCGATGCTACTGAGACGCTTAAAGATGGCACCTTGGTCACGGTAAGTTGTGCAGAAGGCGATACAGGTTTTATCTACGACGGCCTGCTGGAGACCGAAGTCACCGAAGTACACCGTGGCGTCATGCCTGATATCAAGACCAAGATCATGATGAATGTGGGGAACCCACAGCTTGCCTTTGATTTTTGCCAATTGCCGAATGCCGGTGTGGGTTTGGCGCGGCTGGAATTCATCATCAACAACAACATTGGCGTTCATCCAAAAGCCATTCTGGATTACCCAAGTATTGATGCTGACTTGAAAAAAGCGGTTGAGTCTGTGGCGCGTGGTCATGCTTCGCCGCGCGCTTTTTATGTCGATAAGGTGGCGGAGGGCGTGGCCACCATTGCGGCGGCCTTTTGGCCCAAACCCGTGATTGTTCGTTTGAGTGACTTCAAATCGAACGAATACCGCAAACTTATTGGTGGTTCGCGCTACGAGCCTGAGGAAGAAAACCCAATGTTGGGCTTTCGCGGTGCCGTGCGCTACACCAGTGCAGATTTTGGTGAGGCCTTTGCCATGGAATGCCAGGCACTCAAACGCGTGCGAAATGACATGGGCCTAACCAATGTCCAGGTGATGGTGCCATTTGTCCGCACACTGGGACAAGCCGCCAAAGTCACGGAGTTGTTGGCAAAGCATGGACTCAAGCGTGGTGAGCAAGACCTGAAAATCATCATGATGTGTGAAGTGCCCAGCAACGCCATCTTGGCGGATGATTTCTTGCAATATTTCGATGGCTTCTCGATTGGTTCCAATGACTTGACCCAGCTGACTTTGGGTCTGGATCGCGACTCTGGACTAGAGTTGTTGGCGGCTGACTTCGATGAGCGCGATCCTGCCGTTAAAGCCTTGCTCGTACTCGCTATCGAAGCGTGCAAGCGGCAAGGCAAGTATGTGGGTATTTGCGGCCAGGGTCCTAGTGACCATCCTGATTTTGCGCTGTGGTTGGCAGAACAAGGCATTGAATCCATTTCACTCAATCCTGATAGTGTGATGGCAACTTGGCAGGCTTTAGCCAAATAAATGACTTAGTCGTTCGGTGCGACAAGAAAAATACGCCCAATGACAACAACTATTGAGGCAACACCTCGCGCAGGACGGAGTCAATTGTCTGGTTTGCGCGCTGGGTTGTTGTTGATGTGGTTACTCGTCGCCTTTGGCGGCGTTTTTTTTGCAAGAGACTTGTCTTGGGTGATCGCTGGCTGGCCATTCAATTTTTGGTATTCAGCACAAGGGGCAGTCGTCCTCTTTATTGTCATCGTGGCCATTTATGCGTGGCTGCGTAATAAAAACAGCACGGAGACGTCAGTTTTTGCGTGGGAGGCGGCTGCCTATTCGGCCTACAAAATGCGTTTGCATCGCATTCTGCTTATTTATGTGACGGGGTTGCTATCATTTTTGTTATTGATGTTTTTTGCCGAAAGAGCGGGTTTGTCACGGTATTGGGTGGGAGGCATTTTCCTGGCGGCGACCCTTGGCTTGTACGCCTGCATCGGGATTTACAGTCGCACAGCGGATCCGAGTGAGTATTACGTTGCTGGCAGGCGCGTGCCAGCGATGTACAACGGTATGGCCACGGCAGCAGACTGGATGAGCGCAGCCTCATTCATCAGTTTGGCGGGCACCTTGTATTTGCAAGGCTTTTCTGGCACGTCAACGCAGCCTGGCGGCTTGGCTTATGTCTTGGGCTGGACGGGCGGCTTTTGTTTGGTGGCGTTGTTGGTGGCTCCTCATTTACGTCGGGCTGAAGTTGACACGATTCCCGATTTTTTCCAACTGCGTTTTGGCGGAAAATGGCCACGGCTTGTGGCCGCTTTTTCAGCGGTATTGTGTTCCTTTACCTACGTAGTGGCGCAAATATATGGTGTGGGCTTGATTACCTCTCGACTCACCGGCGTGCAGTTTGAAATTGGCATTTTGCTGGGGCTTGGTGGTGTATTGGTTTGTTCGTTTTTGGGTGGCATGCGAGCAGTCACCTGGACACAGGTTGCTCAATATGTGATTGTGATTTTGGCATTTTTAATCCCGGTGTCATGGTTGGCGTACAAACAATTGGGTAATCCACTGGCACCGCTGGCGTACGGGCAGCAAATTGGGAAAATCAGCGCCATGGAGGAGCAACTGATGGCTTCGCCCGCTGAAAAGGCCGTCATTGAAGAATATGGAAGACGTGCCAAAACATATGAGGCAAAGTTACTAAATATCGAGGCTTCGTTGGCTGAGGATCACAAGGCTGCGCAGGCAAAAGTCAGGCAACTCAATTTGCAGCGCGCTGATGCTTCTGTTGTTTTTGCTGCAAGCAGAGAGTTGGCCGCACTGCCTAAAGATGTCAATACGGCAAGGGAGCGTTGGACATTTGCGATGCATGATTACATCGCTCGTGCCAAGCCTCTGGCAGGCATGCCACGCCATGCGCAACCATTTTCAGGTGATCCAGCTGGTACACCCGCAGAGCGAGAAGAGTTCCATATATCCAGAATCAACTTCTTGGCCCTGATGTTTTGTTTGATGGTGGGCACTGCTGGTTTGCCGCATTTGTTGACGCGGTACTACACCACCCCCACGGTGGCTGAGGCGCGGACATCAGTGGCCTGGTCACTGTTCTTTATTGCCTTGCTGTATTTGTCGGCACCGGCACTCGCTGTGCTGGTGAAATATGAAATCATGAGCAATTTGGTGGGACTGAATTTTGAAAATTTACCCACCTGGATGGCGCAGTGGTCCAAGGTGGACCCCACCTTGATTTCTGTCAGTGATGTCAATGGCGATGGCATTTTGCAGTTTGCTGAATTGCGATTAGGGGCGGATGTCGTGATGCTTGCAACACCAGAACTGGGTGGACTTCCCTATGTCGTGTCGGGTTTGGTGGCGGCCGGTGGTTTGGCTGCGGCCTTATCGACGGCTGATGGCTTGTTGCTGACGATTGGGAATGCTTTGGCGTATGACGTTTACAAACCAAAAACCAAAAGAAATCATGGCCACTTGCACCGCGTTATGTTGTCCAAGTTCACCTTGCTATTGGTGGCCCTGGCGGCTGCGTATGTTGCGTCGCAGCGTCCAGCAGCTATTCTTTCCTTGGTTGCCGCATCATTTTCTTTGGCTGGCGCAGCGTTCGTACCGGCTATGGTGATGGGTATTTATTGGCATCGCACCACACGTCAAGGGGTTGTCTGGGGCATGCTTTGCGGACTCGGGGTGACGCTGTACTACATGACCATCAACTCAGCCACCGTTCGAGCAGCGTTTGGCTGGGGTGGAAATGGTTTGTGGTTTGATATTCAACCTATTTCAGCAGGGGTCTTTGGCGTGTCAGCAGGTATTGTTGTGATTTGGATGGTCAGCTTGATGCGCCCATACAGCAGCCATGCACAATGCGATTCAAAATAGCGTGTGAAAAAAGCTTATAATCCAAGGCTTTCCCTTGCCA
>JASJPN010000056.1:0-3547 GCA_031426635.1 Polaromonas sp.
CGGTGATGGGTGTGCCGGCGCATGATGAGCGGGATTTTGCGTTTGCTCTCAAGTACCAATTAGCGATTAAACCTGTGGTTGCCTTGGCTTCTGCTGCTGCTTATGCTGCTTCGGGGGCTGCGCTGTCCGAAGCGGCGGCTTCCTCAGACGGACTTACCTCAACATCGTCAGCCGCCACTTCGAACACCGCAGCTTCGCTGGCGGTTAAAGGTACGTTTGACGCTTCTGCCTGGGCGGACTGGTATGGGCAAAAGTTTGGCACGGTGTCGGTGAATTCTGGCAAATACGATGGCTTGGGTGTCAAAGCGTGTGTCGATGCCGTGGCTGCTGACTTGGTGGCACTTGGTCTGGGCGAGAAAAAAACCACCTGGCGGCTGCGCGACTGGGGTGTGTCACGCCAGCGTTACTGGGGCACGCCGATTCCCATCATCCACTGCCCTGAACACGGCGCGGTGCCGGTGCCCTCAAGCGACCTGCCCGTGGTGTTGCCGCTGGACTGTGTACCCGATGGTTCGGGTAACCCACTCATCAAGCACGTTGGCTTTCACGCTGGGGTGACTTGCCCGGTGTGCGGCGCAGCGGCGCGGCGCGAGACGGATACGATGGACACGTTTGTTGATAGTTCGTGGTATTTCATGCGCTATTGCGACCCGCACAACGACCAAGCCATGGTTGGCGCAGGGGCGGACTACTGGATGCCGATGGACCAGTACATTGGCGGCATTGAGCACGCGATTTTGCATTTGCTGTATGCCCGTTTCTGGACCAAGGTGATGCGCGACATCAAGCTGACGGGGCCTGGCGGTGTTGCTTCAGAGCGTGGTTTGGTGCAGGTGGACGAGCCGTTTACCAAGCTGCTGACGCAAGGCATGGTGCTGAACCACATCTACTCGCGTAAAAACGACAAAGGCGGCATCGAGTATTTTTGGCCGCATGAGGTCGAAGACATCGTTGACGCCCATGGCAAAGTCACCACCGCCAAGAGCAAGCTGGACGGCTCCATCGTCAACTACGACGGTGTGGGCACGATGTCGAAGTCCAAAAACAATGGCGTTGACCCGCAGGATTTGATTGAGCGCTATGGCGCTGATACGGCGCGTCTGTACACCATGTTCACCGCGCCGCCGGAGGCGACGCTGGAGTGGAATGACTCCGCGGTGGAGGGTTCCTACCGCTTCTTGCGCCGCGTCTGGAATTTTGGCGTTAAATTAGTTGCTATGCATAATGTAGCTAATAAGGTAATAAATACGCCGGCTACAGCCAAAAATTGCACTGAAAATCTGGTTTTCGACAAAAACACCAAGGCTTTGCGCCTGGAACTGCACACCTTGCTCAAACAGGTCGATTACGACTACCAGCGTATGCAGTACAACACCGTGGTGTCGGGCTGCATGAAGCTGCTCAATGCCCTGGAAGATTTCCAATCGGACCATTCAGCGGCTGCGGACGCTGCGGTACGCGAAGGTTTCGGCATCCTGCTGCGCTGCCTGTACCCCGCTGCGCCGCATATATGCCATGTCTTGTGGCAAAACTTGGGGTTTGCGGCGACCTTGGGCGACCTGCTTGACGCGCCGTGGCCGCAGGTCGATGCGTCTGCCTTGCAGCAAGACGAAATTGAGCTGATGCTGCAAGTCAGCGGCAAGCTGCGTGGCTCGATTGTGGTGCCCGCTGGCGCGACAAAAGAAGCGATTGAGCAAATCGCGGTAAGCTGTGACATTGTGACCAAATTAGCCGCTGGCGCTGCCGTTAAAAAGGTGATTGTGGTGCCAGGCCGTTTGGTCAATGTTGTGATTTAACCCTTAATGTATAAAACCCCTATGAACCGTCGCTTCTTTAACCAATCTGCACTGACCGCCCTTGCCGCGACTGTTGCTGCCACCGCTTTGGCTGGTTGCGGCTTCAAATTGCGCGGATCGCTCACGTATGCCTTCAAGACCTTATTCTCAGGTTTTGTCGATAGCTCGACCTTGGGCAACGAGTTCAAGCGCGTCCTGGCATCAGACGGCCAAGTCACCGTGCTGACGGATGCCCGCCAGGCTGACAAGGCGCAGGTGGTGCTGGAGGTGCTCAGTGAGCAACGTGAAAAAGTCGTGGTTGGCGTGACCGCAGCCGGTCAGGTACGCGAGTTTCAACTGCGCATTCGCCTCAGGTTCAAGCTGCGCACACCTGACGGCAAAGAGATCATTCCTGAGTCCGAGCTGCTGGTTCAACGCGACATCAGCTTCAACGAAACTGCCGTGCTGGCCAAAGAAGCTGAAGAGGGCTTGCTCTACCGCGACATGCAAACCGACATGGTGTTGCAGTTGCTGCGCCGCCTGGCAGCGATCAAAGCGCTCTGAGAGCGATGGCTTTTGCCGGATGGGCTGATTAGAATCCATGCAACTTGCCCCCGCGCAACTCGCTGGTCACCTGCAAAAAGGGCTGCGCTCGCTCTACACCCTGCACGGCGACGAGCCGCTGTTGATTCAAGAGGCAGCAGATGCCATCCGCGCTGAGGCGCGCAAAAATGGCTACACCGAGCGCAGTTCGTTCACCGTCGCCGGCGCGCATTTTGATTGGGGCGAGGTACTGGCGGCCGCTGGCAGCTTGAGCTTGTTTGCCGACAAGCAGATCATCGAAATCCGCATCCCTTCGGGTAAACCGGGCAAAGACGGCAGCGTCATGATCCAGCAGCTGGCAAGTCAAGCCGCCGGAAATGGCGACACCTTGACGTTACTGATGTTGCCGCGTTTGGACAAGCTGACCAAGCAAGGCGCGTGGTTTGCTGCCCTGGAAAACAGCGGCGTCACCATCGCCATCGAGTCCGTTGAGCGTGCCGCCCTGCCACAGTGGATCGCGCAGCGCTTGCAAGCCCAGGGTCAGCGCGTCGCCGCGGGTATAGAGGGGCAGCAGACCTTGCAGTTCTTTACCGACCGGGTGGAGGGCAATTTGCTCGCCGCTTTTCAGGAGATTCAAAAACTCGGCTTGTTATACCCGGCGGGCGAACTATCGCTGGCGCAGGTTGAAAGCGCGGTGCTTAACGTGGCGCGTTACGACGTTTTCAAACTCTCAGAAGCCGTTTTGGGCGGCCAACCCGCCCGCGTGCAGCGCATGTTGGACGGCTTGCAGGCTGAGGGCGTGGCCGAGGTGCTGGTGCATTGGGCGATTGCGGAGGATATTCGCGCCCTCAAACGCGTTAAAGATGCTATTGCAGCCGGTCGTCCCATGCCGATGGCGCTGCGCGAGCAACGCATCTGGGGCGTCAAAGAGCGGCTTTTTGAGCGTGTCCTGCCGCAGTTGTCACCTGATGCTTTGGTGCAGTTGCTCAGCGCCGCCCATGCCGTCGATGGCATTGTCAAAGGCTTGAAACAGCCTGACTGGCCGACAGGCAGTTGGCAGGCGCTGCACCGGCTGGCGCTGCAGTTGTGTCAGGCTTGTATGGGACAAGTGAAGCAAGGTTGATTCTGGCGCAGCATTGCGCTTGACGTATTCGGTAACGTGCGCCGCGCCATCTGATGATGGATGCTGGGTTTTGATCAAAAATCGGCGAAAATGGCAGCATGAATGC
>JASJPN010000057.1:0-19038 GCA_031426635.1 Polaromonas sp.
AGGGACCTACGGATTAACAGTCCGGCGCTCTACCAACTGAGCTATCGAGGAACAAGCCTCAAATTATAGCGTTAATTTTGGGCTCTTTTAAACTTACAACGCAATTTGTATTGATAAACGCAAGGTTGTAGGTGCGCTGCTGAACTTGGTTGGGACACTACTTACGTTGAAAACTCCGCCTCAAATATCTGCGAGCAGCGGGTAAGGCAGCGCCTGTAGCGTGATCGTCGGCCCATTTGGCGCACCCAAAGTCAGCTTGCCATCCAAACTGGCGGCCACTTGCATTGACACAATCGCCATATAGGCACCATAAGAGCCGCCATTGGGCGATGTTGCAACTTGCGCCACGGTGCCGCAGGGTTGCTCGGCATCCGAGTCATGGAAGACATCTTGCCCCACGCTGGGCGAGGCATTTTTATCGTCTATCTGCACCAGGTAAGCGCGCCGCTTCAAGGTGCCGCGAAACTGGCTGCGTGCCACCACTTCCTGGCCGGGGTAGCAGCCTTTCTTGAAATTGACACCGCCGACCGACTCGTAATTGAGCATTTGCGGCACAAAGGCGTCCACGATGGGCGTGGTGATGGTGGCTATGCCGCTACACACCTCGCCCCATTGCCATAGCGCGGTCGATAGCGCCGCACCTGCGGGTGCAGGCTGATCGACGGGTGTGAGCCACAAGCCACGCGATTGACCCAGCGCAGGGTGCAAAGCCACCAGTGTTGATCTGCCAACATCAACCTTGAATGACGTATTAGCCGTTGTATTGATTGATTGAGGAGCTATTAAATCTGTAGCTAATCTGAATGCCTCGCCGACCAAGCCGTAAAGTGCAAAGTCTGCTGTGGCGTCCAGCAGCTTGGCTTTGGCGCGCATCACAAACATGGACAGGCGCTTCAAGGTGGGGGCCAAAATGTCACGGCTGCAAATCAGCAAAATCTCGGGTGCGTTAGGCGTTTCCTCAGCGGCATCGCTATTGGCTGGCCGCTTAAACCCGATAAAGCTGGCCTGCATCCGCCCTTTGGCCGAGCAAAAGGCGGCCAATCTGGCCTCGTTCATGCCCAGCAGGACAAAATCTTGCGTCAGTTGACCTTGTAAAAATGAGGCGGCGTCCTCGCCAACCACGCGAATCACGCCCAAATGGGGCAGGGGGGCGACGCCGCTGGGCAGGCCGGTGCTAAATTTGCTGTCAGTGTTCATGGGTGAATTATCATCGTCATTTGTATTTGTTTTGTATTTGTATGACAACGACGATGTTTAAGCTGATTTTGAAGCTCATGGTGATATTGACGCTGCTGGTTGCGGCTAGCGCAGCCGCGCTGGTATGGTGGAGCTATCAGCCTTTGGATTTGGCAACTGAGCGCGTCGAGTTGACCCTGGACCGCAACAGTGGCAAAACGGTGGTTCAACAAGTGGTCGAGGCGGGTGTTCAAGTGCAACCTGTCTTGTTGCAACTGTGGTTTCGCGTCTCGGGCGATGCCCGAAAAATCAAGGCTGGCACCTACGACATTGAACGCGGAGCTACCCCGCGCAGCCTCTTGCACAAGTTGGTCACGGGCGCGCAATCGCTGCTTTCAGTGACTTTGGTGGAGGGATGGAACTTTGCTCAGGTGCGTGATGCGCTATCAAAAGCAGAGCGACTCAGGCCGGATACACAAGGGCTAAGCACGGATTTGATCATGCAGCAGCTAGGTAGGCCTGACCTCAAGCCCGAAGGCCGATTTTTCCCCGACACCTACACTTACGCCCGTGGCAGCAGCGATTTGTTGGTACTTAAAAGCGCCATGCAAGCGATGGACAAAAATTTAGCGGCCGCGTGGGCGATGCGTCTGCCTGATTCGCCGCTTAAAACGCCGGATGAAGCTTTGATTTTGGCCAGCATTGTCGAAAAAGAGACCGGTAGCAAAGCCGATCGCGCCTTAGTCGGCAGCGTTTTCAACAACCGCCTAAAAATCGGGATGCCGCTGCAAACCGACCCGACCGTGATTTATGGTGCCAGCGTGGACAGCACGGGCCACTACATCGGCAATTACGACGGCAACTGGTTGCGCGCCAGAGCTATCAACCACCCGTGGAACACCTATTTACGTGCTGGCCTGCCCGCCACGCCCATCGCCATGCCCGGCAAAGCCGCACTGCTGGCCGCCGTGCAGCCTGCGTCAAGTAACGCCCTGTATTTTGTCGCTCGGGGTGACGACAGTGGCAGCAGCCAGTTCAGCGCCACGCTCGAAGAGCACAATCGGGCGGTGAATCAATACATTCGGGGACGCTGACTTGAAACCATTAACCAAAGACAAAGGCGTTTTCATCAGCTTTGAAGGCATCGACGGCGCTGGCAAATCGACCCATATTGAGGCTTTGGTGGCGGCTTTTCAGGCGCAACAAGGCGCGTCCAGCGTCGTCCATACCCGCGAACCGGGTGGAACACCATTGGCCGAAAAGCTGCGTTTGCTGATTTTGAATGACCCCATGGACGCGTTGACCGAGTCTTTGCTGGTGTTTGCCGCCCGCCGCGACCATCTCAACCAGGTGATTGAACCTGCTCTGGCGCGCGGCGACGTGGTGTTGTGCGACCGCTTCACCGACGCCACCTTCGCCTACCAGGGCGGTGGGCGTGGCTTTGATCTCAAACTGCTATCCATTTTGGAGCGCTGGACGCAATCAATACACCGGCTGGATGCCAATTTCATGGATGAAAATGAATTTTCAAACATCCGTCAGCCTGATTTGACCATCTGGTTCGATCTCCCCCCCGACATCGCCGCCCAGCGCTTGACGGGTGTGCGCGTTCCCGACAAATTTGAAGCTCAGCCGGTCGCGTTTTTTCGCCAGGTCGCCGCTGGCTACCAGCAGCGCATGGACGCGCAACCCGTCAGATTTGCCCGAATCAACGCGAACCAGAGCCGCGAGGCGGTCTGGCAAGACGTGTTGGCCGCCGTCAAACAGCGCGGATTTTTGCAGGAAACATCCCGATGAGTGCTGTAGACATGCCCGCCGCCATGGCCACAGCCGCAAGTTCAGCCCCTGCACCGTGGATCGCCGCGCAAACTGAGGATTTACTCCAGCAACGCGGCCATGCCTGGCTTTTGCAAGGCCCGTCCGGGCTGGGTCAATACGAGCTGGCGTTGCAACTCGTCCGTGCTTGGCTGTGCGATAAACCAACTGGGCAGGGCGCTTGCAACACCTGCACCAGTTGCCACGCCATCGACGTGCGTAGCCACACCGACCTGTGCGTGCTCATGCCTGAAACCGTCATGTTGGCGCTGGGTTGGCCGCTGGCAGAGAAAGCGCAGGCCGAGATTGACGACAAAAAGCGCAAGCCCAGCAAAGAAATCCGCATCGACGCCATGCGTGATGCCATCGAATTTTCCCAGCGCACCGCAGGCCGTGGGCGCGGCAAAGCCATGCTGGTCTACCCTGCCGAGCGCATGAACCACATCACCGCCAACGCGCTGCTCAAAACCCTGGAGGAGCCGCCCGGCGATCTCAAATTCGTCCTCGCCTCTGAGGCCGCGCACCAGCTCTTGCCCACCATTCGCAGCCGCTGCCTGACGCACACGCTCACCTGGCCTACGCCAGATGAGTCGTTGGCGTGGTTAGCCACCCAGGGCGTCAAAACGGTGGATGCCAGCGCCTTACTCCGCGCCGCCGGTGGCCGCCCCGCCGATGCGATGGCCTTCGCCCAGGCCGGTCGTGCCCCCGCCGCCTGGCAAGCCTTCCCCAAAGCCATGGCGCGCGGCGACATGGCTGCTGTGTCGAACTGGCTGCCAGCAGAACTCTTGGATGCCCAGCAAAAACTTTGCCATGACCTCATGAGCCACAAAACCGGCGCAGAACCGCGGTTTTTCAAGTCCGCTGATTTGCCAGCGTTGGCAGCCACACCCAGTTACACATCTTTGGCGGGTTGGTATAAAACCCTCTCTGCAACTGCTAAAACGGTGGAGCACCCGTTCAATGCAGGTTTGATGCTGGAAGCGCTGGTGAGCAGGGCGCAGCGGGTGCTGGCGGAGAAAACATAAACGATCAAGCAGCTTCCTTTCAGTGTAAAAACGCTATAAATTAAATAGCATACAAAGCAATAAATACACCGGCTATAGCCAAAATACTTCCTGAAAATATTTCTCTTAACCGTAGCCATTCCTAGATGTACACCGACTCTCATTGCCACCTCGTCTTCCCCGAGCTGATGTCCCAGTTACCCCACATCCGTGCAGCGATGGCGCAGGCGCAGGTGAGCCGCGCTTTGTGTATTTGCACGACTTTGGAGGAGTTTGAGGCGGTACATAACCTGGCTACCAGCTATGACAACTTTTGGGCAACGGTGGGCGTGCATCCTGACAACGAAGCCAGCGCAGCGAGCGAGACGGACATTGGACTGCGGGAGCCGACATTTGATGATTTGGTGCAGCGCGCGGCTTTACCGCGTGTGGTGGGTATTGGCGAGACGGGTTTGGACTATTTCCGCCTCGGCGAGCGCACGGTTGCTGACATGGCCTGGCAGCGGGAGCGCTTTCGGGTGCATATCCGCGCGGCGCGTCACGTCGCCAAGCCTTTGGTGATTCATACCCGCAGCGCCTCTGCTGATACGCTCGCTATTCTTCGAGAGGAGGGCGAAACCAGCGGCCACGCAGGTGGGCAGGGCGCAGCGGGTGGTGTGTTTCATTGTTTTACCGAGACTGCCACAGTAGCCCGCGCAGCCTTGGATTTGGGTTTTTACATCTCGTTTTCAGGCATTTTGACCTTCAAAACTGCGCAAGACCTGCGTGACGTAGCCGCTTTTGTACCACTCGACCGGATCCTGATTGAAACCGACAGCCCCTATCTGGCCCCCATGCCGCACCGTGGCAAAACCAACAACCCTTCGTATGTGCCTTGGGTGGCCAAGCAATTGGCAGACATCAAAGGCTTGCCGGTCGAGGAGATTGGCTTGGTTACCAGTGCCAATTTTGACGCTTTGTTTCAAGGAGTTCATCCATGACACGTTTAGTGACACGTTTCATGGCAAATTCCATGCTGAACGTGATGAGCACATGGTTGAAGCGGTTGCTGTATGTGGTTTTGTTCGCAGCTTCAGTACCCGCGCAGCTAGCGGTTGCTGGAACATATGACGACTTTTTTGATGCCATCAAGAACGACCGGGAAAGTGCTGTCGTCAACCTGATCTTCCGTGGTTTTGATGTCAATACGCTCGACCCCAAAGGGCGATCGGGTTTGTATTTGGCGGTGACGGAGCCCTCCTTCAAAGTCGCCAACGTGTTGCTGGATTGGAATAAAACCGATGTCGATGCCCGCACCCCGCAGGACGAGAGCCCACTGATGATGGCCGCGCTCAAGGGGCATCTGGCGCTTGCCAAGCGCATCATCGAGCGCGGTGGCGATGTCAACAAAACAGGTTGGACACCGCTGCATTACGCCGCCACGGGTGGGCATGTGGAGATGATCAAGCTGCTACTGGAGGAACATGCCTACATTGACGCTGAATCGCCCAACGGCAGCACACCGCTGATGATGGCCGCGATGTATGGCACGCCAGAGGCGGCGAAACTGTTGATGGAAGAAGGTGCGGATGCCACCATCAAAAATGAACGAGGTCTGAGCGCGATAGATTTCGCTCTACAAGCCAACCGCAAGGACGTGGCCGAGGCGATTGCCAAGACGGTGCGGGCCAAGGAACCTGCGGGTCAGTGGTGACCATCGGGATGATGTATCAGCATCATCGGTGGGCTCATCCTGCTAGGGTTGACACTGGTCGCGGCCATCGCGCACCAGAACCAGATGGACCGTGTATTTTTCGCGTGGTGAATTTTGTTACGTAGCAGCGGCATCAAAGTTGCTTGAGTCTATCGAGTGCAATATACAGGGTTTCATCTTTTTTGGCAAAGCAAAAGCGCACAATGCGCTGATCAAACCCCTGCCCATAAAATGCCGATAGCGGAATGGCGGTTACACCCATTTCAACGGTCAACCATTTGCAGAATTCAGCCTCACCGAGTGGGCTGACGGCAGAGATATCGACGCATTGAAAGTAGCTACCGGTGCTTGGCAAAATTTTGAATTTTGTCTGAGTCAGACCAGCCCGAAAAAGATCGCGCTTGCGCTGATAGAACGCTGGCAGTGTGAGGTAAGGCTGTGCGTCCGCCATGTAACTGGCTAACCCGTATTGCACCGGTGTATTGACGGTGAACACGTTGAACTGGTGCACCTTGCGAAACTCCGCAGTCAAGGCAGCTGGCGCGGCAACAAAGCCAACTTTCCAGCCAGTTACGTGGTACGTTTTACCAAAGCTCGAGACAATGAAAGCGCGCGCAGCCAAACCGGGAAAACGCGCTGCACTTTGGTGTTCTTGGCCGTCATAGACCATGTGTTCGTAGACCTCATCACTGATGAGTAACACATCCGTAGGGGCCAGCAGTTCTTGCAGGGCCAACATATCTTCACGGCTCCAGATGGTGGCGCTGGGGTTGTGCGGTGAATTGATGATGATGGCGCGCGTTTTGGTCGTGATGGCGGCGCCGATGGCATCAAAGTCCGGGCGAAAGGTTCCCGGCGTTAATGGCACGCGAACAACCACGCCGCCGGCAAGTTCAATGTTGGGTACATAGCTGTCGTAGCAAGGCTCGAGCACGATCACTTCATCGCCTGGATGAACCACTGCCAAAATCGCCGTGATGATGGCTTGTGTCGCCCCGGCTGTGACGGTAATTTCAGTGTTGGCGTCGTAATTCTTGGCGTGGAGTGCCGTTAATTTAGACGCAATGGCTTCACGCAATACCGGCACGCCCGCCATCGGTGGGTATTGGTTGAAGCCCGCGCTCATGGCATTCGTGACGGCTTGAACCAACTTGGGGTCGCAATCAAAATCCGGAAACCCTTGCCCGAGATTGACGGCATGGTGTTCAGCAGCCAAGGCCGACATGACCGTGAAAATGGTGGTTCCGACTGCGGGTAGCTTGCTCGATAAGGGCGGTGTGCGTGCGGTGGCTTCGACCATGGTCAGAGGATTCATAGGGGGGATTACATAGAAAAGTCTTCGCCATGGCCATTCATGGCGCGAACTATTAAATCGCGACTTAAGCGGTCGCTGAGTAATTCGGCAAACTCATAGACAAAATTACGCAAGTAAGCGCTGCGCTTAAAAGCGACCCGTGCCACATTGTGACCAAACAAGTGCCCCACAGGAATGACGGCTAAATCCTGGTTTGAATCGTGTCCCACGTCCTCACGAACAGCCATTTCGGCCACAATGCCAATGCCCAAACCGGTGCGCACGTAAGTTTTAATCACATCGGAGTCAATCGCTTCCAAGGCGATACGGGGGTGCAGTTTTTTGAGTGCAAAAGCTTGATCAATTTTGGTACGACCTGTGAACGAGGGGTGATATGTGATCAGCGATTCTTGCGCCAAATCCTCCAAACTTAAAGCCTCGCGATTGGCTAGCGGGTGGTCAATCGGCATGACCAGCACGTGTTGCCATTCATAGCAGGGCAGGGTGACCAGTTGGTCTTCGTGTTCGAGCGATTCGGTCGCAATACCAATTTCAGCCACTTCATCAATCAGCATTTTGGCGACCTGGTCGGGCGTGCCCTGGTGCAGGCTGATGTTGACTTTGGGATAGGTCTCTCGCAGCCGGGTGATGGGTTGGGGCAGCACATAGCGGGCTTGGGTGTGGGTGGTGGCAATCGACAAGGTGCCGCTGTCTTCGGCGCTAAATTGCTCACCGATGCGTTTGAGGTTACCCATCTCCCGCATGATCAGGTCAACACTTTTGATCACATGCTGGCCCGGCTCTGTGATGCGTTTAAGCCGCTTGCCATGGCGGGCGAATATCTCAACCCCCAGTTCTTCTTCTAGCTCAATGATGGCCTTGGACACGCCTGGCTGAGAGGTGTGCAACGCTTTGGCCGCTTCAGTCAGGTTGAGATTGCGTCGGACAGCTTCTTGTACAAAACGAAATTGATGTAGATTCATATTGAATTTCAGCTAAAGAAGGGATTTATTATGCATTATTTAATGCAATGGTCGCCATCAAATCGAGCACTACTTCATTTTCACCAATGGCGGTCAACACCTCAAACTGTACCTCGGGATAGCGTAAGCGCAATGCGTCAATCAGTACCGGAAGATCCTCTCTGGCGTGCCTTCCTGTACCCAAAAACATGGGTAAAACTCTTATGTTGTCTGCCCCGGAAGCTATAAATTCAGTAGCAAGATCAGGGAGGGTGGGCTGGGTGAGTTCGAGGTAGGCACACGCTACCTGGACATCGGGTGAGGCGTTACGAATACGCTGCGCCACGGCTTGAATCGGCAAATGCCACAAGGCATCGCGGGAACCATGACCAAAAAGTATGATGGCTTGCTTCACCTGGGGCCTCGTCTTTGTAAAAAATGAGATGGATGGCCCAGCTAGCGTCGCAATACCAACACACTAAAAGCCCCCAATGACAACACCGAGTAGACCATGCTCGGGGCAGCGGCTGTGAGTAAGGGGCTCCAAACTAACAAATTACCGAAATATTCAAACACGTTGTTGAGTACAAAAAAGCTGATGCCAATCAGTACGCCACCAAAAACATAGGCGGTGATGCCACTGGTGCGAAAGTGCAGGTAGGCAAAGGGCAGCGCCAATACCAGCATCACCAAGCAACTCAAAGGATAAAACACTTTTTTCCAAAATTGAATCTCGTACAACTGCGCAACTTGCCTGTTGGCATCCAAATGACGGATGTATTGAAACAAATCAATCGTGCCCATGCGGTCTGGCTTGAGCAGTGCCACCGAGACCATTTCAGCATTGATCTCGGTTGGCCAACGGTATGTCTCCAGGGTCAAGCGCTTGATATGGGGCAGGTGCGTCGTTGAACCTGATCCATTGATCGCGTAAACGCTGCGTTGTACGTCCACCAGGTTCCAGCTGTTGTCGTCCTGGAAAAAGCCTTGCTTGGCCAGGGTTGTCGACAGAATCGAGCCAGCAGCGTCAAACTCAAAGATGCGCACCCCCACCATTTGTGCATCGGACGAGAAGGCACTGACATTGACGGCAAACGCGCTCTGGTCTTGTGTTTCCTTCAGCCATGCCCCTGTTTGTCCAATCGAGATTTGCCCCAAATAGCGCGCCTTGAGGAGTTGTGCTGTACGGTCAGCCAACGGCGACACATAGTCGCCAATGACGAACGTGAAGGCGACAAAGATGGCACCTAAACCCAGTAGCATTTTGAGGGCCAAGCCAGGCCCGAGCCCACTGGTGCGCAAAATGGTGAATTCCGAACTCTGTGCAAACCTGGCCATCACTAAAACACTGCCTATCAGCACGGCTATCGGCAGCAATTCATACAAGTGGTTGGGAACCAGCAAAAGCACATACAGCAAGGCGTGCTGGACTTGGTAGGTGCCAAATTTCGAGCCCCCAAATGATTTGCCGATATGTGATAACTCATCGACAAAGTCGAAAAAGATAAATAAAGCCAAAAATCCCATGGCTACAAAGGCAACTGCTGCGAAGGTTTCTTTATAAATGAGCTGACGGATTGTTTTCATGCGGCAGACCCAATGGACATCGTCTTGGGACGGAGCTGGTGCCGGCGCGATGAGAGCATGGCCATGAAGGACCAGTTGTTGTGCCGCTTGGCCAACCACAAGGCACCTAATAAAAACGCGCCGCCATGCAGGACCAGCAGCAAGCCAGCAAAGGAGTAGTTGCCAGAGGCAATTGAACTCTGGCTCAGATTGATCAGGTTGTAATACAGTGCAAAAGCAAACAGGGCGAAGACAAAGCTGCCACTGCGGTTGGCGCGAGCATTTCCGCTCGCTATGGCCACACCGAGTATCACAAAGTTAAAGGCGGCAAAGGCCAGGCCCATGCGCCAAGCCAGCTCGCCCAGATGACTGGGGCTGGGATTCGTTAGCAAGGTCCAGCTGGGCTGGGCTTTGGATGGCCCGCCTTCGAAGGGGTTGATCTTCGCGGTCCGGATCAAGTTGCCGTACTCTTCAAACTCGCTTACCTTGGTTTGCCGGCTTTTCATATCGGTTTCTGAGCGTTGCCCCGAACTGATCAACAAAAACTGGCTGCCATTGCGGTTTTCAATGCGTCCAGCGCGCGCTGTCGTGATGGACTCTTTGCTGCCGGATACGTCAGATATGAAAATATTATTGCGCCCCACACTTTGGCCATGCGCATCTAGCGTTTCTTTGTCAATGAAAAACACCCGATTACCATTAGCAGACTCCTGAAATTGACCCGGTGTGACGCGGTCCAAATCACTGCGCTGCTCAAACTGGGCGCGCATGTTTTGTGTTTGCTCATTTGACCAAGGCCAGACAAACAGCGCCAGCAAGCCAATTACCAAACAGACCGGCCAGGCAAAGCTAAATAAAGGGCTGAGCAAGCCAGACAGGCCACGTCCGCTGGAGAACCAGATCACCATCTCACTGTCGCTGTACATTCGGGAAAGCGTCGCCACAATGGCGATAAACAAGCACAGCGTCAAAATAGTGGGCAAATGGCCCAACACAAAGTAGCCCATGATGAGAAGCACATCGGTAGGGTTGACGCGGCCTCGGTTGGCGAGAAACAGCACGCGAACCAGCATCATGGTCATCACCACCGTGATTAACACCACCAGCGTTGCGCCAAAAGTACGGCTTAATTCTTTTTTAATCGAAGAATGGAATAACATTGACTGGTTACGATGGACTTGTTTGGTAGCGAATGAATAAAGCACTGACTTTAACCGACCGGCTCAATGTGGAAAGCCAAAAGAAAAAAGCACTTAATTATGGACTTTAAACTTAAAACTCAAGATTTAACGCTAGCGAGCAAAGACCCGTGCGATGCACTGATTGTGCTGGTGCCTGACGCTTTCAAAACTACGGGTACGGGCGTGCCAGCCAGCAAAGCCGGTAAAACGGCAAAAGTGGCAAAAGCGGTGCAATCGCCCGAGCTTGAACTGACGGATGTGATCGCTCAGGCTTTGCAAGCGGGCGATTTTGAGAGCAAAACAGGCAAATTGTTACATTTGTATCGCAGTGGTGTGACCAGAGCCACACGCACGCTGTTGGTGGGCGCGGGCGACGGTTCTGCTAAAAGTCTCAAAACGGCAGTCACGGCGGCAATTACAGCTGTGAAAGCGACCTCGGCGGCGAAGATTGTGCTGTGCCTGAGCGCTTTGCCTGATTTGTCGGAGTCGACCTGCCAGGCCACGCTGCTCGCCGTGGCGGAGGCCAGCTACGTCTACAGCAGCAGCAAGACCAAGATAGAACCTCGCAAAATCGTCGAAGTCACCGTGGGTGTGCATGCTGATGCACTGGATGCTTCAAAATTAATAGCTTCTCAGGCGTATATCAAGGCGGCTGTAGCTGGTATTGAGTTTGCAAAAGAGTGGGCCAACCGTCCCGCCAACTACGCCACGCCTGAACTTTTGGGTAAAGCGGCTAAAAGCCTGGACAAGCACCGCAATATCAGCTGTGACGTGCTGGGCCTCAAAGAGGTGACCAAGCTGGGCATGGGTGCCTTGATTGCCGTGGCGCAGGGCTCCCACGAGCCGCTTCGCTTTATTGTCCTCAAATACACCGGTGCAGCCAAAACGCAAGCGCCCACTGTCCTGGTCGGCAAAGGCATCACTTTTGATACCGGCGGCATTTCCATCAAGCCCGCACTGGAAATGGACGAAATGAAGTTTGACATGTGCGGCGCTGCCAGCGTGCTGGGCACCTTCCGCGCCTTGGCAGACTTGCAGCCGACGGTCAACGTCATTGGTCTGATCCCGGCCTGCGAAAACATGCCCGATGGCAAAGCTATCAAACCCGGCGACGTCGTGACCAGCATGAATGGCCAAACCATTGAAATCCTCAACACTGACGCAGAAGGCCGCTTGGTGCTGTGCGACGCCTTGACCTACGCCGAGCGCTTTAAACCCGTTGCGGTCATCGACATTGCCACCTTGACTGGTGCCTGCGTCATCGCCTTGGGGGGCGTGCGCAGTGGCCTGTTCAGCGCAGACGATGGGTTGGCCGCCGCTTTGACCCAGGCGGGCGAATCCTCGGGCGACCTGTGCTGGCGCATGCCGCTGGACGACGAGTACGGCGAAGGCCTGAAAACCAACTTTGCTGATGTCGCCAACGTGGCTGGGCGCGCGGGTGGGTCCATCACCGCTGCCAAGTTTTTGCAACGCTTCACTGCAAAATATCCATGGGCGCACCTGGACATTGCGGGCACCGCGTGGAAGAATGGGGCGGCCAAGGGGGCCACTGGGCGTCCTGTCGCATTGCTATTAAACTATTTACTTAATTTGGAATCAAATCAGGCTGTAGCCAGCGTAAATACTGCTAAAGTAGCTACAAAAAAGATAGTGAAAAGAAGCCCGCCCAGCGATAATTTAACGAAAAGAGTCTGATGACCGAAATTGCGTTTCACGTCAACGCTTTAGATAAGCTGGACTACGCCTGCCGTTTGTTGCGGGCCTCGCAGAAGAAGGCGGCTAAGGTGTTGGTTTGCGGGCCCCATGGCACGATGCGTCAACTCAGCACGGCGCTGTGGGCGGTTTCGCCGTCGGAGTTTTTGCCGCACTGCTTTGTCGATGCACAGCCAGCCGTGTTGGCAAATTCGCCGATCGTGTTGCTACCTGGCCTGTTGGCAGACGTGTCCCCGCAGGAGCTGGAAGCACTCAACAGCGCCATGCAGCAAGATGTTCTGCTCAACCTGGGTGCAACGCTGCCGGCTGGATATGAGCGTTTTGCGCGCCTGATTGAAGTTGTCAGCCAGGAAGATGCTGATTTGCAGTCTGCCAGAGTGCGCTGGAAGCATTACAAAGACCGAGGCTACGCCCTGATGCGTTATGACGCAGTGAGCAAACAAAGCACCTCGCATTAGTCACATCGTAGACAAATTTGGTGCGCTTGCCACTAAATCGGGCATTTTGAATCGCAGATGCACTCTGTCGATAGTCCGCCCTTTGCGCCGATTGGGTGCATAAATAAAGAGTAGTCCCTGATTCGGTGCGCCACTTGGGTGTTGATCCTGAAAAGTTGGCATGAGGCTTGCATCAATCGTGGTGCAGTACAGCAAAGTACCTCTTAGGAACGACATGAAAAAATTGAAGTTAGTGATGGTCGGCAATGGCATGGCAGGGGTTCGCACCGTCGAAGAGCTCCTCAAAATTGCACCAGATTTGTACGACATCACCATCTTCGGCGCTGAGCCACAACCTAATTACAACCGCATCTTGCTCAGCCCTGTGCTGGCGGGTGAGCAAACGCTTGATGAGATTGTGCTCAACTCCTGGGATTGGTACAAAGACAACAACATCACGCTACACGCTGGTAAAAAAGTGGTTGAGGTCAATCGTGCCTGTCGCGTTGTGATTGCCGATGACGGCACCGAAGTCGAATATGACCGTCTGCTGATGTGTACTGGCTCCAACGCCTTCATGTTGCCCGTACCCGGCAAAGACCTGCAAGGCGTGGTGGCCTACCGCGATATCGCCGACACCAACACGATGATCGAGGCGGCGACCAAATACAAAAAAGCGGTTGTTATTGGAGGCGGCTTGCTCGGTTTGGAAGCTGCCAACGGTTTGATGCTGCGCGGCATGGATGTGACGGTGATTCACGTGATGCCGACCTTGATGGAGCGCCAACTGGATGCCGTAGCCGGTGGCTTGTTGCAAAAATCGTTGGAAGAACGCGGTTTGAAGTTCGTCATGGGTGGCCAAACCCAGGCCTTGATTGGCGATGCAGATGGCGGCAAGGGTGGCCGTGTGATGGCGCTGCAGTTCAAAGACGGCACGGAGATCCCGACAGATTTGGTCGTGATGGCGGTCGGCATTCGTCCCAATACCGGGTTGGCCCTGAAAATGAAGCTGCATTGTGCCAATGAAGGGAGAGGTGGCATTGTCGTCACCGACACCTTGCAAACCGTGACCGATGCGCGCATCTACTCGGTGGGCGAGTGCGCGGCGCATCGCGGTATTGTCTATGGTCTGGTGGCTCCTTTGTTCGAGCAAGCCAAGGTCGCAGCCAACCACTTGGCTGAGCATGGTATTGGTCGCTACACCGGTTCACTCACTTCCACCAAACTCAAAGTGACTGGGATTGACCTGTTCAGTGCGGGTGAATTTCAAGGCGGGGAGGGCACTGAAGAACTGATCATGAGCGACCCGTTCGGTGGTGTCTATAAAAAGCTGGTCATCAAAGACGACAAGCTCATCGGCGCGTGCCTGTATGGGGATACGGTAGACGGCAGCTATTACTTCAAGCTTTTACGCGACGGCCGCAGTGTGACGGAGATTCGCGACAAGCTGATGTTTGGCGAGAGCCACTTGGGCGATACGGGGCACGAAGGCCAGAACAAGGCCGCCAGCATGCCTGACGATGCTGAGGTTTGCGGCTGCAACGGTGTCAAAAAAGGCGCGATTTGCAAAGCTATCAAGGAAAAAGGTCTGTTCACGCTGGAGGATGTGCGTAAACACACCAAAGCCAGCGCGTCATGTGGGTCTTGCACTGGCTTGGTGGAGCAGATTTTGATGTTCACGGCCGGCGGTGACTATTCCGCCACACCGAAAATGAAAGCCATGTGCGGCTGCACTGATCACGGCCACCAAGCTGTGCGTGAGGCGATTGTCAAAAACAAGCTGTTGACCATCGACGGCGTCTACAAGTTCATGGAGTGGAAGACGCCCAATGGGTGTGCGTCCTGCCGTCCAGCGGTAAATTACTACGTCACCAGCGCCTGGCCGAAAGAGGCCAAAGACGACCCGCAAAGCCGCTTCATCAACGAGCGCAGCCACGCCAACATCCAGAAAGACGGCACGTACTCGGTCATTCCGCGCATGTGGGGCGGCGAGACCACCTCGTCCGAGTTGCGCCGCATTGCCGACGCGGTGGACAAGTACAACATTCCTACCGTCAAGGTCACGGGTGGCCAGCGCATTGATTTGCTGGGCGTTAAAAAAGAAGACTTGCAAGCGGTCTGGAAAGACATCGGCATGCCCAGCGGTCATGCTTATGCCAAGGCACTGCGTACCGTCAAAACCTGTGTTGGCTCTGAGTGGTGCCGCATGGGCACGCAAGACTCCACACAAATGGGTAAGGACCTGGAGCGCGCGATGTGGCGCATGTACGCGCCGCACAAGGTGAAGTTTGCGGTCTCAGGCTGTCCGCGCAACTGCGCGGAGGCGGGTATCAAAGATGTCGGCATCATTGGCGTGGACAGTGGCTGGGAGATGTATGTGGCGGGCAACGGCGGCATCAAAACCGAAGTCGCGCACTTTTTCACCAAACTGAAAACCGCTGCTGAAGTGCTGGAATATACCGGTGCCTTTTGTGAGTTGTATCGCCAGGAGGGCTGGTATTTGGAACGCACCGTGCACTACGTCAGCCGTGTGGGCTTGGATTATGTGAAAAAGCGCATCCTGGATGACCATCAAGGCCGCAAAGATTTATGGGAGCGCCTGCAATTTGCTTTGGATGGCGAGCCAGATCCTTGGTTCGACTTCAAAGAAGCTGAAGTCGATACGCGTCAGTTTGAGAAGCTGGCAATTGCATAAAGCTGTTTATTTTACAAATAGTTCATAAAAAAACGATTGTGGCCAGCGTCTTAATTGACTAGTAAGCTATTAAAATGATAGCATGATTGGCGGCGTCATCATTTACAGAGAATGGCATCATGAGTGAATGGAAAAAAATCTGTCTGATTCAAGACATCCCGGTGTTGGGTTCGCGCCGCGTACAACGCGCAGTAGGCATGGACGTGGCGGTGTTTCGCAACGACCAAGATCAGGTGTTTGCGTTGTTGGACCGCTGTCCGCACAAAGGCGGACCGCTGAGTCAGGGCATCGTGTTTGGCACCAGCGTGGCTTGTCCGCTGCACAACTGGACGATTGGCCTGGCCACGGGTTGCGCCAAAGAGCCTGACGAGGGTTGCACCCAGGCATTTCGCGTGCAAGTCACGGATGGTGTGGTGCATTTGAACCATATTGAATTGGACACACTGGCTTTGGAGCAGACTGCACCGGTGGCTGGCCCAGCGAACAAAGCAACAGCTGCGGCATGACGGAGACAACATCCACGTGCCCCTACTGCGGCGTAGGTTGTGGTGTGATCATTGAATCGAGTGGTGATCAAATCACCGGTGTGCGGGGTGACCCGACGCATCCGGCCAATTTCGGGCGGCTGTGCTCCAAGGGTTCCACGCTGCACTTGACGGCAACGGCGGCGGTGACGCAGCAAACACGGCTGTTGTACCCGATGCGCAGAGAGCGGCGCGGTGAGGCTCCGCAACGACTTTCCTGGGACAGCGCGCTGGACAGCGCCGCCCAGAAGTTTGCCAACATCATCACTGCGCACGGCCCTGATGCGGTGGGTTTTTACATCTCGGGCCAGTTGCTGACGGAAGACTACTATGTCTTCAACAAGCTGGCCAAGGGCTTGATTGGCACCAACAATGTCGACAGCAACTCGCGCCTGTGCATGAGCAGCGCGGTGGCGGGCTACAAACAGACGCTGGGCGCTGACGCGCCGCCGGCCTGCTATGACGACGTGAATCACGCCGGCTGCATCTTCATTGTGGGCAGCAACACGGCTTTCGCACATCCGATTTTGTTCAGACGCATTGAGGATGCAAAGAAAGCCAATCCAGCCCTGAAAATCATCGTCGCCGACCCACGCCGCACCGACACGGTGGAGTTGGCCGACCTGTACCTGCCGATTCAGCCCGGCAGCGACGTCATGCTGTTCAACGGCATGCTGCACATCATGTTGTGGGAGGGGTGGATCAACAACGACTTTATTGCGCAGCATACCGATGGTTTTGAGGCTCTCAAAACCACGGTGCGCGACTGCACGCCGGAGCTGGTGAGTCAAATTTGCGGCATCAAAAAAGAAGTGTTGTACGCTGCCGCCAAGCTGTTTGCCACCAGCAAAGCGACGCTCAGTCTCTATTGCCAGGGCTTGAACCAATCGAGCAGTGGCACTGCCAAAAACGTCGCCTTGATCAATATGCATTTGGCAACGGCGCACATCGGCAAGCCGGGTGCAGGCCCTTTGTCGCTGACCGGCCAGCCCAATGCGATGGGTGGGCGCGAGGTCGGCGGCATGGCCAATTTGATGAGCGGCCACCGCGATTTGACCAATCCTCGGCACCGCGCCGAAGTGGCTGCGCTGTGGGGTGTTCCAACCGTGCCAGAAAAACCAGGAAAAACCGCCGTTGAGATGTTCCAAGCCGCCGCCGATGGTGACATCAAAGCGCTGTGGATTGCCTGCACCAACCCGGCGCAAAGCATGCCAGATCAAGCCGTGGTGCGCCGCGCCCTGGAGCGCGCCGAGCTGGTCATTGTGCAGGAAGCCTTTGCCACCACCGCCACTTGCGCGTATGCAGACCTCTTGCTGCCTGCCACGACGTGGGGTGAAAAGGAAGGCACGGTCACCAACACCGAGCGCCGTGTATCTCGGGTACGGGCGGCGGTCAAGCCGCCCGGAACCACGTCCGCCACCAGCGGTGAAGGTCCACGTCACGACTGGTCGATTGCAGTTGATTTCGCGCAACGCTTGGAGAAGCTCCTGCCCGTTCGCCCTGAGCTTGTCGAAAGGTGTCGACAGGCGCAACGCGTACGGCGTTTATTCGACTACCCAAGCCCGGAATCCATCTGGCTTGAGCACCGCGAATCCACTCGGGGCCGTGACCTCGACATCACCGGCATGAGCTACGCACGGCTGGAGATGACACCGTTGCAGTGGCCGTTGCGCGAGGGTGAGTCCGCTGGCAAAGTGCGTTTGTACGAAGACCATATTTTCCCCACACTCAGCGGACGCGCTAATTTCATCAATACGGTTTACAAACCCATCGCCGAGCCCAGAGAATCGCGCTACCCGTTCTCTTTAACCACGGGCCGGCTGCGCGACCAATGGCACGGCATGAGTCGCACCGGCACGCTCGGAAAACTGTTTGGTCATGTGGCTGAACCCAGCGTTCAAATGAACCTGCAAGACATGACGCGGCGACTCTTGAAAGAGGGCGATTTGGTGCATGTGACCAGTAAACGCGGCTCCATCATGTTGCCCGTGCAGGCGTCCAAAGAGGTTGGCATGAGCCAAGCCTTCATGGCCGTGCACTGGGGAGAAGAGTATTTGAGCGGACAAAGCAGCAGCGGCGAGCGACTGGCGGGCGTCAATGCGTTGACTACCTCGGCCTATTGCCCCAGCTCCAAACAACCTGAGCTGAAACACGCCGCCGTGAAAATTCTCAAAGCCGAGTTGCCTTGGACGCTCTTGGGCATGGCCTGGTTGCCTGGCGACCGGGCGTTGGCGGCACGAGAAGAGTTGAAGGCGCTGATGCGTTTGTTCCCGTTCTCCAGTTGCGTGCCATTTGGGGACAATGTGGCAGGTCAAAACGCGGCTCAAACCTCGAACCAAACTTTTGAGCGCACAGGGTTGTTGTTTCGCGCCGCTGCTCATGAAGCACCATCTGCTGACGTGTTGGCACAGATTGAATCCGTACTTGGCTTGGTGAGCACGACCGCAGCGAGTCAAATTCTTCGTTATGCCGACAAGAAAAAAGGTCAGCATCGCGCCATCAAACTGACCGGCAGTCGCGAACACGCCGAGCTAGAAGCCTTTGTGCTGGCAGGCGATACCCGCTCCGAGGCCTGGATCAAAACCCTGCTCCAGGAACGTTTGCCCGCACAAGGCCATGGCCGCATGCTGCTGGTGCCTGGCAGCCAAGCCCCACTGGCGGTGAAATCGCGTGGAAAGTCGATTTGTACGTGCTTCAACATCACCGATGTGGCTATCAATGCGCAACTGGCGACCAGTTTTGGCTCGGATGCGCGTCGCTTGGCAGCGCTGCAGGAGAGCCTGAAGTGCGGCACCAACTGCGGCTCGTGTGTGCCCGAACTCAAACGCATGGTACGGGATAACACGAGGCTCACATCGGATTCTGAAAACGTCAAGCTTGTGCAGGTTGAGGGAGGGTAGAGTCGTAGCGATGCATCCCCGGATTCATGAAGTATTAATCGGGCTAATATTTGACCAGGGATCATTTATCTAAGTGTG
>JASJPN010000057.1:19138-24393 GCA_031426635.1 Polaromonas sp.
ATCTAAGTGTGTTCCCTAGTGGTTTGGCCTAATTTTTGCTGTATGGTTCAACCCGTTGGGGTAATCACTGCTTCTCAACTGATGAGTTGGTTTATTAACTTGGAGTAATTTATGAAAATCAAGATGAAACTAGTCGCTGTCGCGGCACTGGCTACGATTGCAGGTATCGCGTCTGCGCAAGACATGGTGGTCAAAATTGGTCACGTTGCACCCATTTCAGGCTCACAAGCCTCATACGGTAAAGACAATGAAAACGGTGCCCGCATGGCCATCGAAGATCTCAATGCAGCTGGCGTCGTGATTGGCGGCAAAAAAGTCAAGATCGAGTTGGTGGCCGAAGATGATGCTGCTGATCCAAAGCAGGGCGCTGCTGTGGCACAAAAATTGTGTGACGCGAAGGTCGCTGGGGTTGCTGGTCACCTGAACTCAGGCACCACCATTCCTGCTTCCAAAATCTACAACGATTGCGGTATTCCCATGGTGACCCCATCGGCCACCAACCCTGATTTGACCAAGCCTGGTTACAAAACCACCTTCCGTCTGCTCGCTAACGACAATGCTTTGGGTGCAGGACTGGCGTTTTACGCTGCTGACACTTTGAAGTTGAAGCGCGTCGCCATCATTGACGACCGTACCGCTTACGGTCAAGGTGTGGCGGCAGTGTTCAAACGCACCGCTGCGGCCAAAGGCATCACCATCGTTGATGATCAGTTCACCACCGACAAATCAGTCGACTTCATGTCTATCCTGACAGCCATCAAAGCGAAAAAACCAGATGGCGTGTTTTACGGCGGCATGGACCCACAAGCGGGCCCCATGCTCCGTCAAATGGAACAACTCGGCATGAGCAACGTCAAGTTCTTCGGCGGCGACGGCATCTGCACCATGGACTTGATCAAGCAATCTGGCGGCGCCAAAACTTTGGACAATGTCGTTTGTGCCGAAGGCGGTTCTTCACTTGAGAAAATGCCAGGTGGTACAGCCTGGAAAAAGCGTTACGACGCAAAATACCCAGGTCAATACCAGGTCTACAGCCCATATGTCTACGACGCTGTGAATGTATTGGTGGCAGCCATGAAGGCCGCTGGTTCTGCCGATCCAAAGGTTTACTTGCCAAAATTGGCGGCAACCAACTACAAAGGTGTCACGACCAATGTACGGTTTGAAGCCAACGGCGAGTTGAAAAACCCGGCGATGACTTTGTACACCTACAAAGGCGACAAGAAAGTTGCTTTGAACTAAGTTTCACCGCCATCTGATTCGTCAGCTTAAAAAGCCACCTTTGGGTGGCTTTTTTTATAGGGTAAAATCAAAGGCTTGGAGAGGTGGATGAGCGGTTTAAGTCACACGCCTGGAAAGCGTGCGAAGGGTTATACCTTCCGCGGGTTCGAATCCCGCCTTCTCCGCCAGTATTTAACTGGCAGTATCCAAAAAAAGCCCAAGAGTGTCAAAGCTCTTGGGCTTTTTTATGGGACAGAATGGATCAGTTTCTGGCGACAAAGATGAACGTCGGCTGATCAAGCCATCGCTATTGCATCGGTTAACTAAGCGCCTGGACCCATTCAGTGCGGTAGCGCGCATAGCATGTTTTTCTGTAGAGTCATGCGCGCAAGCACACCCGTCTTGTTTACTTGAGGTTGAAGCCGCCGAACAGTCCCAGCAATCCGACGGTGATCAGATAGGCTGCGACGATATAGTTCAGCAGCCGAGGCGCTATCAAAATAAGCACGCCGGCGAGCAGCGATACCAAGGGTGCCAGACTCAAGGTCATATTCAAATTCATGCTATCTCCTGATTTAAGTGAGTATGTTCAAAAGCCGATTGTTTTCCTCGCCAGGCATGCGGTCTGTGCGCTAACGCACGGTGTAGGTTTTTTGATCGTACTGATACCGGGAGGGTACGGCGGGGTGTGGATAGTCAAAGATGATGGACAAGCGCATGGAGATGATGCATCATGATGAAAATGGCGATGGCCCGGGTCCCGGGTGCGCCTGTCGGGTGAAGTGCCGCCAGGCCTCATGGTCTGGCCGGAGATCTGCCAGTTTAAAAAAGGAGAATTGCATGTTGAACAGACGACAATTGTTTCAGTTTGCCAGCGTGGCAGCCGTGGCCGGCACCGGGGGGGCGGCCTGGATGTATTACGGATCGCCTCGTTCCAACGCGCTGGCTGGCGGGCCGTTTCGCCACTATCCCTTCGATCCGGTCGCCGCCGCGAACTTCCAGCAAAAGCTGTTCATCCCTGTGGGCAGCGGGCCGTTCGGGGTACTCGATGTCGCCGGGCCCCTGAACATCCGCGCCACTGCGGCCAGCTTTCCCCTCCTGCCCGGCCGCGAATCGCCGTTCCTGCTGTACCAGACCGAACAGGCGGGCAAGGCCTACCAGAACCCCATCCTGCGCATCGAGAGCGGCGCGCGCTTCTCGGCCACCCTGGACAACGGGCTGGCCGAGCCGACCATCATTCACTGGCACGGCCTGCACACGCCCGCCGCCATGGACGGCCACCCGGCCAGCACCATCGGTCCGGGCGGGCGCTATGCGTATGACTTCAAGGTGAGCAACCGCGGCGGCACCTACTGGTACCACACGCACGCCCACGAGCTGACCGCCGAGCAGGCCTACCACGGCCTGGCGAGTTTCTTCCTGGTGGATGACGACGACCAGCGCCGCTTGGTCAAGGCCCTTGATCTGCAGCTCGGCGTCACCGACCTGCCCCTGGTCATCCAGGACAAGCAGTTCGACGCGCAGGGCAAGCTGTTGTACAAGCCGAGTGTCCATGACGCCATGATGGGTTGGCTGGGCGACATCGTCCTCGCCAACCTGACGCCCAACGCGGTGCAGGCTGTCACGCCGCGGACCTACCGCCTGCGGCTGCTGAATGGGTCGAATGCACGTATCTACCGGCTGGCCTTCGTCAAGGGCAACAAACTGCTGGATTTCACCGTCATCGGCACCGACGGCGGCCTGATCGAGCGGCCTGAGACGGTGACCGAGGCCTTTCTCGCGCCCGGGGAGCGCCTTGATGTATTGTTTGACGCTGGGCAGGCGCAGCCCGGTGAGGAGGTTTTCCTCAAGAGCTTGGCCTTCGATCCGATGGAAGACGAAGAGCTTGTTGGCGGCCCGGGCGGTGCCCCGGGCGTGGGCGGCATGGGCATGGGGCGGATGATGGCCAGCATGAGCTCGTCACGGCTGCCGCTGGGCGCGGAGTTCAACGTGTTGAAGCTGTCGGTGACGGCCGGCGAACGCGTCGTCGCCAAGTTGCCGGCCACATTGTCCCAGATCAAGCCGATTCCCACCGAAGGCGCTACGCAGCGCAAGATCGAACTGTCGATGGGGCAGATGCGCTTTTTGATCAACGGGCGCACTTTCCGCATGGACGAGATTGCCTTCGATGTCAAGCGCGGTTCGGTGGAAATCTGGAACATCAGCAACCCGACGATGGGCATGCCGCACCCGATGCACATCCACGGCTTTTCGTTTCAGGTGCTCGAACGGCTGAACAGTCCGCCCCAGCTGTCAGGCATGGCGCGTTTGGGCCAGGGCCGCACCGTGAGCGACCTCGGCTGGAAGGACACCGTGCTGGTCTGGCCCGGCGAAACCGTCCGGGTGGCGATCGATTTCGCCCACGACTTCCCCGGCGACCAGACCTATGTGTTCCATTGCCACAACCTGGAACACGAAGATGGCGGCATGATGATCAACTTTCGCGTGAAGACGTGAAAGCGGATCCCGGGGTTTTTTTCCGTAGGGGGCAGGGTTCAACCGCAGGCTGAGCCTGCCACAACAAAAGGAGCTGATATGTTTTATGACAACATGATGGGTATGCATACTTTTTGGTGGCTTTTCTGGGTTGTCCTGGTGTTTGCGCTGGTCTTCTTGGGTTGGGGTGGATCGCCCGCACGCCGGGAGCGACCGCGCGAAACGCCCCACGAGATGCTGCGCCGTCGCTTGGCCAGCGGCGAAATCAGCACGGAAGAATACGAAAAGCGCAAGACGATTCTGGATCGGGATGCCTAGTGGGGTGTTGCACGCCGGCATTCGATGTCGCCAGAAGATTCCGGTGCCAACATGAACCATCACACACAGCCGGCCCCGGCTGGCACGATCTACACCTGCCCGATGCACCCAGAGGTGCGGCAAGACCATCCTGGCAGTTGTCCCAAGTGCGGCATGACGCTGGAGCCGGAACTACCCAGCCTTGATGACGACGACAACCCCGAGTTGCGCAACTTTCAGCGCCGGTTCTGGTGGACCTTGCCCCTGACGGTGATCGTCACCGTGTTGGCCATGTTCGGTCATCGTTTTCAATGGATGGATATGGCGGTGCAGGGTTGGGTTGAATGGGTCATCGCGACGCCCATCGTGCTCTGGGCTGGCTGGCCGTTCTTCACCCGTGGCTGGCAGTCTGTGGTCAATCTCAGTCCCAATATGTGGACGTTGATCGGGCTGGGCACCGGTGCCGCTTTCGTCTACAGCGCTGTGGCGACCATCGCACCACAGGTGTTTCCGGCCTCGTTCGTCTCCATGGGGCGGGTTGCCGTGTACTTTGAAGCGGCTGCCGTGATCATCTCGCTCACCCTGCTGGGCCAGGTCCTGGAGCTCAAGGCCCGCTCGCAGACCTCGGCAGCGATCAAGTCCCTGCTGGGTCTGGCACCGAAGACCGCTCGGCGCATCCGCGCTGATGGCACCGAGGAAGACGTGCCATTGAGCCACGTTCATGTGGATGATGTGTTGCGCGTCCGACCCGGGGAAAAGGTGCCCGTCGATGGCATCGTCACCGAGGGCAGCAGTGCCGTCGATGAATCCATGCTCACGGGTGAGCCGCTACCGGTGACCAAGCGCGTGGGCGACAAAGTGATTGGCGCGACGCTCAACACCAGCGGCGCCTTGGTCATGCGTTCAGAACGGGTTGGTTCCGCCACCGTGCTCGCTCAGATCGTCCAAATGGTCGCCCAGGCGCAGCGCTCCAAGGCTCCGATGCAGCGCATGGCCGACTTGGTGGCAGGCTACTTTGTGGTGACGGTCGTGGCCATTGCCTTGCTGACTTTCTTTGCCTGGGGATTTTTTGGACCCGAGCCAAGTTGGGTTTTTGGTCTGATCAATGCGGTTTCGGTGTTGATCATTGCCTGCCCGTGCGCCTTGGGCCTGGCCACACCGATGTCCATCATGGTCGCTACGGGTCTGGGTGCCACGCGGGGCGTGCTGTTCCGCGATGCTGCAGCGATCGAGAATTTTCGCAAGATTGACACCCTCATCAT
>JASJPN010000058.1:0-21716 GCA_031426635.1 Polaromonas sp.
TGCTGGGCGCACAGCACGTCAGCTACCTCGTGCCTGACCGCGTGGTCGATGGCTACGGGTTGACAGCGCCGATCTCACAGCGCGTCAAAGACAGCGGCGCAGACGTACTGATTACTGTGGACAACGGCATCGCCAGCTTCGACGGCGTGGCGACGGCCAAAGTGCTGGGCTTGCAGGTGCTGGTGACGGATCACCATCTGCCTGCCGTGGTGGATGGGGCTGTTTTGTTGCCCGATGCCGATGTCATTGTCAATCCGAACCAGCCCGATTGCGAGTTTGAAAGCAAATCCATCGCCGGCGTCGGCGTGATGTTTTACGTGCTGCTGGCGCTGCGCTCTGAGTTGCGCAATCGTGGCGTGTATACGGCACAAAATCAGCCTAAGCTGGACAACTTGCTGCCACTGGTCGCTTTAGGCACCGTCGCTGACGTGGTGAAGCTGGATGCGAACAACCGCCGCCTCGTTGCCCAAGGCCTCAAACGCATCCGAGCCGGCGTATGTCCTGCCGGAATAGCTAGTCTTTTCATAGCGTCTGGACGCAAGGCCCCCGTTGCGACGAGCTTTGACTTCGGCTTTGCACTGGGCCCGCGCATCAACGCGGCGGGCCGTCTGGCCGACATGACGCTGGGCATCGAGTGCCTCTTGACCGACGACCCCGCGAGAGCCGACGAACTGGCACGCGCGCTGGACGGCATCAACCGCCAGCGCCGCGAGCTCGAAGGCGACATGCGCGAACAGGCTTTTGTGATGGCCGAGTCGCTGTTTGATGAATCGGAAGACCCGCCGCCCGCCATGTGCGTGTTCGACCCCGACTTTCACGAAGGCGTGGTCGGCATCGTCGCCGCGCGGCTCAAAGACAAGCTGCATCGCCCCAGTTTCGTCTTTGCTGCCAGTGCCGCTGCAGGTAAATCACATGAACTCAAGGGGTCAGGGCGCTCCATCCCGGGTTTTCACCTGCGCGACGCACTCGACTTGGTCGCCAAGCGCCACCCCGGGGTACTGCTGCGCTTCGGCGGCCACGCCATGGCGGCGGGCTGCACGATTCTGGAAGAGCGCTTTGACGAGTTTGAAGCGGCCCTCAGCCAGGTCGCGCTGGAGTGGCTGGACGCCGAGTCCCTCACGCGCACCCTCGCCACCGACGGCGCGCTCGACCCCCACTACCGGCGCGTCGATGTGGTCGATTTGCTGCACAAAGAGGTCTGGGGCCAAGGCTTTGCCGCGCCCACCTTCAGCGAGGAGGTGGAGGTGCTGTCGCAGCGCATCGTGGGCGAAAAGCACTTGGCGCTGAAGCTCAAACACCAGGGCCAGCCGGTTGATGGCATCTGGTTTGGCCACACCGAGCAGTTGCCCTCAAAGGTGAAACTCGCGTTCCGGCTCGATGCGGATGAGTGGAGTGGCCAGCGCAAGGTGAAGTTTCTGGTTGAAGGGGTGGAGGGTGGGGGAAACAAACAAGCCCATGCCACAAAGCCTAAAATAGAGACGTGACTCAATACCTCAACGCCGATCTCCATTGCCATTCCGTCGTCTCCGATGGCACGCTCACGCCTGAAGTGCTGGCAGCGCGGGCCAAGGCCAACGGGGTAGAACTCTGGGCGCTGACGGACCATGACGAGATTGGCGGGCAAGCAAGGGCGGCAGCGGCGGCAGCGGCCAATGGCCTGGCCTACCTGACCGGGACTGAGATTTCGGTCACCTTTGCCAATGAAACCGTCCACATCGTCGGCCTGGGCTTTGACCCTAGCAATCCCCTGATGGTTGAAGGACTCGCCAAAACCCGGGGTGGGCGCGGCGAGCGGGCGATGGAAATGTCGGACGGACTGGCCAAAGTAGGCATCCAGGGGGCCTACGAGGGGGCTTTGAAGTTTGTCGGCAACCCCGAGTTGATTGGGCGCACCCATTTCGCCCGCTTTTTAGTGGAAAGCGGTGTCTGCAAAGATACCTACGAGGTGTTCCGCAAGTATTTAACCGACAACAAACCCGGCTTTGTGCCACACCGCTGGGCCGCGCTGGGCGACGCGGTGGGCTGGATCACGCAAAGCGGCGGCGTGGCGGTGATTGCACATCCGGCGCGCTACAAATTCACGGCGAATGAAGAATTTGCCTTGTTCTCAGAATTCAAAACCCACGGCGGGCAGGGTGTGGAGGTGGTCACGGGCAGCCATAGCGCCGCAGAGGCCATCGAATACGCGCTGGTAGCCAAAGAGTTTGGCCTCGCAGCGTCGCGCGGCAGCGACTTTCATAGCCCGGACGAGAGCCGTATTGATTTGGGCGCCCTACCCCTCTTGCCGGGGGATTTAACGCCTATTTGGGAATTGGTGGCAGACCGGATTCAGGGTAGTCCGCTACAGGCTACTGAAACCACGGGCTTGCTCTCCAGCGCGGCGCTGCATTAACGATGGCCCAATTTTTCGAAGTTCATCCTGACAACCCGCAGCAGCGCTTGCTCAAACAAGCCGTGGCCTTGTTGGAAAAAGGCGGTATTTTGGCGGTGCCGACCGACTCCAGCTACGCCTTGGTGTGCCACCTGGACGACAAAGCCGCAGCCGACAAGCTGCGCCACATCCGCCAAGTCGATGACAAACACCACCTCACGCTTTTGTGTCGTGATTTGTCCGAGCTGGCCAACTTTGCACGGGTGGACAACAAGCAGTTTCGCCTGCTCAAAGCGGCCACGCCGGGGCCTTACACCTTTATCCTGGAAGCCAGCAAAGAAGTGCCGCGCCGCCTGAGCCACCCGCAGCGCAAAACCATTGGTCTGCGGGTGCCGCAGCATCCCGTGCTCGGTGAGCTGCTGGTCTTGCATGGTTCGGCCTTGTTGGCGACGACATTGATAGCGCCGGGGGAGGTTGAACCGATCAACGACGCAGGCGAGATTCGTGACCGTTTCGAGCACCAACTCGCCGCCATCATCGACGCGGGTGCTTGCGCTTTAGAGCCCACCACCGTGGTCGACTTGACGCCGATGGACCAGGGTGACGAGCCGCTTGTGTTGCGGCAGGGGCGTGGTGCTTTGGCTAAATTGGGGCTTTGATTCAAGCTTTGATTGAGTTGACTGAAAAAAAGCACCACTTTCCCTGACACAATCACGCCATGGACATTGCAAACCTCATTCAAACCGTTTTAATCTACGCCCTGCCCGTGCTTTTTGCCATCACCGTGCATGAGGCCGCGCACGGCTACGCGGCGCGTCATTTTGGCGACAGCACGGCTTACGTGATGGGGCGCGTCACGCTCAATCCGCTCAAACACATCGACCCCGTGGGCACCATTGTGATGCCTTTGCTGCTGTATTTCGCCACCAGCGGTGCGTTTTTGTTTGGCTATGCCAAGCCGGTGCCGGTACGTTTTGGCAATTTGCGCAACCCCAAACGCGACTCGGTGTGGGTGGCACTGGCGGGGCCAGGGGCCAATTTGGTGCAAGCCTTGATGTGGGGCATGGTGTTTCTCGTGCTGCAAGGTGTGGGGGTGACGGAGTCCTTCTTTCTCAAGATGGCTCAAGGCGGGATTCTGGTCAACGTGGTGATGTTTGCCTTCAACCTGTTCCCTCTGCCGCCTTTAGACGGCGGACGCATTCTGGTCGGTTTGTTGCCTCACAAGCAGGCCGAGCTGGTGTCGCGGGTCGAGCCTTGGGGCTTTTTCATCGTGATGGGCTTGGTCATCGCCGGTGTGGTGAGCAAGTTGTGGATGCAGCCGGTCATGGCTTTGACCTATGGTTTGCTGGAGTTGCTGCTGATGCCGTTGTCGTTTTTGGTTAAATAGTCATGCGCTCAAGCCCATCCATTTCTCGTGTCCTGACCGGCATCACCACCTCGGGCACACCGCATCTGGGCAACTATGTGGGCTCGATTCGCCCGTCGGTGCAGGCCAGTCTGGCGGATGATGTGCAAAGCTTTTATTTTCTGGCTGATTATCACGCGCTGATCAAAATTGGCGACCCGGCACGGGTGCAACGCTCGACCTTGGAGATCGCAGCCTCGTGGCTAGCGGCGGGCGTCGACCCTGAGCGTGTGACCTTTTATCGTCAATCGGATATTCCCGAAATCCCCGAGCTCACCTGGCTGCTGACCTGCGTCACCGGTAAAGGCTTGCTCAACCGCGCCCATGCTTACAAAGCATCGGTGGACAAAAATATTGCGGCCGGGCATGACCCCGATGCCGATGTGACAGCTGGCCTGTTCATGTACCCGGTGCTGATGGCGGCAGATATTTTGATGTTCAACGCGCACCAAGTACCCGTCGGACGCGACCAAATTCAGCACATTGAAATGGCCCGTGACATTGCCCAGAGTTTTAACCACCGCTATGGCGCGCATTTTGTGCTGCCGCAGGCTCAGGTTGAAGCGTCCGTGGCAACCTTGCCGGGGCTCGATGGCCGCAAAATGAGCAAGAGCTATGACAACACCATCCCGCTGTTTGCACCGCGCGAGCAACTCAAAAAATTGATTGCCGGTATTGTGACCGACTCGCGCGCGCCGGGCGAGCCCAAAGACACCGAGGGCTCGGCACTGTACCAAATTTACCAAGCCTTCGCCAGCGCGGATGAAGCTAGAGCGCTGCAACAAGCGTTTAACGACGGCATCGGCTGGGGCGATGCCAAACAGATGTTGCTGGAGCGCATCGACCGAGAGATTGCGCCCATGCGCGGCACGTACGAAGCGCTGATGAACCATCCCGACAAGATAGAAGCGATTTTGCTGGCTGGTGCCGAAAAAGCACGTCAGATAGCCATGCCTTTGATGCAAACTTTGCGCCAAGCCGTGGGTTTACGTCGTTTGCAGGGCGAAGCACCCGCCAAAGCTGTCAAAGCGACCAAACAAGCGGGGCCCGCGTTTAAGCAATACCGGGAGGCAGACGGCAAGTTTTATTTCAAACTCGTCGATGCGCAGGCGCAGGTGCTGTTGCAAAGCAAGGGTTTTGAGACACCCAAAGAAGCGGCCAGGGTGATTGCGCTACTTAAAACCGAAGGTATCCTGGCCCATCCTGGCCTGGCTGAGTTTGTGAATGAAACGCCACCATTCGATGCCATCGCGATGGATGCCCTATTGCAAAATACCTAACCCCCCAGCCATTGAGGCAAATAAACATGGCGGTACAGTGTGGAAAAATCGGGGGCGCTGCTACAATTTGACCTCGACAACCCGCGGAGAGATGGCAGAGTGGTCGAATGCGCCGGACTCGAAATCCGGTATAGCCTTATGGGTTATCTAGGGTTCGAATCCCTATCTCTCCGCCAGTATGGCCACCTCATTCATGACTGATCGGACCGTTTGGATCGACACCCACTGTCACCTTGATGCGTCCGAGTTCTTGGGTCAAGCCAGCGTGATTCGTGCTCGGGCAGCTGCTAAAAACGTAGCGCACTGCGTCTATCCAGCCGTTCACCCGCACAATTTTGCAGACGTTCGCAAGCTGGCGCACGATCTGGGTGACAGCTACGCCCTGGGTATTCACCCCTGGTATGTCAAAGACGCGCAGGAGCAGGATCTGCACCGGCTGGATGATGAACTTGCCAGTTGCGCAGACGATGCACGACTCGTCGCGGTGGGTGAAATTGGCTTGGATTTTTCCGTGCCAGAGTTCAACCGTAGCCCACTCAGGGATAAACAAATATATTTCTACCTGGCGCAGCTCCAACTGGCCCGCCAACATGACTTGCCGGTGATTTTGCATGTCAGGCGCTCGGCAGATTTGCTGCTCAAAGGCTTGCGCGATATTGCAGGGCCTGCATCCGCATGGCATGGCATCGCGCACGCCTTCAACGGCAGCGAGCAACAAGCCAGAGCATTCATCAAACTGGGTTTCAAACTGGGTTTTGGCGGCGCGCTGACGTATGAGCGCGCCCTGCAACTGCGCCGTTTGGCGACCACATTACCGCTGGCAGCCTTGGTGCTAGAGACCGACGCACCCGACATGCCGCCGCATTGGCTGTATAAAACAGCTGCGCAGCGCGAGGCAGGCGAACCACAGGGGCGCAACGAGCCCGCTGAGTTGCCACGGATTGCGCAGGCGTTGGCAGAATTGCGTGGCATTGACATGGCGATTTTGTCGCAAGCTTGCCTGACCAACGCGTTAGACGCCCTGCCAAAAATCAAGGCACTTTTGTTCCAGCAGGCACCCCTACAATGATCCTTTGCGCTGATGAATTGAGAAAATAGTTGAATTATGCCGATAGCCAGCGTATTTGCTGGCTAAGTAGCTATTAAATTTATAGCAAATAACATGAAAACAATCCTCCATGAAACGAAAATCGAGCGCACTGACGTTGCCAGAAGTTAACTTTTGCGATTATGGGGACATCCGCACCCTGCACCTGGGCACCGAGTGGGTGCAGGGCAGCATGTTGATAGACGCACCGTTTGACATTGATCTGGAATATGTCCAGCGCATGATGGCCTGGCTGTTGTTTGTCGAGTCTGCCAGCGTGTCCAAACGACACGCGATGCAACTGGGCTTGGGAGCGGCCAGCTGCACCAAGTTTTGTTTTAAGAAATGTCGCATGAAAACCACCGCTATTGAGATCAACCCGCAGGTGGTGGCGGCGTGTCGTGGCTGGTTCAAGTTGCCGCCTGACGATGCACGGCTGCAAGTGGTGCTGGCCGATGCCGCCGAAGAAATCCAGCAACCGCAGTGGCTGGGTCAGATTGATGCCTTGCAGGTGGATTTGTACGACCATGAAGCGGCAGCGCCGGTGCTGGATAGCGCAGACTTTTACGCCGATTGCCACCGCCTGCTGTCTGACGACGGCACGATGACGGTGAACTTGTTTGGCCGATCATCGAGCTTTCAAAGCAGCGTTGAAAAAATCGCAACGGTTTTTGGCGAAGCGGCAGTTTGGGCCTTCAAACCCACCCGCGAGGGCAACACCGTGGTGCTGGCGCAGCGCACCCCCACACGTCCCAAACGCGAAGAGTTGCAGCAACGAGCCCAAGCCATCCAGACCCGCTGGGGCTTGCCTGCCACCAAATGGTTGCGTGTTTTCAAGCCGTTGGGTGGCCGATAAGTTGTTAGTTAGACTTAGGTGTATACCCGCGTCTATCCATCAGACCGGGTGTAATTTTGTGAGGGATAATCACTGACAAGCAAATGACAGAGGGTTTATCGATGGTTATCAAAAGTCAGAAAGACTTTTTTTCAGGTCTTCTATTTATGGCGGTAGGCGTTGCCTTCGCTTGGGGGGCAACCAATTACAACGTGGGTACTGGCGCACGGATGGGGCCGGGTTATTTCCCCTTGATTTTGGGCATACTCATGGCGGTTTTGGGCGGTGTCATCACCTTCAAGGCCCTGGTGGTCGAAACTGAAACGGGCGACAAAATAGGCGCATGGGCCTGGAAACCCTTGTTTTTCATCATTGCTGCCAATTTGATCTTTGGTTTGTTGCTCGCTGGCATGCCGAGCATTGGTTTTCCGGCCTTTGGCTTGATTGTGGCGATTTATGTCTTGACTTTTGTAGCCAGTTTGGCTGGTGAAGAGTTCAGCTTCAAGGCGACTTTCATCTTGGCGACGGTGCTATCCATCATGAGCTACGCGGCTTTTATCCTGTTGCTCAAATTGCAGTTTCCGGTGTGGCCTGCTTTCTTCACGGCTTGAATCGCTAAGCTATCTGACGAATAAGGACATAAAAATGGATCTGTTTAATAACCTTGCGCTGGGTTTTAGCGTGGCGTTCACGCCCATCAATTTGATGTACGCCTTTGTTGGCTGTTTGCTCGGTACTTTGATTGGCGTGTTGCCGGGCATTGGCCCGCTGGCGACCATCGCCATGCTGCTGCCTGCCACCTACGCGCTGCCACCGGTGTCGGCGCTGATCATGCTGGCTGGTATTTATTACGGCGCACAGTACGGCGGCTCCACCACCGCGATTTTGGTTAACTTGCCCGGTGAGTCATCCTCCGTGGTGACGGTGATTGACGGCTACCAAATGGCACGGCAAGGCCGAGCTGGCCCTGCGTTAGCTGCCGCTGGCCTGGGCTCCTTTTTTGCCGGATGTGTGGGCACGTTGGTGTTGGCTGCGTTTGCGGTGCCTTTAACGGAAGTGGCTTTCAAGTTCGGTCCCGCGGAGTATTTCTCCTTGATGATTTTGGGCCTGGTTGGTGCTGTGGTGTTGGCCTCCGGTTCGCTGCTCAAGGCGGTTGGCATGATTTTGCTCGGACTGTTGTTCGGCTTGATTGGCACCGATGTCAACTCTGGTGTGGCGCGTTTCAGCTTTGACATACCCGAGCTGACCGACGGCATCAGTTTCATCGTGATAGCGATGGGTGTGTTTGGCTACGGAGAGATCATCAGCAATCTGGGTAAGCATGAGAGTGAACGCGAGGTGTTCACGGCCGACGTCAAAGGTCTGATGCCGAGCAAAGAAGACTTCAAACGCATGGCGCCAGCCGTGTTGCGCGGTACATCGCTAGGCGCCCTGTTGGGTATTTTGCCCGGTGGCGGTGCGGTGATGGCGGCTTTTGCCGCTTATACGATTGAGAAAAAAACCAAGCTACAGCCCGGCGAAGTCGCCTTTGGCAAAGGCAATATCCGTGGTGTGGCTGCGCCAGAAGCGGCTAACAACGCGGCCTCGCAAACGTCTTTCATCCCCTTGCTCACCTTGGGCATTCCACCCAATGCGGTGATGGCTTTGATGGTCGGTGCCATGACCATTCACAACATCCAGCCTGGCCCCCAGGTGATGACCAGCAACCCGGAACTTTTTTGGGGCCTGATTGCATCGATGTGGATTGGCAATGCGATGTTGATCGTGCTGAATCTGCCTTTGATTGGCATCTGGATCAAATTGCTCAGCGTGCCTTACCGCTGGTTGTTCCCGGCGATTGTGCTGTTCTGTGCGATTGGCGTGTATTCCACCAACAACAACACCTTTGATATTTGGATGGTTGGCATCTTCGGTTTCATTGGATATTTGTTCATCAAGCTTGGCATGGAGCCCGCGCCGCTGCTCCTGGGTTTTATTCTTGGCCCGATGATGGAAGAAAACCTGCGCCGTGCGCTCTTGCTGTCGCGCGGTGACTGGAGCGTGTTTGTCACCCGTGGTTTGTCTGCCAGTTTGTTGGCCGTCGCCGTGCTGCTGCTGGTGGTGGTGTTGCTGCCCTCGATCAGCAAAAAACGTGAAGAGGCGTTTGTCGAAGACTAAATCGCCGCACGCTATAAAAATGGCACTTTCGAGTGCCATTTTTGCGTCAAAACAGGCGCGATTGGCACGGTTCTTGTGTTTTAAAAATAGCTGACATCAAAACGCTTCATACTACCCCTATGCGACTTCCGATCCATTTTGACCAACACCCGCAGCGCGTTGCCTTGCACAACGAAATTCATGCCAGGCCGCCCGAAGCTATCAACGTCCCATTGGCCATCTCACATGTGGTCATGGTGTGCAACGCACAGGAGCGGCAAGCCAGCCGTGACCATGTGGCCGCCTTGCTGCGTGATCATCATCTGCCGCAGCTCGATGAGGCATCCACCCATATCCGCATGGACATCGGCTGTTTTAGGTTGCGGTGGGAGCTGCATACCGAATTTGTGAACTACACGTTTATGTGTCCCATTGAGGCTGCTGAGGTCAATGAGCGCTCACCTCAGACCGCTTTGGACGGGGTGCCACAAGACTGGTTAGCCCAATTGCCCGGCCAGGCGCTGACCAGCCTGCACCTGTGGGTCTTGCCAACCAATGCCTTTGGCAGCAGTGCCGTCGTGAAACAGGTGCTTAATGAGGATACGCTGTTGGGGTCCACCGTGGCCGGTGGCTTCGGTGAGGTGTACACCGATTTTGCCATTCATGCCGATGGATTTTCACGCATGTTGTTGTTTGTCGGCGGGATGTCGCAGCGCCGCATCGGGCGGTTGGTGCTGCGCTTGATAGAGATTGAAACCTACCGGATGCTCGCCTTGCTTGGCTTGCCGGCTGCGCGCGAGGCCGTGAACACCCTGATTTCGGCCGAAAAAGAGCTCGCCGGTCTGGCTGAGGCCATCAGCAGTGCGGATCGCAATGACGAGCCACAATTACTGGACCGACTGACCCGCTTGGCCGGCCAGGTCGAGAGTCAATATGCGGCCACGCACTCGCGCTTTTCGGCCAGTGCGGCGTACTTCAACCTGGTCGATGACCGCATTCGTGAAATTGACGAGACGCGCCTGCCGGGTTTGCAAACCATTCGTGAGTTCATGGACCGGCGTCTCACGCCCGCGCGCAGCACCTGTGAGTGGGCTGCCAGGCGGCAGGATGCGCTGTCGCAGCGGGTCTCGCGCGTGAGCAGTTTGCTCAGTACGCGCGTTGAAATCGAGCAGCAACAAAGCAGTCAAGCGCTCCTGGCGACCATGAACCATCGTCAAGACCTGCAATTGAAGTTGCAGTCAACTGTAGAGGGCTTGTCGGTGGCGGCGATCACTTACTACACGGTGGGTCTGGTGAGTTATTTGGCCAAAGGCGCACAAAAGCTGGGTTGGCCGCTCAGTGGCGAAGTGAGCGCCGCTATCGCCATTCCCTTCGTGGCATTTGGTGTCTGGTGGTCGCTGCGGCGCCTGCATCAAAGAATCGCGGGGCATTGATTGCGTTGCTGATGCCCTGCGGCCGACGGCGTGACCCGTGTTCATGGTCTGCTGGCATGTTTGGCCATCCTCAGGTATGACCCAGGCCACTCAAAAACGCTTTGTCACTGGGCTGATGTTGGCCGTCTTTGGCGCCATCGCTTTCAGCGGCAAAGCCATCATTGTCAAACTGGCGTACCGCTACGGTGTCGATGCGGTCACACTCATCATGTACCGCATGTTGTTTGCGTTGCCTATTTTTGCGGTGATGGCGTGGTGGGCGAGTCGCAACAAGCCCAACTTGACGGGCCATGACTGGCTGGGTGTGCTGGGGCTGGGGTTTACGGGCTATTACCTGGCCAGTTTTCTGGATTTTGCAGGCTTGGCCTACATCAGTGCGTCCTTGGAGCGGCTGATTTTGTACCTCAACCCGACGATTGTCTTGTTGCTAGGGTGGCTGCTGTACCAAAAACGCATGAAGTCATCCCAAATGTGGGCGATGGCGCTGAGTTATGCGGGGATTTTGCTGGTGTTTGGGCATGAACTGACGCTGGACGGGGCTACCGGTAGCAACACTGCCTTGGGCGCTGTGCTGGTATTTGCCAGCGCCGTGAGTTACGCTATTTATCTGAGCTACAGCGGTGAAATGGTCCAGCGGCTAGGTTCGCTGCGCTTGGTGGGCCTGGCGACCACGGTGGCTTGTTTGCTTTGCATTGGCCAATTTGTGCTGTTGCGGCCCATCAGTGCCATGGCGGTTGCGCCAGAAGTGATTTGGCTGTCCGTGCTCAATGCAACCTTGTGTACGGCCTTGCCTGTCCTTGCCGTGATGATGGCTATTGAGCGCGTGGGTGCGTCGCTGACCGCACAAACCGGCATGATAGGCCCGATGTCCACTATTTTGATGGGGGTGTTCATTTTGGGTGAGCCCCTCAATGCCTGGATCATCGCGGGCACGGTGTTGGTGCTCGGTGGGGTGTATTTGGTGTCTCGCAGCCGGCCTTGAGCCGCTGCCTTGTCATCGTATCGTTGAGTTGAAAACTACATAAGGGGACTGTTTCATGGATTTAGGCATTGCAGGTAAATGGGCGCTGGTTTGCGGCGCCAGCAAAGGTTTGGGTTTGGGTTGCGCGCAGGCGCTACATGCCGAGGGCGTCAACGTGGTTCTGGTCGCTCGGGGGCTGGAGGTGTTGCAACAATCTGCTGCAAAATTAATAGCTACTCAGGCAATAAATACGCCGGCTGGAATCAAATCCAAGGTGCTATTTGTTGCCGCAGACATCACCACTGAGGCAGGCCGCAACGCTGCCTTTTCTGTGCCTGGCGGGCCGGGGACAGATTTTGACATCGTCGTCACCAACGCCGGCGGGCCGCCGCCGGGCGACTTTCGCAACTGGGCACGCGAGGACTGGATCAAAGCGGTCGACGCCAACATGCTGACCCCGATCGAGCTGATCAAAGCCACGGTAGACGGCATGGCAGCACGCGGCTTTGGTCGCATCGTCAACATCACCTCCAGCGCCGTCAAAGCGCCGATTGATATTTTGGGGCTGAGCAACGGCGCACGCAGCGGGCTGACCGGTTTTGTGGCGGGTGTGGCGCGAACAGCGAAGCTGGCTGCCAACAACGTGACCATCAACAACCTGCTGCCTGGCGCGTATGACACCGACCGACTCAAAACCACCATGCAAGGCGCAGCGCAAAAAACGGGGCAAACCATGGACGCAGTGATGGATGCACGGCGCAACACCATCCCGGCGCGGCGCTTTGGTACGCCTGAAGAGTTTGGTGCGACCTGTGCTTTTCTGTGCAGCCAGCAGGCGAGCTACATGACGGGACAAAATGTGCTGACCGATGGCGGGGCCTATGCAGGAACGTATTAGCAGGCACATTTTAATTTTCGGTAGGTATTCAGTTTTTCAATATGAGGAGTCCGCAACATGACCAGCATCCTTTCCAAAGCCATTCGCATCGACCAAAACGGTGGCCCCGAGCAACTCAAACTCGTCGAAGTCAGCGTCGGTGAGCCCGGTCCCGGACAGATTCGCATTCGGCACCACGCCATTGGTTTGAACTTTATCGACGTCTATCAGCGCACAGGTTTGTACAACTTGCCCCTGCCACTGCAACTGGGCATGGAAGCCGCTGGGGTGGTGGAAGCGGTGGGCGAGGGCGTCACCCATCTGCAGGTGGGTGACCGCGCAGCCTACGCCAGCAACCCGCCGGGCAGCTACAGCGAGCGCCGCGTCATGCCCGCCATGTGCGTCTGCAAGCTGCCCGATGCCATCAGTTTTGAGACCGGTGCGGCCATGATGCTCAAGGGGCTGACCGCGCAATACCTGTTGCGCCGCACCTTGCCGCAAGGCGGCTTGCAGGCAGGTGATTTTGTGCTGTTTCATGCCGCTGCGGGCGGCGTGGGTTTGATCGCCTGCCAGTGGGCCAAAGCGCTGGGCTTGCAACTCATTGGCACGGCAGGGTCGGATGCCAAATGTGCGCTGGCCAAAGAGCACGGCGCAGCCTATGTCATCAACTACACCACGGAGGACTTTGCCGCGCGCGTCAAAGAAATCACAGGGGCTGGTGGACGCAAACCCGGCGTCAAAGTGGTCTACGACTCGGTGGGGAAAGACACGTGGGATAAATCGCTGGACTGTTTGTTGCCATTTGGCTTGATGGTCAGCTTTGGCAATGCTTCAGGTGCGGTGCCGCCATTTGCACCGGGGATTTTGGGTGCCAAAGGGTCACTGTACGTGACCCGCCAGACGATTTTTAGTCACATCAGCAGCCGTGAGGCCACGCAAGCGATGGCGGATGAACTGTTTGCCGTGGTAACCAGTGGGGCTGTCAAAATCCGCATCGGCCAGCGCTATGCCTTGGCGGATGTACAGCAAGCGCACCGTGATTTAGAAGCGCGCAAAACCACGGGTTGCACGATTTTGACCTTGTAGGCTGGGCGTTACTTGCCTCTTTTGACGCGCCGCAGCTCATCCCAAATCAAGCACACCGCCCCGATGCTGATGGCGCTGTCGGCCACATTGAACGCCGGGAAATGCCAGCCGGCGTAGTGAAAGTCCAAAAAGTCCACCACGTAGCCGTACATCACGCGGTCAATCACGTTGCCAATCGCTCCGCCCAAAATGCAGGCCATGGCCAAGGAGAACAGTTTTTGTCCCGCATGCGTTTTGAGCAGCCAGACGATAAACAGCGCGGCCGCCACGCCAATCGCCGTGAAAAACCAGCGCTGCCAGCCGCCGGCGCCGGCTAAAAACGAGAAGGCTGCGCCTGTATTGTGTGCCCGAACGACGTTGAAGAAGCCAGTGACGCGCGTACTGTCACCGAGTTGGTAAAACCCCATGATCAGCACTTTGGTGAACTGATCGGCCAGCAAAATGATGAGTGCCAAGCCCAGCCAGGTCCACAACTGACTCTTACCCGTTGAATAAACGGTTTTCATGGTTGATTTGGCCATTTAAGCCACCGTCCGAATTTCACCGGCACCGTACAAATTGCTGCTGCAGCGACCGCAAATGGTCGGGTACGCGGCATCGGAGCCGACATCCGCACGGTAATGCCAGCAACGTTCGCATTTGGTATCGGTTGAGGCTCTAGCCGATACTGATACTGTCTGGCCAGCTATTAAATCAATAGCGGAAGTGATGAAAACAAACTTCAGGTCATTTCCCAGGCTGCTCAGAAAAGCGTAGTCATCAGCGCCAACTTCCAGCAAGATATTGGTTTGCAGCGACGACCCCACCGTACCGGCAGCACGCAAAGCTTCAATCTCTTTGTTGACCACATCCCGAATCTCGCGGATGCGGCTCCATTTGGCCAGCAGCGCAGCGTCAGGCGCTTCAAAAGTAGCATAGGTTTCCAGGAAAATAGACTCGCTCTTGCCAACCACTTGCCACGCCTCCTCTGCCGTGAAGCTCAAAAACGGGGCCATCAACCGCAGCAGTGCCTGGCTGATGTGGTACAGCGCCGTTTGCGCGCTGCGTCGTGCTTTCGATTTGGGCGCAGTAGTGTAGAGCCGGTCTTTCAAAATATCGAGGTAGAAAGAACCCAGGTCATCGCTGCAATAGACCTGTAGTTTGGCAACGACGGGGTGAAATTCATACACTTTGTAGTGCGCCAACACCTCGGTTTGCAACTGCGCAAAGCGGCTCATGGCGTAGCGGTCAATTTCCAGCATGTCTTGCAGCGGGATGGCATCAAGCGCAGGATCAAAGTCGCTGGTGTTGGCCAGTAAAAACTTCAGGGTGTTGCGAATTCGGCGGTAAATGTCCACCACGCGTGCCAAAATTTTGTCGTCAATACTCAGGTCGCCCGAGTAGTCGGTCGCGGCGCACCACAGGCGGATGATCTCCGCGCCCAGCTTGTCGCTCACGGCTTGGGGCGCCACCACATTGCCTTCGCTCTTGCTCATCTTGCGGCCTTTGCCGTCGACCGTGAAACCGTGGGTCAGCAAGCCTTTGTAGGGCGCGTGGTCATACATCGCGCAAGCCGTGAGCAGCGAGCTGTGAAACCAGCCGCGATGCTGGTCGTGACCTTCCAAATACAGGTCGGCAGGCCAGGTCGATTGCGTTTCATGACTTTTTTGCAGCACATGATGATGCGTGGTGCCGGAGTCGAACCACACGTCCAAAATATCGGTACTCTTGGTGTAGTTAGGTGCATCGTCACCAATCAAACTCTCGGCGGTGGCTTTGCTCCAGGCTTCCACGCCGCCGGCTTCGACCATGTTGGCGGCCAAGTCCATCAGTTCCATGGTGCGCGGGTGCAGTTCGCCGGTGGCGATGTGGATGAAAAACGGCAGCGGCACGCCCCAGTTGCGCTGGCGGCTGATGCACCAGTCGGGCCGGCCTGCAATCATGGCGCGCAAACGCGCTTGACCACTCTCAGGGTAAAACCGGGTGTCTTCAATTGCAGCCAGCGCCAGTTGACGCAGCGTTTTTGAGGCTTTATCCGTCGCGAAAACACCTTGGGTGGCTGGCGTAGCCCCATCCATGCGGATAAACCACTGTGCCGCAGCACGGTAAATCACCGGTGTTTTGTGACGCCAGCAATGCGGGTAGCTGTGCACAATGCTTTCGGTCGCCAGCAAACGGTTGGCGGTTTGCAAAGCCTCAATCACGATGGGACAGGCTTTCCAGATGTTGAGGCCGCCAAACAGCGGTAGCTCGTCCACATAGCGGCCATTGCCTTGCACCGGGTTCAAGATGTGGTCGGTGGTGATGCCGTTGGCGACGCAGCTGTTAAAGTCTTCCACGCCATAAGCGGGCGAGGAGTGGACCAAGCCGGTGCCATCGTCAGCGGTGGCGTAGTCTGCCAAAAATACCGGGCTATAACGCTGATAGCCTGCATCTGCGTCGTAAAGCGGGTGCTTGAACTTCATCAAAGCCAAGTTTTTGCCTAAAGTCGTCGCTAAAACTGTGCCTTCGAGCTTGTAACGCGCTAAGCATTTTTCGACCAGTACCGCTGCCAGTACCAGCAAGCCGCGCTCGGTGTCAACCAAGGCGTATTCCAGCTCGGGGTTCAGGTTCAGTGCTTGGTTGGCAGGGATCGTCCACGCGGTGGTGGTCCAGATCACGGCGAAAGCGTCTTTGCTTAATGTATCCAGACCAAATGCAGCAGCCAGTTTTTCCGGTTCGGCGCACTGAAAGGCCACATCCAGGGTTTGTGATTTCTTGTCTGCGTATTCAATCTCAAACTCAGCCAGGGAGCTACCACAGTCAAAACACCAGTACACGGGTTTCAGGCCACGGTAGACAAAGCCACGTTCCATGATGCGCTTGAGCGCACGAATCTCGTTGGCTTCATTGGAAAAATCCATCGTGCGGTAGGGGTTGTCCCACTCGCCGAGCACGCCCAGGCGCTTGAAGTCCGTCATTTGCCCCGCGATTTGCTCGGTGGCAAAAGCACGGCTTTTGGCTTGTACCTCATCACGTGACAGGTTGCGACCATACAGTTTTTCAATCGCGTTCTCAATGGGCAGCCCGTGGCAGTCCCAGCCTGGTACGTAGGCTGCGTCAAAGCCATCCAGCTGGCGTGCCTTGACGATCATGTCTTTCAATATCTTGTTGACCGCGTGGCCAATGTGAATCTGACCATTGGCGTAGGGCGGGCCGTCATGCAGCACAAATTTGGGTGCATTAACGCGCGCATCGCGCAGTTTTTTATAAATACCCTTGTCTTCCCACGCCTTGACCCAGCCCGGCTCACGCTTGGGCAGGTCGCCGCGCATAGGAAAGGGCGTGTCGGGCAGGTTGAGGGTGCTGCGGTAATCCGTGCTTGATTTTTCGGTCATTTTGAAGTGTTAGGCGAGAGGGCAATCAGTGCGATTTGAAAAATGTACGAGCATCAATGCAGTCTTTGGCAATGCCGATTTTCAAGGCATCCAAGCTGTCGTACTTCAGCTCGTCGTGCAGTTTATGCAGCAACTCCACTCGGATAATTTTACCGTAGCCACCGTCTGCCCCTAAATGGCTAGGCCAATCCAGACAATGGGTTTCTAATAAGACGCGGCCGCCGTTGATGTCATTCGGGTCCAGTGAGGGGCGAATACCTAAATTGGCCACGCCATTCAAGGCGTGCTCGGCTAAGCCAAAGACACGTACCGCAAAAATCCCGCTGGCAGCGGGTTTCCAGTGTGCAAAGCGCAAATTGAGCGTGGGGCAGGCCAGTTCTCGCCCGAGTTTGCGGCCATGCACGACATGACCACTGATGCTGTAAGGGCGGCCCAAGAGCTTGGCCGCGTCAACCATGCGTCCTTGATATAAAGCGTCACGCACAGCAGAACTGGACACCCGCAGGCCATGCACCTCATAGCTGTTCATGCGCGCGACTTCAAAGCCCTGGCGGCCGTTTGTTTGGACATTCAACGCATCACCCGCTGCGTCCAGCAGCGCGTAGTCGCCAGCGCGTTTGGCACCAAAGCGAAAATCATCGCCGACCAAGATGTATCGCACACCTAATCTGGCAACGAGCACATCGTTGATGAAACTTTGGGGAGAAAGCGCCGCAAAACTGGCGTTGAAAGACAAAACGACGCATTGGTCAATACCGCAGCGTGCCAGTTCGGTCAATTTGTCGCGCAAAGTGGTGATGCGCGCCGGTGCCAAGTCAGGTTTTCGGGTAATTTTCGCAAAGTAGTCACGCGGATGTGGCTCAAAAGTCACCACGCAACTGGGTAGGTTGCGGTGCATCGCCTCATTTTTAAGCAGGGCCAACATGGCTTGATGGCCACGATGCACGCCATCAAAATTGCCGATCGTTAAAGCGCAAGCTGCAGCTTGGACGCTTAGGCCTGTATTCGTATCAACATGTAATTTATTCTTATTAAGATGGCAATGAAATATTTTCACAATAGTTGTATCTATTTATGTGTGATGCGGGTTAAATCTTTACGGAAAAAAGGGGGTGATTGACCCAAGTCAAGGAAGGTTATAATGCCAGAGTTTAGTGGCAAAAGACCGGCAAATAAGCGGAATCAAAGTACGGTCATCAAGCGGTTCGCCGATGACAAAGGTGTGAAATTAGCAATACGAGACGATAGAAAAGCCAAAAAAGATGACAAACATTTCTAATAAACTAACCGATTTGCTGCAAAAAGCAGGTGTTGCAGCAATTTCTTGTGTGGCAACCGCTGCTTTGGCTGTCAATGATTTGCCGGGTGGTCCTAAGGTGCATCAACTCAACCTGACCACTGGCGTGACCAAAGTTGCACAAGCGCAAAGTGACTTGCACTGGTTCATGTTGATCATTTGCAGCATTGTTTTTGTTTTGGTGTTTGGTGTGATGTTTTATTCCATTTGGAAGCATCGCAAATCCGTGGGGCACAAGCCTGCCAATTTTCACGAATCTGTGACGGTTGAAATTATCTGGACCATTGTCCCGTTCATCATCGTCATTTTGATGGCTTTGCCTGCAACCAAACTCGTGGTCGCCATGAAGGACACCACCAACGCAGATTTGACCGTCAAGGTGGTTGGTATGCAGTGGAAGTGGGGGTACGAATACCTCAAGGGTGAGGGCGAGGGCATTGGCTTTGTTTCTACGCTGGATGCGACGCACCGCGCGATGTCGGAGGCGGGTGGGCCAAAGGCTGGGCAGGTGGTTGATGACTACTTGCTGAAAGTGGATAATCCGCTGGTGGTGCCTGTGAATAAAAAAATCCGTGTGATCACGACGGCCACCGACGTGATTCATGCTTTCGCGGTGCCTGACTTTGGCATCATGCAGGATGCTATTCCAGGTTTTGTCCGGGATACGTGGTTTAAGGCGGAAAAAGTAGGCGATTACTACGGTCAATGCGCTAAATTATGTGGCAAAGAACATGCCTACATGCCGATTCATATTAAGGTGGTTTCGGCCGAAGATTACACCAAATGGGTTGCTGGCGAGCAGAAGAAATTGGCTGCCAAAGCCGATGATCCAAGCAAGGTGTGGGTCATGGACGATATGCTCAAGCGCGGCGAAAAAGTGTACGCAGCTAATTGCGCGGCTTGCCACCAAGCCAACGGCAAAGGTGTGGGTCCTATCAAGCCCCTCGATGCTGCTGCGGTTGTCCTGGACGCTGATAAAGCCAAAGAAATCATGGTCCTCTTGAATGGGCAGGCCGGTGGGACCATGCCTGCCTGGAAGCAGCTCAGTGATACCGATTTGGCATCAGTCATCACTTATACCAAGAACAACTGGTCGAATAAAACCGGTCAACTGGTTCAACCTGCTGACATCTTGGCAGCACGTCAGTAAATTCAGTTGTCAAAAATAGTATTGACATAGCTAAAAATATTTGAGAAAGAAATCAATATGAGTGCAGTTCTCGGTCACCCCTCTCACGACCATGATGATCATCATGACCATGGTGCGCCAGCCGGCTGGCGTCGCTGGGTCTTTGCTACCAACCACAAAGACATTGGTACCATGTATCTATTGTTCAGTTTCGCCATGCTGATGATTGGTGGTGTGATGGCGCTGATGATCCGGGCTGAATTGTTTCAGCCCGGCCTGCAACTGATCAACCCTGAGTTGTTCAACCAACTCACCACCATGCATGGTTTGATCATGGTGTTTGGTGCCATCATGCCAGCTTTCGTGGGTTTTGCAAACTGGATGATTCCTTTGCAAATTGGCGCGGCTGACATGGCGTTTGCGCGCATGAATAATTTCAGTTTCTGGTTGTTGATTCCCGCTGCTGTCATGCTGTCGGCTGGGTTTTTTATGCCGGGTGGAGCGCCTGCAACGGGCTGGACGCTGTATGCGCCACTGACATTGCAAATGGGTCCTTCAATGGATGCGACTATTTTTGCAGTTCATATCCTGGGTGCGAGCTCGATCATGGGTTCCATCAATATTATCGTGACGATTCTTAATATGCGCGCGCCAGGCATGACTTTGATGAAGATGTCGATGTTTAGCTGGACGTGGCTCATCACCGCCTATTTGTTGATTGCTGTGATGCCCGTGTTTGCTGGGGCGATCACGATGACGCTGACAGATCGTCACTTCGGCACCAGCTTCTTCAACCCCGCAGGTGGTGGCGACCCGGTGATGTACCAGCATATTTTCTGGTTCTTCGGGCATCCTGAGGTGTACATCATGATCTTGCCAGCCTTTGGCATTATCAGCCAGGTTGTGCCAGCTTTCTCCCGTAAAAAACTGTTTGGTTACACCTCGATGGTGTATGCCACGGCCAGTATTGCCATCTTGAGTTTTATTGTGTGGGCGCATCACATGTTCACGGTGGGGATGCCGGTGACGGGGCAGTTGTTCTTTATGTACGCCACGATGCTGATTGCCGTGCCAACAGCGGTGAAGATTTTCAACTGGCTGGCTACCATGTGGCGCGGGTCGATGACGTTTGAGACTCCTATGCTGTGGGCTGTGGGCTTCATTTTCGTGTTTACCATCGGTGGTTTTTCGGGTTTGATTCTGGCTGTCGCGCCTATTGACGTCCAGGTACACGACACCTATTACGTGGTGGCTCACTTTCACTATGTTTTGGTGGCGGGTTCATTGTTTGCTATCTTTGCGGGTTTCTACTACTGGGCACCGAAGTGGACGGGCGTGATGTACAGCGAAACACGCGGAAAAATCCATTTTTGGATGACCATGATTTCGTTCAATGTGACTTTCTTCCCTCAGCATTTCTTGGGTCTGGCAGGTATGCCGCGACGTTACGCAGACTATCCAATGCAGTTTGCTGACTTCAATGCAATCTCATCCGTGGGCGCATTTGTTTTTGGATTTACACAGGTGTATTTCTTCATCTTCGTTGTCGTGCCAGCGATGCGGGGCATTGGGAAAAAAGCGGCTCAAAATCCTTGGCAAGATGAAGATGGTAAGGGCGCTGAAGGTTTGGAGTGGGAAGTGCCCTCTCCTGCACCCTTTCATACGTTTGAGACGCCGCCCAAGCTCAATGCAGCAGCCACAAAAATCATCGCCTGATTAATTTTGCCTGAAACCACGAGAAGATAGACGCAATGACAACCGATCAAAAGAAAAATAACCGTCGACTGGGGTTCATCCTGGCCTCTGTTGCGGCAGTTTTTTTCATGGGTTTTGTGTTAAAAATGGTTGTCCTTGGTCGATAGATTCGGTCTTGGCAAGGTGATACGTCTATGAGTGCAAAACTGGAAAATAGCAAAATGGTAGGCAAGCTGGTCGTCATCACGCTAGCGATGTTTGCCTTTGGCTATGCTTTGATTCCCATGTACAAAGCTATTTGCGAAGTGACGGGCATCAATATTTTGGCATTAGGTGACCGCAACATTCCGGGTGCGCAAACTTCTGTCTTGCCTGGTAATACGCAAGTAGATACAACGCGGCTGATCACGGTCGAATTTGATGTCAATTCCAGTGGGCCGTGGAGCTTCAAACCTGCGGTGCGGTCACTCCAGGTGCATCCAGGCGAGCTGGCTACGGTGATGTATGATTTTCAAAATATCCAAAACCGGACGATGGCAGCGCAAGCAATTCCTAGCTACGCCCCCAAGCAGGCTGAAAGATATTTCAATAAATTAGAGTGCTTTTGCTTCAATGAATACACGCTCAAAGCGGGCGAGATAAAACAGTGGCCTGTGGCTTTCGTCATTGATCCCAAGTTATCGAAAGATGTCAGCACCATCACCTTGTCCTACACGTTTTTTGAGGTGGGTGGCAAGACGCCTGCGGCACCGTCAGCCACAGTAGCCA
>JASJPN010000058.1:21816-41595 GCA_031426635.1 Polaromonas sp.
TGTTCATTTTTGGGTATTCGCAGTAGCAGCGCTAGTGGGCAAGATTTGGCGACACTCAATCCGCTTTACATCATCGGCGTAGCGGTGTTGATGGTGTTTTTAATGGTTTTTGGGTTGATTTTTTTAGTGGGCAAGGTTGTTGCCCACTGATGGGGCTGAAGAAGTCGCAAATGCTTCGCAGATTTAGTTTAAGTTTTAGATTCAAAGTATAAAGAATTAGGAGTCACCATGAGTTCACCTTCACACGGCGCAGCGCCTTACTATTTTGTTCCCCAACCGTCGCGTCATCCCGCCATGGCGGCGTTGGCTTTGTTCTTTGTGATATTGGGTTCCGGCCAATGGATCAATGGGGCTGATTGGGGTAAATACGCCTTGATGTTAGGCATGGCTATTTTGTTGATTGTGTTGTTTCAGTGGTTCAGTCAAGCCATTGGCGAGAGTGAAAGTGGTCAATACAGCCGCAAAATTGACCTCTCATTTCGTTGGAGCATGAGTTGGTTTATTTTCTCGGAAGTCATGTTCTTTGGCGCTTTTTTCACGGCGTTGTGGTGGGCTCGTGGACATTCTGTGCCTGAACTGGGTAGCCTGGACCAGCAAATGTTGTGGCCAGACTTTAAGGCTGTGTGGCCCAGCAAATTGGCTGGAGCGACGGGCTCACCTGCAGATACGATTGAGCCTTTCACGACCATGACGCCATTTTGGTTGCCGACGATCAATACCGCCTTGCTGCTGTCTTCCGGCGTGACCTTGACCATTGCGCATCATGCCCTGGTTGCAGGCAAACGCTCGAAAACGATTGCATTCATGTGGATGACCGTGCTTTTGGGCATCATATTCTTGTGCGTCCAAGGCTATGAGTACTTTCATGCCTACAGTGAGATGAACCTCAAACTATCATCTGGCGTGTATGGCTCAACGTTTTATATGCTGACAGGCTTCCACGGATTTCACGTTTTCATTGGGATGTTGATGCTGTTGTTTATCACCTTGCGCTTACAAAAGGGGCACTTCACACCCGAGCGCCATTTTGGCTTTGAAGGCGCGGCATGGTACTGGCACTTCGTCGACGTGGTGTGGCTGGGTTTGTATATTCTGGTTTACTGGTTGTAAGAGACATTTTTACCAACACAGCCCACAGCTTACAAAAAAAGGCGCTATGTAGCGCCTTTTTTTCTGTATCGGGTTTTGGCAAAAGGGAACGATTACTTGCCAGTTGGAATCCCAGTGGGCTGGATGTATCCCAATTTCCAGGCAACCAATATACAAACAAAAAGCAATATGGATAAGCCCACTCGAAACGCCAGTGCTCGCGCCATGCTGCTGCTTTTTTTCTTTTCGTCTTGCCCATTTTTCATCATGAAAAACAAAGCGGTGGCCAAGCTAGCCAAAACTGCCAAGAAGCCGAAAGTTACCAAGTATGTCATGCTGGAGATTATCGCGTGAATTTGAAACTGAGGTTTTGGTTGCTGACGATGGCTGCTGTTGCGGGCATTGTCTCGACTGCGTTTCTGGGGAGTTGGCAACTTGGGCGCGCTGCGCAAAAAGAAGCTTTGCAGCTAGCCATCGAACAGCAAACTGCATGGCCACCCATAGACAATAACGCATTGCTACAGGCCACCGATGTTAGCCAAACCATACACCGCAAAGCTGTATTGCGCGGTAGCTGGGTACCACAACTCACCGTATTTTTAGACAACCGCCAGATGGATGACAAGGCCGGTTTTTTTGTATTGACGCCTTTTGAGTTAGCGGATCAACCAGCGGGTAAGCGCAGCATGGTGATGGTACAGCGCGGCTGGGTGGCACGCCACTTTTTAGACCGCAAAATTGTTCCCACCATCACATCGCCCACTGGCGTGGTGCAAATTGAGGGGCGAATAGCCCCGCCACCTTCGAAGATATATGAGTTCAAAGGGGCAGAAAATGGCACCATCCGGCAAAATATAGACTTGTCTGAATACGCCAGGGAAGTGAAACACAACCTCTTGAGTGTCACCTTGTTACAAGCGGATGCGACCGTCGCCGAACATGCTACAGACGGCATGCTGCGTCACTGGTTGCGTCCTAACTCAGGTGTCGAAAAACACTACGGTTACGCAGCCCAGTGGCTGGCGCTTAGTGCTTTAATAGCCATTCTTTATGGCTGGTTTCAGATCGTCGGGCCACTGCGTCAGCGCTATCGTCAGCTTCATGAAAAACAATAACACCATGCCACAGTCAAATATGCCATCCAACAACGCTGCGACAGTTTCAGCAGATCAGCCATTGGGACTCACCGTTCACAACATGCCACAGATAGCTCAATCCAGTGATACCGCAGCGCGCACCAAGTTTGGTCGTTGGCAGCTGATGGCGCTTTTGTTGATATGCGCCTCCCCAGTCATCGCCTCCTACTTCACCTATTACGTTGTTCGGCCAGAGGGGCGGCGTAACACAGGTGAGTTGATTGATCCTCAGCTTCCTACGCCAGCGATCCTGGCGAAAACAATGGATGCTCAAATGTTTAATTTACAAGCTCTCAAGGGGCAATGGGTGCTGGTCAGCGTCTCTGGCGGGGCGTGTGACCAGGTTTGCCAAAAGCACCTCTATTTGCAGCGTCAAATCCGCGAGAGTTTGGGTAAAGAAAAAGACCGGCTTGACTGGGTTTGGCTGGTCAATGATGACGTGCCGGTAGCGGAGGCCTTGCGCCCAGCACTTAAAGATGCAACCGTATTACGGGTTCCGGCCGCTCAGTTAGCGACTTGGCTGCAACCTGCTCAGGGAAGTGCCCTGAGTGATCATTTGTATGTGCTAGACCCGATGGGTAACTGGATGATGCGCTTTGCATCGGGTATGAATGCCGAGACCGCCGCCAAGGCAAAAAAGGACATAGATCGGATGATGCGTGCCACCAACTCCTGGGATAACGCCGGGCGCTAAAGCTGGGCAAATACCACGTACTTCACCGATCCACGCACATGCAAACTCCTAGCCTGGTCAATCTCGAGCCTATGTTACGCGTCATGCTCCTTGGCTTATCCGTTGCCATTGGGCCGCTGGCTTGGTGGTGGCTGCAGCATCAAGGTGCCAACCGCACCAAGCGGCTGCAAACGCTGACACTTTTTACCCTGTTCCTCTGTTTCGATTTGGTTATTTTTGGCGCTTTCACACGGCTAACTGATTCTGGTCTGGGGTGCCCCGACTGGCCCGGTTGTTACGGAAGTGCCAGCCCCATTGGCGCCAACAGCAGCATTGCAGCAGCGCAACATGCCATGCCCACCGGCCCCGTAACGCATAGCAAAGCCTGGATAGAAATGCTACACCGTTACTTGGCCACCAGCGTAGGGGTGTTGATTTTGACGCTGACGGCCAGCAGTTGGTGGGCGCTGTACCGTTCAAAGCAGCAGGCAAAACGCGCAGCAAACAAGGTGCGGGTGTTGTCCCAGTTTCAGCCTGAAGCGCAATTTCAGATCAGCCCGTGGTGGCCCACTTTGAGTTTGGTTTGGGTGAGTGTGGTGGGCGCCTTTGGTGCTTGGACGGTCACATGGAAGCTCTTTCCTGCAATTGTGACGTTGCATCTGCTGGGTGCCTTGGTGCTCTTGATGTTGCTGGCTATGCAAGCAGCACGTTATGCAAAAGTGAGTGAGCCCCTGAGCCTGGCGTCAATCAGTGCGCGCCTTCGTACACGGTTAATCGCCACCTTTGCCCTGCTTTGGTTACAAATCGCGCTCGGTGGCTGGGTCAGCACCAATTACGCGGTACTCGCATGCACCAGCTTCCCGGATTGCCAAAATAGTTGGTGGCCACAGATGGACTTTGCCCAGGGATTTACCCTGTGGCGAGAGTTAGGACTCACTTCCACGGCAGATCACATTCCATTCTCAGCCCTCACTGCGATCAACTACACACACCGTTTGGTGGCTTATGCGCTGCTTTTAGCGCTGGGCTGGCTGGCTTGGCAGTTGTCTCAAATTCGGCCCATGCAGCGCCACGCGCGCTGGTTTGCAGGTATTGCAGTGTGGCAATTTGTCACTGGCTTGAGCAACGCGGTACTCGATTGGCCGCTCATAGCCGCTCTGTCACACACCGCTGGTGCGGCCGTTCTCGTACTTTTGATGACTTGGACGCTCAGCAACACGGTGGTTAGCAGGCCACTCAACTTCAATATCAAAACGCGCCCTTAAAATTCCTCATGAACGTTTTTCAACAGTTTTACGCACTTACCAAGCCGCGCGTGGTGCAACTTATCGTTTTTTGCGCCTTGATTGGTATGGTCTTGGCCGTGCCTGGCCTGCCCACGTGGGGCGAAGTCAAGCTGGGCTTGATGGCTTGCGCGGGTATTTGGCTCGTCGCTGGCGCGGCGGCTGCTTTCAACTGCATTGTTGAAAAAGGCATCGATGCCAAAATGAAACGCACCGCTTGGCGACCCACGGCGAAGGGTGAATTGAGCGACACGCAAACCCTCATTTTCTCGGCTACGCTGTGCGCGCTCGGCTCGGTGCTGCTGTATGTGTGGGTCAACCCATTGACCATGTGGCTGACATTTGCCACCTTCATTGGCTATGCCGTGATCTACACCGTGATTTTGAAGCCACTCACGCCGCAAAACATCGTCATCGGTGGCGCATCTGGTGCCATGCCGCCCGTGCTGGGATGGGCGGCCATGACGGGTGATGTCGGACCCGAGGCTTTGATTTTGTTCTTGATCATCTTTTTGTGGACACCACCGCACTTTTGGGCCCTGGCACTGTACCGCGTGGAAGACTACCGCAAGTCGGGCCTGCCCATGCTGCCTGTCACCCACGGCAATGAATTCACTCGTCTGCATGTGCTTTTGTACACCCTGGTGCTGTTTGCGGCGTGTTTGATGCCCTTTGTTTTTGGTATGAGCTCGTGGCTCTACTTGATCGTTGCCGTGCTGGTGAGTATTGGCTTCACCGGTTACGCTTTCGCGCTATGGCGCAATTACTCGGATGCCTTAGCCCGCAGGACATTCCGTTTTTCATTGATTCACCTCAGTGTGCTGTTTGCGGCACTGTTGATGGATCACTACCTTCTTTGACGGGATAAATCCATGCTCACGCCCACATCCATGAACAAACGTACTGCCTTACAAGTAGCTATTAAATCAATAGCTACCATGGCAATGATTACATCATCTACAACCATTTTAATGGCCTGTACAGAGACGAAGTTGCAGTTCAAGTCGGTTGACATTACCGGTGCCGACTATGCCAAAGACTTCGCCGCTGATGGCGCGATGCTGGACCACAACGGCAAGCCCAGAAGTATCAAAGACTTCGCTGGCAAAGTCGTCGTTTTGTTTTTTGGCTATACCCAATGCCCCGACGTCTGCCCGACCTCCATGGCGGAACTGGCCGAGGTGAAAAAGCTGCTGGGCAAAGACGGCGACAAGGTGCAAGGCCTGTTTATCACCATTGATCCAGAACGCGACACGCCTGAAGTCCTCAAAGCCTACATGGCCAACTTCGACCCCACCTTTTTGGCCCTCTCCACCACGCCGGACAAGTTGGCCGTGGTTGCCAAAGACTTCAAAACCTATTACAAAAAGTCGCCCGGCAAAACCCCCACCAGCTACACCATGGACCACTCGGCAGGCAGCTATGTCTACGACACCACCGGCAAAGTGCGGCTTTACACCCGCTACGGCAGCGGTGCGCCAGCCTTAGCCTCGGATATCGCGCTGTTGCTCAAGTGAGTTGACGCACAGGTGATTGATTTTAAAGCCTTCTACGCTATTAAATTAATAGCATAGAAAGTAATAAACACGCCGGCTAAAGGCTAATTTGGCGTTTGAATTGTGCTCAAGGCAGCAACTTTACTTTAGGAAAATTCCGCCAGCGTTATCTTCATCTTCTTCATCGCCGCTACCTCAATCTGCCGAATCCGCTCGGCGCTGACACCGTACACCGCCGCCAGGTCGTGCAGCGTCATGCCGCCTGAATTGTCGTCGTTGACCTTGAGCCAGCGCTCTTCGACAATGCGGCGGCTGCGCTCGTCCAAGCCGGCCAGGGCGGCGGCAATGCCGTCACTGGCCAGTACATCGCGTTGGTGCGACTCAATCATTTGCGTCGGTTCGTGGCGGGTATCAGACAGGTAAGCAATCGGGCCAAAGGCCTCTTCGCCGTCATCCGACGGGCTGGGGTCGAGCAGCACATCGCCGCCTGAGAGGCGCATTTCCATCTCAACCACTTCTTCGGGCTTGACGTTGAGGGTCCTGGCCATCAGACCGATCTCGCTTTTGCTCAAAGTCGCGCTGTGGGTCAAACCATCTGCCGCAGCCGCATCCGCTTTTAGTTCTTGCTTCATTGAGCGCAGGTTGAAAAACAGCTTGCGCTGCGCCTTGGTCGTCGCCATTTTGACCATGCGCCAGTTTTTCAGCACATATTCATGGATCTCCGCCTTGATCCAGTGCATCGCGTAGCTTACCAAGCGCACGCCCTGGTCGGGGTCAAAGCGTTTGACCGCCTTCATCAGGCCAATATTGCCCTCTTGAATCAAGTCACCATGCGGCAGGCCGTAGCCCAAATACTTGCGGGAGACCGAGACGACCAGGCGCAGGTGCGACAACACCATCTTCTCCGCAGAATCTAAGTGGTTGTTTTCTTTCAAGTTTTTCGCAAACCGCTGCTCCTCCTCCAAGGTGAGCATGGGCATGCGATTGACCGCCGAAATATAGGCGTCCAAATTCCCCAAAGAGGGTACCAGTCCCCACGGGGCGGCAGCGAGCGTGTGGGTCGCCGCCACGGCAGAAGAATTCACAGGTTGCAAAGCATTCATCGTCGTAGACATGTAAGAACTCCTTAGTTCAAGCCAATCTTGGTATGTTAGCACTCTCTTGGAGGGAGTGCTAAACGATAAGTTCAATAGCCTACACGGCATAATGCAAATAAGTTGCTTAACGCAACCACGACCCCACCGAACGCAAGTCCCAGCCCCTATGACCGACCCCGTCTCCCGCTACCCCGCGCTGGCCCATGTGCAGCCCACCTTGGCCAGTTTGGGTGCCGCAGCTCGTCGAATGGTAATCCCATCTGGCTCGGTTTTGTTTGAGGAAAATCAACCTTGTCGAGGATTTCCGATGGTGCTGGCGGGCGAGGTGCGGGTGTCGCGCCGCTCGGGGGAGGGCCGTTCACTGGAACTGTACCGCGTGCTGCCGGGCGAACTGTGTCTGGTGTCGTCGGCCTGCCTCTTTCGCCATGACCTGCTGTCCGCTTACGGCGTGACCACCCGCGCCACCACGATGCTGTTGATTCCGCCGCCGATTTTTCATCAATGGCTAGAAACCCCCATGTTTCGCAACGAGGTACTGGGTCTGTTTGCGGCCCGCATGGCTGATTTGGCCAGCTTGATTGATGCGGTTGCTTTTCGCAAGCTCGACCAGCGACTCGCGGCGGCGCTCTTGGGGCATGGCCAAGAGCTTGAGCGTACCCACCAAGCGCTGGCGGACGAGCTGGGCACGGTGCGTGAGGTGGTGACGCGCTTGCTGCGCCGGTTTGAGCGCGAAGGCTGGGTCCGCTTGTCGCGCGAGCACATCCATATCAGCGACAGAGCGGCCTTGCATGCGCTGACCGCGGGCTTAAAGGTGTGTGACTGAAGTCACAGACTTTATGGGCGTCAACGCGTTCAATAGGCGTTGTTTAGTCATCATTCATTACTTAAAAGGAAAACAGCATGAAACCTAACATGGGCAGTATGGATCGCATTTTACGCACCGTGATTGGCCTGGTTCTCTTGGGTCTGGCCTACGCAGGGAACTTCGGCGCTTGGGCGTGGGCAGGGTATGTGGTTGGTGCCATGATGCTCGGCACAGCGGCTATCGGCTGGTGCCCACCTTATGCCTTGTTTGGCTGGAACACTTGCTCTGTCAAGAATAAGCGTTGACAATGGAGGTGCGTTCATCTTGGCGCGCTGGAAACTGCCCTTGGTGGGCGAGGCGATCACATGCAATATTTTTTGGCACACTCTGCGTTACTGCTGTGCAGCTTGCTAGCTGGGCAGGTTTTGGCGCAGGTACCAGCAATTTTTCGTGACGCGGATCTGCAACTGGGCGAAAAGTTGATTGCAGAGCACAAATGCGTCGCCTGTCATCAGCAAAAAGTCGGCGGTGATGGCAACGCTATCTACCGGCCGTTGGGCCGCATCAACACAGCGGGTTTCTTGCGCGGCATGGTGGATCAGTGCAACACAGACCTCAATCTGGGCATGTTTCCGGAAGATGTCAACGGTGTCGCTGCGGTGATCAATCGCGACCACTACCGTTTCAAATAATCAGGGGGGGTGCTTGTGCCGGCGCGGATGCTGGCCACGCAGTGGGCTTTTGTCATGATCCGATAAAATACAGCGTATATGACTGATTTTTTAGTGCCCCCCTCTGTAGCGCGCTTTCTAACCGCCGCGTTTTATAAATTCGTCGAGTTGAGCGATTACGCTGATCTCAAAGCGCCTTTGCTGGCATTTTGCGAGGCACAGGCCGTCAAAGGCACGATTTTGCTGGCCAACGAGGGCATCAACAGCACCATCGCTGGGCCCGAGGCGGGTGTGCGCGCCGTGCTGGCCTACTTGCGCGCTGACCCGCGTTTGGCTACGTTGGAGCACAAAGAGTCTTGGTCAACCAAACCGCCGTTTTACCGGATGAAGGTCAAGCTCAAGCGCGAGATCGTCACCATGGGCGTACCCACCGTCAATCCCAATGAAGTGGTGGGCAAATACGTCAAGCCGCAAGACTGGAACGCGCTGATCAGTGACCCGGATGTGCTGGTGATTGATACGCGCAACACCTACGAGGTCGATATTGGCACCTTCAAAGGGGCTGTTGACCCGCGCATCAAAAGTTTTTCACTCTTTCCAGACTGGTTGATGAAGCAGCCCAAAATTGCAGATTCAGAAGCAAAAAAAGCCAATGAAGTCGACAAAAAAACCAAAGTTGCCATGTTTTGTACCGGCGGTATCCGTTGCGAAAAATCGACAGCGTACTTGAAGGCACAAGGTTTTGACGAGGTCTATCACCTGGAGGGCGGGATTTTGAAGTACCTGGAGACCGTGCCCGAGGCAGAGAGCCTGTGGCAGGGCGAATGTTTTGTCTTTGACGAGCGCGTCACGGTGGGGCAGGGTTTAAAGGTGGGCGACTACGGTTTGTGCCGCGCCTGCCGCGAGCCGATCAGTCAGACCGACATGGCATCCGCCCATTTTGTGCTGGGGTTGAGCTGCCCGCACTGTCATGAGAGCAAAACCGACGAGCAAAAAGGGCGGTTTTTGGAGCGCCAGCGCCAAATTGAGCTGGCTAAAAAGCGCCATCAACCCTACATCGGCGTCAAAATGCCGCGCAAAGAGAAGTTGCCCGCAGACGCCGCCAGCGCAGAATCCGCCAAATAGCCGCCCATCTGGGGTTTGGCGATGAATTTACCCATTCTCTATTCCTTTCGCCGCTGTCCTTATGCCATGCGGACGCGGCTGGCCCTGTTAGCCAGCGGTGTGCGTTGCGAGTTGCGCGAAGTGGTACTGCGAAACAAACCCGCCGAGTTGCTGGCTGCGTCACCCAAAGGCACGGTGCCGGTGTTGCAAACCGTGGACGGCCGGAGCATTGACCAAAGTCAGGACATCATGCTGTGGGCACTGAATCAACGTGACCCTGGGCACTGGCTGCAACCAGAAAATGGCAGCTTAGATGATGCGCTGGCGTTGATCTCGCGCTGTGATGGCGACTTCAAACACCACCTTGACCGCTATAAATATCCACAGCGCTTTACAGGTGCCGATGCTGTGGCCAGCCGCGCGGCAGCAGCGCAGTTTGCGGCAGAATTAAACACCCAATTAGGCCAAAGCAGCTATTTTTTTGGCGGCTGCTTTGGTATATCTGACGCTGGCATCATGCCATTTATCCGGCAATTTGCACACACCGATGCGGCCTGGTTTGCAGTCCAGCCCTGGCCGCGGTTGCAGGCCTGGTTGGCGACATTAGAAGCTTCCAAACCATTCGCGCGGGTGATGCAGCCCTACGCCCCGTGGGTCTCTGGCACGCCGGGCGTTACTTTCCCCTAGTTTATTCGTCATGTGCGATTTCTCGAATTGGGGTGCTGCCTCATTGGGGTTCTGTCTGGTTCGTGCGTGCAGGGTATAGGCATTGTCCTACACGCGCCGGATGCGATCACTGGCACAATGGTCTACACGCATAAGTTATATTCATATGCAGAACCCCCGGCGAGCTATGAAACTTAAAACTTATATTGTTGAAGATAACCTGATTATTCGAGAGAATTTAATTAGCACGTTAGAAGAGTTGGTTGGCATTACTGCCGTAGGCACGGCAGACAATGAAAGCGAAGGGGCAACTTGGTTGACAGACAAATGTGAGGTTTGGGACTTGGCCATCGTTGATTTGTTTTTGCGGGAAGGCAACGGGCTGGGCGTGCTGTCCGCTTGCCGACAGCGCCAGCCGGCGCAAAAGGTGGTCGTCTTGAGCAACTACATCACAGCAGATGTGCGCAAGCGTTGCACACAACTCGGTGCCGACGCTGTGTTTGATAAATCCAACGAAATTGACGCTTTGGTAGACTATTGCATCCATCTCAACGACAGTGGCAGTTTGGCTGCGAATGACCCGCCCTAAAGCTGTGAAAACGGTGTCATCCGTGACAGACGGGTCGTGGACATTATGGACATTAGTCAATCAGTTTGTTTTTGAGCGCGTAATAGGTCAGGTCGCTGTTCGAGGCCAGGCTCATCTTTTCCATCACACGGCTTCTGTAGGTGCTGACGGTTTTGACACTCAGCGACAGCGTCGTCGCAATATCACCGGCCGTTTCCCCTGTGGCCAGTTTCAAGAAAACCTGAAATTCCCGCTCAGACAATTGTTCGTGCGCCGCCAAGTTGCTGGGTTTGCTCAGTTGTTGCGCCAGCAGCTCGGCTACTGCCGGCGTGATGTAGCGTTTTCCCAACGAGATCACTCGGATGGCGTCGACAATTTCAAGCGGTTCACAGCCCTTGTTGAGGTAGCCGCTGGCACCTTGACGAATCAGGTTGACCGCGTAATGTTCCTCCGGGTAGCCGCTCAAAATGAGAATGCCGAGATCGGGCGCTTTGGCGCGGATCATGGCCAGCGCGTCCATGCCGCTCTGACCCGGCATGGACAAATCCATGACCAAAACATCCAATTCGACCATGCGAACCAAGTCAATCGCTTCGCGGCCGCTGGCAGCCTCGCCCATGACGCGCAAATCCACGTGATCCGAGAAAAACTGCCTGAGACCTGAGCGCACGATAGCATGATCGTCCACAATTCCGATTTTTATCATGTCGCTGTCTTTCTAGTCCGCATTGATTGTTACCCCCCCATTATTGACGAATTGCTGATCAGAGCAATGAACACCACCACGAACGACGCACCGAGGAGCCTGCCATGAGAAAATTTGAACTGCCCAAAATGGCGATCAGCATGCCGCTGGCCATACTGGGGGTAGCGGTCTTATTCTTCTTTAATGATACAAATTTTGCAAAGTCGACAGCTGCGACGACGCACATTGAGGAAGCCGGGCAAACCCTCACGACATTGAATAAATTACTTGGACAGTTGATTGATGCTGAAACCGGGCAACGGGGTTATTTACTTTCGGGTGATGCGCGCTATCTTGAGCCTTACAACTCCGCCGCTGGGGAAATCAACCAGACCCTGGATGCGCTGCACCAGCTGCTCATCCCTTATCCTGACCAGTTGACGGAATTTGACATCTTGTCCCGGCAAATATCGCGCAAACTAGGCGAGCTAGATATGACCGTGCGCATGCGTAAAGAAGGCAAAGAAGATGCCTGGAGGTTTGTCTTGAACACGGAGGTTGGTACCAAGTACATGGATGAAATTCGTGCGCAAGTCATCAAGCTGAGCCTGAGCAGTACAGACAAAATGGCACAAGGGAAGGAGCAGATCCAAATTACACTGCGGCTGTCACGTGTTGCCATTGCCCTTTTGGCGATGACCGGCTTGTTGGCTTTTTACCTGTACCTGCGGCAAACCAAGGTCTTACTGGCGACCGGCCAGCGCGAGCAGGATTCGTTGAAACGGGAGCGTGATCAGGTGGAGTCCTTGGTGAAGGAGCGTACGGCCAATTTAGCCCAACTGGCCACCCACTTGCAAAATGTGCGAGAAGACGAACGGGGTGATCTGGCGCGCGCACTGCACGATGAATTTGGCGCCCTGCTGACGGCGGCAAAACTCGATGTCGCCCGTCTGAAAGCGCGCCTGACCGTGAATTTGCCGGAGGCTGCGGAACGCTTTGAGCATCTGACCACCACACTGAACAGCGTGATCGTGATGACGCGCCGCATCGTTGAAGATTTGCGACCTTCCTCCTTGTCCCACCTGGGTCTGGCGCCGTCACTGGAAATTTTGGCACGGGAATTTGAAGAGCACAATGGGGTAATGGTCACGACCGACCTGGAGACCGTCGAACTTGGGGGCGCGGCACAACTCACGGTTTACCGGCTGGTGCAGGAGTCGCTGACCAATATCGGCAAGTATGCACAGGCAAAACAAGCAGAGATCAGCTTGCACAGCTTTGATGGTTACATCACCGTCACGGTCAAGGACAACGGCAACGGTTTCAAAATTAGCGGCGTCGGCTCAACCAGCCATGGTCTTTTGGGTATGCGCCACCGCGTGGAAGCGGCTGGCGGTCGCCTGACCATTACCTCATCACAAGGTTACGGAACGCAAATTTCAGCTGTTCTGCCCAAGGTGCTCTAAACCACTGTCAGCCAACGCTTACAGCGCCTCGGCCATGTGGCTGACGCGGGCGCAGGGGCTTCACCGATGAAGAAAAAACGACGCAGCCATTAACCTTGGTTCAGGGTGTTTTAAAGGTATTTCAAAAGAAATACTTTTCAATTCAGTCCTGACAAGGAGTCCGTCATGCTGCATTATTCTGTCGTTTTTCTCGTGGTCGCCTTGATCGCGGCCATCTTTGGTTTTGGGGGCATTGCGGCGGGTGCCGTTGAGATCGCCAAAATTCTTTTCATCATCTTTGCCATCATGGCTGTCATCACTTTTGTGATCAGTTTGGTCAAAAAGTAACATGTAAAAGCTGGTTGTCGTTGGGCAGTCTGTTATCCATCTTTTTTACCGCAGGTCGATAGGCGTGGTGCCGCAAATCGACAGGCTTTTAACTTTGCACCAGTTCAATTAGATCAACACAAAAGGACAATATTATGAAATACGCTCGCGCAATTGCATTCGCCGCCTTGGCCGGCATCACCATCATTGGCAGCACGGGCTGCGCTGTTGGCCGAGGTCAGGAAACTGCGGGTGCCTATGTTGACGATACCGCCATCACAGCCACTGTCAAAGCCAGGTTTGTCGAGGACAAGACAGTTGCAGCTTCCTCCATCAGTGTTGAAACCCTCAATGGCACAGTTCAGTTGTCTGGTTTTGCCAAATCGAACGTTGAAAAAATGCAGGCTGAAAACTTGGCCCGTGGTGTGAAGAACGTCAGGTCCGTACGCAATGACATCATGGTTCGTTGATATTTCAAGTTTGGGTTGACACGACATGGTTATTCGTCCTTAATTAGCGCTTGCCGTCGTTAACCATGCTTACTCTCGGAACGAAAAATCATGACGACCTTCAACATAAACACCCATTTTCCATCACCTGTAGGTGGTATTGACTTTGTGTCGGCGGACACGGCAAACCTCGCTTCTCACATGAGCCATTGTGCCCATTCGCGCAGTCGTTTCTTTACCTTCCACGCGACGCTTCAATCCACCGGTGTGATGGTTTGTTCGCACCTGGTTACAGTAGCCGCACTGGTGGCAATTAGTCTAAGTTTGATTACTTTAGCTTAGTCGAGTGGCTACGGCAGTCGCGACCCTGCTGGATTCTTTAAGTCCGTATGCCAGGAATTTACTCCTCGTTGGTCACGGGGAAGTACAGCAACCCATACGGGCAGAGCTTTTTGGAGCGCAACGCTTTGAGGAGCATGGCCGCAGTCTGGCCAAAGCACAAGTTATTCAACCCAGCGGGCGGGCCTACCAAGGACCCGCTTTTTTTCCGCGGGTCAAGGAAAATATAACAGCACTTCGTCAAGCGTATGACTACATCGCGGTTACTTCACAAAGCGGTCACGACGTTACACCGGCAGCTGAATGGTTGCTCGATAACTTTTACCTGATTGAGGCGCAACTTCAAGAGATTCAGGATGGCGTACCCAAACGCTATTACGCCGATCTACCCAAGCTCGTCGACAAACCACTTGAGGGGTTGCCTCGCGTGTATGGCATTGCCTGGGCCTACGTTGCGCATACGGACAGTGTGCTCGATTCGGTACTTTTTACCGCATTCCTGCATGCTTATCAGGAAATCGGAGAGCTCAGTCTGGGTGAGCTTTGGGCTTTGCCAACCACCTTGCGTGTTGTGCTGTTGGAAAATCTGCGCCGTATGGCGGACCATATTGCGAGGAATATGGTCGCGCGCGAGGTCGCCCACGCCGTATGGGATGCATCGAATAGCTTTCGCCCGCAAGAATTTGATGATATTTACGCACTGCTGCAAGACAGTGGCCTCAAGCGCATCTATCTTACCCAGCTGTGGCAGCGCATGTCTGCTGAGCGGGGTGAACCGGTTTCTTCCATAGTTCGCTGGACGGAGCAACACTGCCTGGATGTTCTTGAGATGATCAATGAAGGACAAACGACACAGGTGGCGTCTAACCTCACGGTGAGCAACATCATCACAATGCTCAGACTGATCGGACAGATTGAGTGGAGTGAACTGATCGAGCCTGTGAGCCATTCCTTGCAGGTTTTACGTCGCTTGCGCAATTTTTCCAAAGAAAGCGAGATGACCCGTCAACAGATCACGCATGCCATGGAAAGACTGGCACAGCAGACCGGGGTGCCCGAACGGGTCATCGCGGAGGCCGTACTGGCGGCAGCACGCCGACCCAATAACTCGATTGCAGCGCGGACGGCGGGCTACTACCTGATTGGGCTTGGTCGTGCGCTGCTACTTGACATCGTCTGTCAGGCGGCCCGTCCCGGCAAGACCTTTTCGTGGCTAAAAATACAACGTATTTGGCGCTTGCCGGTTTATGTGGCCGCCTGGCTGGCTGGCACGGCAGCCGTGCTCTACTGGGCCGTCCATCCTCTATCCGCCTTGCACTGGAGCAGCTGGGTAGCGCTGTTTTTGATGGCGTGGCCAGCGTCCGAGGCGGTGGCATCACTCATCAACCGTCTCATTGCTGAATCCACGCGCATTCAGCCGCTGGCCCGGCTGGACTTCAGCGCGGGCATTCCGGCTGAGCATCGTGTTCTGGTGGTGATGCCCTGCATGCTTTTCGGAGCCGCATCAAACAGTGAGCTCGTTCACCGTCTTGGCCTGCATTGGCTGTCTAACCGTGAAACCAATGCCCAATTTGCGCTCTTGACAGATTGGATCGATGCGGACACGCCAACACTTGCTTCCGATCAGGCTTTACTCGATGACATCCTGATGAAATTAGGTGAACTCAATCGTTCTTATCCTGTTGCGAATGGCATGGCACCGCGTTTTGTGCTGTTGCACCGTTCGCGCACATGGTCGGCCACGGAGGGTCGCTGGATAGGCTGGGAACGCAAACGTGGCAAGATTGAGCAGTTGCTGCGACTCTTGGCCGAGGGCTCTGCGTCCGCGTTCATGACGCTGAGCTCCAACATGCGTTTGGCAGAAGGTATACGCTATGTGCTCACGCTAGACAGTGACACCGGTTTGCCCGCAGGTTCGCTACGAGATCTGGTTTCTATCGCTGCTCACCCACTCAATACACCACAAATCGACCGCATCAACAGACGCGTTATCGCAGGCTACGGGATTTTGCAACCGCGCGTCGTCACGCTGCTCTCAAGCGCGCATGAACGTTCGCCATTTCATGCCATGTTCGCAGGGCAATGCGGCCTGGACCCTTACAGCAGCGACACCTCTGACTTGTATCAAGACTTGTTTGGCTTAGGTACATTCACAGGCAAGGGGCTGCTTCACGTGGCGGCCGTTCATGCAGTTTTGGACCGCAGGCTGCCTGTTGATGCCATTTTGAGTCACGATTTGCTCGAAGGCAGTATCGCGCGTTGTGGCTACGTGAGCGACGTGGTGCTGGTGGAAGATCAGCCGCATCACGCAGGGGTTGCTGCATCTCGAGTTCATCGCTGGACACGCGGGGACTGGCAGTTGCTCCCCCTCATGTTGAAGGCGCGATACTTTGGTATCGACGCACTGGGTTTGTGGCGTATGTTGGACAACCTGCGTCGCTCTCTCATCGCACCCGCGTCGCTGCTGCTGCTGGTGTGGGTCATTTTTACGGGTTCACTGTCGGTTTTAACGGCTCTCGTATTCGTTCTCTGTGCTTACTGGGTGGGCCCGGGAGTGGGGGCGTTGGCGGGGTTGGCGCCCAGGCGGCGCGGCATCGCATGGCTGCACTTTTTTGGTGTTGGCGCGCGTGATGTGCTGCGCAGTATGTTGGCAACGTTATGGCAATTCAGTCAACTTCTTGTGCAGGCTGGGCTGATGTTTGACGCGATTGCACGAGCCCTGTGGCGCATGGCGTTCAGTCATAAGCACCTGCTTGAATGGACAACGGCAGCTCAGGCACAGGCTTCAGCGAAGTATGCGTGGGGCTCCTTTGTCCGCAGCCATGCAACGACGTCTATTTTTGGTCTTGCGCTAGCTGTGGCCGCTTTCTGGCGTCCCTATCCTGAGATGGGGGTTGGAATTTTTCTACTTTGGGCGTTGGCTCCTTTGATGGCTTGGTGGGCCAGTCAACCAGCCGCATACCCAAGCAGTCAGAAGCTGGATGCTAAAGACCGTGACTACTTGTATCAGTTGGCCCGGCAGACCTGGCAATTTTTTGAGCGCACGGTTGGGCCTGAAGACAATCATTTGCCGCCAGACAACTTGCAACTGGATCCCGAACCAACCCTCGCCCACCGGACCTCGCCCACCAACATTGGGCTGTACCTGTTGGCCGCAGCGAGCGCTCACGAGTTTGGGTGGATCACGACGGCTAACCTCATCACGCGGTTGGAAGCCACTTTAGGCACGGTTGATCAGTTGCCCAAGCACCATGGCCATTTGCTGAACTGGTATGAAACACGCACGCTGGAAGTGCTTACCCCCGCCTATGTGTCTACTGTAGATAGTGGCAATCTGGCGGGTCACTTGTTGGCAACGGCGCAGGCCTGTCGTCAGTTTGCGCATGGAGACGACACACCGGCGATTCAGGCGGCAGCGCTCAACCAACTTGCCGACCGCTGTGAGCGTTTGTTTATGGCGATGAATTTCAGCGGACTTTATAGTGCCAAGCGGCACTTTTTTCATATCGGCTTGCGCGCGCATGAGCAGTTGCTCGATAAAAGTTATTATGACCTGATCGCTTCCGAGTCCAGGCTGACCAGCTTTTTGGCGATCGCCAAGGGCGATGTGCCACGACGTCATTGGGGAGCCCTGGGACGCTCTTTTCTAACGGTCGGTGTGACGCCAGGGCTCAAGTCGTGGTCGGGCTCCATGTTTGAGTACCTGCTGCCTTCGCTGGTCATGACTGAACCCGATCAAGGTTTGCTGCATGTCAGTGGACGTGCCGCTGTGATGGAGCAGCAGGCATTTGCCAAGGCGCAGCAGTTGCCTTGGGGCGTATCCGAGTCGGCCTATTTTGGCCAGGATCATACGCTTGCGTACCAATATTCACCTTTTGGCGTACCGCGACTCGCCCTGCGACGTACACCTCTAGGTGATCGTGTGGTGGCACCTTATGCCAGCGTCCTGGCCAGCATGTTTGTGCCACAACAGGCTGTTGCGAATTTGCGAAGACTTGAGCTACTCGGTGCTAGAGGAGAATATGGTTTCATGGATGCTGTGGACTTCACTGTATCCAGACAGCCCGGCGCGCAGGTGTTCAGCCTGGTTAATAACTTCATGGCGCATCACCAAGGCATGTCATTGGTGGCGCTTTGCAATGTACTGTGCGATGAGGCACCGCGCAGATGGTTCGCCAGCGCTCCTTTGGTGCAGGCTTACGATTCGCTGTTGCACGAAAAAACGCCTCGTCAGATCATCAAAACTGCCGATCCGCGTATCCAGCCCGAGTCTCAGGGCTTGGAGGAGGTCAAACTTTACCAATCGCGCGACATAGATCCAGTGACCATTGGGCAGCAGCCCACGCAGCTGTTGTCTAACGGCTGTTACAGCGTGGTGTTGCGCGCCAACGGCGCCGGCGTGAGCAGGTGGCATGGCCACGACAGCAATTACAATATTTCGCGCTGGCGCGACGACGCACTACGTGATCAGTACGGCACCTTTATTTACCTTTGTGCGGAAGGCGACGCCCACCCGTCGTCAGTGACGCTCCACCCAGCCCCGCACCCCGACTGGCAATACAAAGCCACGTTTTTTGCCGATCGGGTGCAGTTCGAAGCCTCGTCAAAAGTGCTGGAAATCATCACGACCGTGCTGGTTAGCCCAGAGGACGATACAGAACTACGGACAGTCACGTTGCAGAACCTCTCCAGCGCCGGTATGGCGTTAGAGGTGATTTCATGCTTTGAGGCGGTGCTGACTGATCCGCATGCTGACGAGGCGCACCCCGCCTTTTCCAACCTTTTCTTGCAAACTGAGTGGTATCCGCAATGGCGTGCCTTGATGCTATCGCGCAAGCCCCGTTTGCAAGGAGACCCAGCCATGGTGGTGGCGCATTTTCTGGCCGACTCTGACGCCCGTGTGGGCGCGGTCGACTTCATTGCAGACCGGCGTACTTTCCTCGGACGTAACCGTACGGCGGGGCAACCCGCCATACAACGCCAAGCTGAAGAGGCAGATGGTTCCCCGATTAACGGACTCGATCCTGTGGCTGGTTTGCGTGTGCAGGTGCGCCTGCCAGCAGGGGGTATTGTCAGGCTGAGTTTTGCTACGGCGGCGGCTGACAATACCAGCGATTTGGTACAACGCATCGACAAATACCTGCAGCCCATGCACGTGAAACGTGCCAAACGCATGGCTGCCACGCTGGCGCAGGTGCGCTTGCGAGACTTGGGGCTGACCCCTGAAGAAAACGCAGCCTTGCAAGATCTCAACACAGCGCTGATCTATACGTCTGGCCGACCCGTGACCGAGCGAGCCTTGGTGGATCTGCGCCAGCTCTGGCGGTTTGGGCTGTCAGGCGATAAGCCCATCATCCTGGTGCGCATTCATTCTAGTCACGGACTAGGACTGGTTCATACGCTTCTACGGGCGCAGCCGTGGTGGCGCTTTTGTGGTCTGGCCGTTGATCTGGTGATCCTCAATAGTGAAGTCAACTCTTATCTGATGCCGCTGCAACGGGACATTCTGGGCCTGCGCGACCGCACCTTTCAACAGTCAAAGTATAGCTTTCCACAAAGTGATATAGCTGGCTTTTATCTACTGTCTGAGAGTGAAGTGAACCCGTCTGAAAGGGCCGCTTTGGCGGTTTTGGCGCGCATCATTCTCGTCGCAGACGGGCGCCCTCTGGCGCAGCAAGTCACCGTCCAGCGTGATCCTGCGTGGGGGCAGCGTAGCACCGAGTCTGCAGTCACCCCCTTCCTGACAAGGTTGCCAAAGACCCCATCCATGCAGGGCGGCGCATTGAAAGCGCCGCTGGGTCATTTCGATCAAGCGACAGGGGAATTTCAGTTTGAGGTCGATGGGCATCACCGCCCGCTGCGTCCTTGGGTCAACATTATTTCAAATCCATCTTTTGGGTGTCAGGTGTCGGAGGCGGGTGTCGGCTTTACATGGGCCATCAATAG
>JASJPN010000058.1:41695-44577 GCA_031426635.1 Polaromonas sp.
CAGTGATTCGGTCAAGTTCGTCCATGTACAACTGAAGCACTTGGGAACCCGCAAGCGCAATCTGCGCGCGCTGGGGCTGGTGGAGTGGCAGATGGGCGCTGCCCGCCATGAACGTCGCACGGTCAGTGTCTGGAAAGATAAAGAAATGCCGGTGTTGTTTGCACAGCAATGCGAAAGTCAGACCGGGTTTGGTGCAAGCACGGCCTTTTTGGCCATGGTCGGGCTACCTGGCCCATCGCACTGGACATGCGATCGAAGCGAATTTTTTAACGCTACAGGTCAGCTCGTACTTCCCCATGTGCTGCGTCAAAACGCCAGCGACGGTATCGACCCTTGTGCTGCACTGGCCTGTGATTTCACCCTATATGCTGGCCAAAGTTTGAATGTAACCTTCATGCTAGGCCATGCCGCCGATGCAGCGCAGGCCGAGCAACTGGCGCAGACCTGGCAAACCAAAGATGCCCACGATATAGAGCAGGTACTTGCAGGGGTGAAAAGCGACTGGTCAGGCCTGCTCGGCAAAATTCAGGTCCGCACGCCCGACCCCCTGTTTGATGCACTGGTGAATCGTTGGCTGCTGTACCAGACAGTGACCTCACGCCTGTGGGCCAAAGCGGGTTTTTACCAAGCCGGAGGAGCCTTCGGGTTTCGCGACCAGTTGCAGGATGCCATGGCTTTTGCGGTCGGCGAGCCAAAACGATTGCGCGACCAAATTGTGTTGAATGCTTCACGTCAGTTTCCGGAAGGAGACGTACAGCACTGGTGGCACGCTCCCAACGGAGAAGGTGTACGTACGCATTTTTCAGATGATCTGCTGTGGCTGCCTTATGCCTGCGCGCACTATGTAGAGGTGACGGGTGACGCTGGTATTCTTGACGAGGAGGTGCCCTTTATTGAAGGACCCGCCATTGCCGAAGGCGCAGAAGACGCGTACTTCACGCCGCAAATGAGCCTTCAGACAGCCTCGGTCTTTGAGCATGGCGCGCGCACCATAGACCGAAGCCTGGCCACGGGTGTTCATGGCTTGCCGCTGATGGGGTCGGGTGACTGGAACGACGGCATGAACCGGGTCGGTCATGAAGGACGCGGTGAATCGGTTTGGCTGGCTTGGTTTTTATGTGCGGTTGTCAGCCGCTTCGCTCCCCTGGCTGAAGCACGAGGAGATACTGTGCGTGCGGCTCGCTGGCGCACAAGTCGTGAGGGCTGGATCACCGCCGTGCACAGCCACGGCTGGGACGGCGAATGGTTCCGCCGCGCATTTTTTGACAATGGTGCGCCCTTGGGATCAAAGACCAACGACGAGTGCCGAATTGACTTGATCGCACAAGCGTGGGCGGTGTTGTCAGGCGCTTCCAGCGACCTCTACACGGTGCCAGCCATGCGCGCCATGAATCGTGAATTGGTAGACCGCGATGCCGGTTTGTTGCGCTTGTTGACGCCGCCCTTCGCCAAGTCGGAAAATAACCCCGGCTACATCCAGGCTTACCCACCGGGTGTGCGCGAAAACGGCGGTCAATATGCCCACGCTGGTGTGTGGGCCATGATGGCGCAGGCACAAACGGGTGATGCTGAAGCAGCTTGGGAGAGTTTCAAGGCGCTTAGCCCAGCCCATCGTCACCAGCACCCGACGCAGGGCCCGCTGTACGAGTTGGAGCCCTATGTCATGGCCGGCGATATTTACGGCGCAAAACCTTATGTTGGCCGTGGCGGGTGGAGTTGGTACACCGGCTCGGCAGGGTGGTTGTACCGCGGCGCCATCGAGAGCTTGATTGGCTTGACTGTTCGCCAGGGGCAAATGTCGCTGTCTCCCTGTTTGCCTGCCCACTGGCCCTTTGTCGAACTCACGCTGGATATTCAAGATCGGCTGGTGCACATACGCTGGCAGCGCGCTGGGGTGACAGCTTCGGACGACTTCAAGCCAGACCGCACCGTGTCGGAAGGTCAGTGGCTATCGCTGGCTGAACTTCCAACGCGCTCCGTACTGCTGGTTCAGGGCTTGCCTGTGTGATGGAGGGTCTGCCACGACTCGCCGGGCTCGGTTTTGCCCCCCGTTATTCGATAGTCACTATCAATCCATTAGTTAAAATCAATTGTCATAAACTAATATAAAAAACTATCATTACACCTGTGGCGATTAAAAACCTCTATCAAGAGATGCTAATCACCCTTCATGTCAACCACAGGAGCCAATGATGACCACCCCAGCCAAACGCCCAGAAATCAAAACCATTGCCAACTTGGAGTCTGCCTTTGCCGGCGAGTCAATGGCGCATATCAAGTACCGCTACTTTGCCAAATTAGCCCGCGAAGCCGGGGACACTGACACGGCCCTCGCTTTTGAAGCCACCGCTGACCAGGAAGTCATGCACGCCTTTGGTCACCTGGATTTGCTCTACCCCAAAGCGAGCATGACACCGGCCAAGGCTTTGCAAATCGCGATTGACGGCGAGACTTATGAGTACACCGAGATGTACCCCGGCTTCCGAAAAACCGCTGAGTTAGAGGGCCATGCAGCTGCGGTAGCCGAGATGGATGAGCAGATTGCAGAGAGCAAAGTCCACGCGGCGCAGTTCAAAGCCATGCTGGACAAGGCGCAAAAGCGCTTTGCCGCCTTGGCCAAGGTGGAAGAGCGCCACGCAGCGCACTACCAAGCGCGCCTGGATGCCGTCAAAGCGGCAGCGTGATATCGGACCTCATTTTTTAGCTTTTTATTTTTAAGAAAACACCATGAAAATCTATATTTGCATCGTTTGCGGCTTTGTGTATGACGAAACAGTCGGTCGTCCCGAAGACGGTATTGCCGCTGGCACAGCGTGGCGCGACGTGCCCGACACGTGGGCTTGCCCAGACTGCGGCGTGGCCAAAGCTGACTTTGAAGTGGT
>JASJPN010000058.1:44677-57731 GCA_031426635.1 Polaromonas sp.
ATGAATCCCATCATCGTCATCGGCGCGGGGCTGGCCGCATGGACTACCGTGCGCGAGTTTCGTAAGCTGGACAGCACCACGCCGATTTTGATGATCACGGCCGACAGCGGTGATTTTTATGCCAAACCGACGCTGTCCAATGCCTTTGCGCAAAAGAAGACCCCCGAGCAGCTGGTGGTCACACCCGCAGCCAAGATGGTGGAAACGCAGGGTGTGACGCTGCTTGCGCACACCCAAGTGCTGGCTTTTGACCCCTATGTGAAAACGGTGACGACGCAGCAGCAAAGCTATGACTTCAGCGCCTTGGTATTGGCGACAGGCGCCGCGCCCATCCGTGTCCCTGTGGGGGGCAATGCCGCCGATCAAGTCCTGTCAGTTAACTCGCTGCAGGACTTTTCAAGCTTCCATTTGGCACTTGGCCAGCATGAAGAATGCCTTGGTAGCTATGAAAATAAGAGCAAAAGAGTACTCATCATGGGTGCTGGCTTGATAGGTTGCGAGTTTGCCAATGACTTGATTCATGCAGGATATGCCGTCAGCGTGGTGGACCCAGCAACCCGGCCGCTGGGCGCACTGTTGCCTGAGCAAGCCAGTGAACAGCTGCGCGCAGCGTTAGAAAACTTGGGGGTGGATTGGCATTTTGGAGCCACGGTGCAAGCGGTCAACCATGCTGCTGACGGTGCCCAGCAGGCTAGGTTACAGGCTACTTTGTCGAAGGGCGACGTGTTGGCGGCCGACGTGGTGCTCAGCGCCATCGGCTTACGTGCCGACACGCGCTTGGCGTTGGCTGCTGGCCTGACATGCGAGCGCGGCATTGCCGTCGATGCTGCCCTGCAAACCAGTGCGCCCAAGGTCTACGCTTTGGGTGATGCAGCGCAGTACGCCTGTGCTGGTAACGCGAATTTGCCGGGTCAAAGTGCCTACGGTTTGACGCTTCCCTATGTCATGCCCATCATGAGCGCCGCCCGCGCCTTGGCCGCCACGCTGGCGGGTAAGCACACCGAGGTGGTGTTTCCCGTTATGCCGGTAGCGGTGAAAACACCGGCGTTACCCCTGCTAATCGCGAGTCCGCCGCCCGGGTCGCCCGGGGGGTGGCAAACGGTGGAGCCTGGTCTGTGGCAGTTCGTCACTGACCAAGGGTTACGGCGGGGCTTTATCTTGGCGGGCGCGCAAACGGTCAGGCGCGCTGAGCAGGTCAAAGCTTTGCAGCCGATGTAAGGATGTAGCGCTGCAGACGGCGATAATCTGACCTCCGTCATTTTTAGGAACGAGCCATGCCGCGTGCACTACTTGATGAATCAAAGATCCACCCCGCCATTCGAGGCAAAGTGGCCAGCAATCAGCAACAAATCGTGTCTGAGGTGCAAGCTGCCGTGGCAAAGCACCCGGTCGTTGTGGTTGGCATGGCGATGAACCCGTTTCCGAAAAAAGCCCGCGCTGCGCTAGATGCGGCAGGCGTCAAACATCATGATTTGGATTATGGCAATTACTTTAACTTCTGGCGTGAACGCAATGCCTTGAAAATGTGGACCGGTTGGCCGACATTTCCCATGATTTTTGTCAAAGGCACGCTGGTTGGCGGTGCCGCTGACTTGAACAAACTCATGGCCAGTGGTGAGTTAAACAAACTGCTGGCAGGATAAAAAAGGGCGCAGAAAGCAAGTTGCTTCAAACTGGAATAACTGGTTTGACTTGACTGCGCAGACCGAAAATTCCGAGTCAAATTCTGACGATAAAGAATATAATTTTGCACGACGGAACTTTAAAAGATGTGGCTCACTCAGACAAGTCTATTTGGTTAAACACGGTTTTGTAGCGATAAAAATGCGTATCACCTGGAGGGCGGTTGCCTCGTTATTTATGAGCATCATTTTTCTGATGGGCATGAGTACGTCTGGCATCAACTCAAAATGGGTTGCACATGAACTTGACCAGCATTTTTACGCACCAGGTGCATCTGTTGCTACGGATGCACCCGAGCTTGTAGCAACAGACAGTTCAAGTTCAAAGACTTCAGGCGATATCGAAAACCAGCTACTGCATGCTGTTAGCCATGTTCAGCCGCTTCTTGTCAGTTCGATTTTTGATGGTTTTAGCAAGTCGGCACCACATGTTTTCATCAAGCTACCGCAGCTATTTGATGTGCCTACGACAGATATTGCCCCCCCATTTCGTCCACCACGAATCTCCTTCCCAATCTAACCCCGCTGAGCGCAGGGTTCAGCAAGCGCAATTGATGCCACTACCGTGTGGCGTCCAACCAATAAATAAATATCTACGTCATCTTGCTTGACGTGGTCACTCTTGTGGCATTTTCCGATGCTACTTAAGGATAAAACCGTGAAAAAAAGACTCTCCCGCAAATCATTGAGCGCATGGGCGGTGACCCTGCTGTGTATTTTTTCCTCTACAGCTCCGGCTGCGGAGCCTTCCGTCAAGTTCGTTGTCCCGAATAATCAAATTCAGACATTGGGTATTCAAGTTACGCCATTGCAAAGCCAGGCTGAGTCGGTCAGGGCGAGCTTCCCGGCGCAAGTTGTTGTTCCTGCAACGGCGGAGCAGGTGGTCAGCTCGCCGGTTTCTGGTTTGGTAACGCACATACTCGTACAGCCAAATCAGGTTGTGCGGCAGGGCGCTCCCCTGGTCCGTATTTCCAGCCCGGAACTCGGGCAATTACAGTTGCAGCTACTTCAGGCCTCCACCCGTGCCACGCTTGCACGGCAAGCGGCGCAACGCGAACAACTATTGTTTGATGAAGGAATCATCCCGCAGCGCCGGGTGCAAGAAACTCAATCGGCTTTGAAAGAAGCCAGTGCGACACTGAATCATGCAAAGACAGCCTTGCGTTTAAGCGGGGTATCAGCTGCTGCCATCGAAAACATAGCCGTTTCTGGTAAGCCGCTAGACAGTATCACGCTGTCTGCTACGCAAGCGGGTATCGTGACTGAGATGACCGTCAAGCCTGGTCAACGCGTGGAGGCTGCGACGGCTTTGTTACATGTGGTTCAAATTCATGCCCTCTTGCTGGATATCCAGCTTCCGGTGTCAGAAGGCACAAGTTGGCCGGCAGGAACGAAAGTGAAGGTGCCAGGTCGTGACATCACGGCACGTATTTTGAGCGCCAGTCCAATCGTGTCATCTGGCAGTCAGAGCGTGGTTCTTCGGGCAGCGATCGAAGGCAAAACGATGCAAGTGCGCCCAGGGGAATTTGTGACAGTTGAGCTACCCGTCCCAGCCACTTCTGGTGGCTGGGATGTACCGCTGGCCGCCATCGCTAATGAGGGTGGTCAAGCTTATGTATTTGTCCGTACCTCAGACGGCTTTGAAGCCAGGCTCGTGAAAGTCATGGTCAGTGCTGGTCAACGCGTGCGCGTGCAAGGCCCGTTACAAGCCGGAGAGCAGATCGCCGTTGTCGGCGTGGTCGCCCTTAAAGGCGCATGGCTCGAAGCGAAGGAGAAAAAATAATGCTGGCCCGTCTGGTTCAATTTTCTTTATCGCAGCGCCTGTTTGTCCTGCTTGCGACGTTGATGGTCGCCGGTGCCGGATGGTACGCATACATCGGGTTGCCAATCGACGCGTTTCCAGATGTGTCGAGTACCCAGGTTAAAGTCATTATGAAAGCGCCCGGTATGACGCCGGAGGAGGTCGAAAGCCGAATTGCAGTACCTATCGAAGTAGAAATGCTCGGCATTCCAAAAACCAGAATACTGCGCTCGATCACCAAGTATGGTCTGGTCGACGTGACCATTGATTTTGAGGATGGCACGGATATTTATTGGGCGCGTCAGCAGGTGAGCGAGCGCTTGAGTGGATTATCAGACACCCTGCCAGCGGGTACCGATGGTGGCATGGCGCCGATCACGACCCCCTTGGGTGAAGTGTTCATGTTTACCGTCGAAGGCGACGCGCTCTCCTTGGTCGAACGCCGTAGCCTGCTTGATTGGGTCATCCGCCCAGCGCTGCGCACCGTCCCCGGCGTAGCCGACGTCAACGCGCTTGGCGGCGTGGTTCGGGCGTTTGAAGTCGTCCCGGATCTACTCAAAATGGCTGCCAGCGGCGTCACCATGACGCAGCTCAAGGAGGCGATCAATGCCAACAACCGCAACGATGGTGCGGGTCGTCTTGGCGAGGGCGAAGAAGTCCTGCTGGTACGCAGCGAGGGCAGTATTGCCAGTTTGGACGATTTGCGAGCCATCGTCGTGACAACGAAAAATGGTGCGCCCGTGCGGATTGGTAATCTAGCCGAAGTCAAAATTGGCACACTGACACGCAACGGTGTGGTCACGCAAAGCGGCAAAGACGAAGCCGTTCAGGGGCTGGTACTGGCTTTGGCCGGCGCTAATGCACGGCAAGTGGTTGAAGGTGTTCGCAAGAAGCTGGCTGAACTACAGCCGACCCTGCCGAACGGTGTGCAGATCAAGACATTTTATGATCGTGCGTCGCTTGTGACCAAGGCAGTCAGTACCGTTTCGAAGGCGCTGCTGGAGGCAACGATCTTGGTTGTCGTCCTGCTCGTGCTGTTTCTGGGCAATATTCGAGCAGCTTTGACTGTGGCATTGGTCCTGCCCCTGGCGATCTTGATTGCCTTTATCCTCATGCGCGGTTTTGGTATGTCGGCTAACCTGATGAGCTTAGGCGGTTTGGCTATTGCACTAGGTATGCTTGTCGATGCTGCTGTGGTGGTGGTTGAAAATATTGTGCAGCGATTGGCAACAGACCCCACAGCGGGCAGGTTACCACGTCTGCATACCGTGTATCGTGCGGTGCGCGAAGTTGCACTGCCGGTCACATCTGGTATTTTGATCATCATTACTGTATTTTTGCCCTTGCTGACGTTGCAGGGTCTTGAGGGAAAATACTTTGTACCCGTCGCGTTGACCATCGTATTTGCACTCGCTGGTTCCTTGATCTTGTCGTTGACCGTTATTCCAGTGCTGGCATCGTATCTGTTGCGTGAGGTCAAGCACGAGGAACCCTGGTTATCACGCAAGCTTTTAGCGCTTTACGAACCCGCACTTGCATGGGGATTGCATCACCAACGTGCCGTGGCGGTGGTTGCGGTTGGCTTGTTGCTTGCAGCTGGCGTCGTCTACACGCAAGTGGGCAAGACCTTTATGCCGACGATGGACGAGGGTGACTTGATCGTTGGTATCGAAAAATTACCCTCGATCAGTTTGGAGCAAAGCGCCGCACTTGATCTCAAGATTCACCAAGCCATCATGAAGGCCATTCCAGAGGTGACGGGTATCGTCGCTCGCGCTGGGTCCGATGAAATTGGTCTGGATCCCATGGGGCTCAATCAGACCGATACTTATCTGCAACTGAAGCCACCAAGTGAATGGCGCATGAAAAGTAAAGAGGCCTTGATGGATGAGTTGCGCAAGGTTCTTGATCTTATGCCAGGTATCGAATACAGCTTTACCCAGCCCATCGATATGCGCATATCGGAAATGATCATCGGCGTACGTGGCGACTTGGCAGTCAAGATTTTTGGCCCTGATCTCGACAAACTCAATGAATACGCGAGTCAGATTGAATCGTTGCTACAGACTGTTCCTGGCAATCAAGATGTGTACACGATTAAAAACGATGGTGTTCAATATTTGCGGGTCACCGTCGACCGTTTGCAAGCTGGCCGCCTGGGCTTGAGTGTCGATGAAATTCAGGACGCGCTGCGTACGCAAATCGAGGGGCAACGCGCCGGCATGGTCATTGAGGGTAATCGACGCACGCCGATTGTGTTGCGCGGCACGGCTGCGGTGCGTTTGTCGCCAGCAGAATTCAGTGCCATGCGCATCACGACCAAAGATGGGAACACCGTGCCATTGACGGGTGTCGCAACATTGGAGCGTGCTTCTGGTCCCGTCAAGATAGATCGCGAGATGGGTAGCCGCTACAGCGTTGTTGTTGCCAATGTAGGCGGCAGAGACTTGGTGGGATTCGTCGAGGAGGCCAAGGCCTTGGTGGCCCTGAAATCGCCGCTGCCAGCCGGCTACCGCATCACGTGGGGTGGTCAGTTTGAAAATCAGCAGCGAGCGGCGGCACGCTTGACCGTGGTTGTCCCGGTCGCCCTGGGACTCATTTTCATCATCCTATTTGCAACCTTTCGTTCGATTCGCCAAGCCTTGCTGATCTTGAGTAACATTCCGTTTGCGTTAGTCGGTGGCATCGTTGCCTTGTGGGTCACTGGCGAATATTTGTCTGTTCCTGCATCGGTCGGCTTCATTGCATTACTCGGCATTGCCGTTTTAAACGGGGTGGTACTGGTTAGCTATTTCAACCAACTACAAAGTGAGGGAATGAAGTTAAGTGAAGTCGTTATTCAAGGGGCAAAACGGCGCTTGCGGCCGGTGCTGATGACCGCGTCGATTACGGCGTTTGGCCTGATTCCGTTGCTGTTCGCCACGGGGCCAGGTTCGGAAATCCAGCGTCCGCTTGCCATCGTGGTGATTGGTGGCTTGATCACTGCGACGGTATTGACGCTGATGCTGCTCCCCATTCTTTATTTACGCTTCGCTTTCCAAAAACGAAAGGTATCCCATGTCTGATCTTTGTTTAACTTTGCTGTGTCCACCAGAGATCGAGGAAAAACTGCTCGATCTGTTGCTCATGTCACCTGATCCAATCGTTTTCACCAGCGTCCCCATCGCTGCACATGGCCTCACAGGCAGGCAACTCAGTCAGACTGAGCAAGTCTTGGGTCGAGCCTACGCCACGGAGATACAAGTGATCATCTCTGCAAGCAACATGTCGGGTTTCCTTGACAGTATTCGACTGCAATTTGTCGGCGCAGGCCTGCGCTATTGGGCGACGACGGTTGTTGAAGCGGGAGAAATTGCATGAACATTCATTTTCTTTTGATCGGACTGCTGTCCGTCTCTGTCGCTGCACACGCTGCACCGCCCACGCATCCCCCTGGACTGTTGCCCGCTGACATTGCGCGTCCGTTGCTCGAGCAGGACTTGGTCGTTGCTGCAGCGCGGGCCGGCATGGGCTTAGCTTCACAGGAGGCGGACATTCTCGATAAATCACCCTACGAATGGATCGCTCGTGCTGCTGGACAGCAGCGGAGAGTGGCAGACGGTTCGCGCTTTAAGGAGTGGAATGTGGGTGTCGAGCAGACGATACGGCTTCCCGCTAAGGCCATAGCCGATCGCAACCTGGGTCAGGCAACCATCGATGAGTCTCATGCACGCTACGCAGAAGCGTTGCATGAATCTGCACGTGATCTGATAGCATTGTGGGTAGATTGGCTAGCCGCCGAACGTGCCCGCGAGCTGGCTGATGGCAGTCTTCAGTCTACGCAGGCCAGCATCGCCGCCGTGGAAAAGCGGGTTCGTGCAGGCGATGCCTCGAAATTAGACTTAAGCATCGCCCGCGCCGAACTGGCTGAACAAAGGCGTCTGGAAAATGATGCAAAGACGCAGGTTGTCGTGACCTGGTCGCGTCTGTCGACGCGTTTTCCCGGGGTAAAGCGTCAGCTGTTGGCATTACCTGTAGCGTTGCCTATCGAAGAAAAGGATGCGTTCTGGCGCGACCGTATGCTTGCCGAAAGTGATCAATTAAAGATCGCGCAGACCAAAGTGCGGATGGCACAGGCACAGGCTGAACGACTGGGCGCTGAAAAAACACCTGATCCAACACTGGGGGTTTACACGGCATCCGAGGGCGGTAATGGTGAACGCATCACCGGCATCATGATCAGTATCCCCATCCCTGGGAGCGTTCGTGCGACACGCAGTGCCAAGGCACTTGCGGCGGTGGAGGTCTCGCGTCTGGAAGTCGAACTCAAGAAGCGCCAGCTTGAAGCCGAGATGGCGAGTGCCGTCGCAACGGCTCAGGGGGCCTACGACAGCCTGCAAATAGCCAATGAAGGCGTGGTTGCCACACAAGAGAGCAGCGGGCTGACACAGCGCGCCTATGCGCTTGGTGAGGCTGACCTGCAAACATTGCTGCTGTCGCGCCGCCAATCGACTGCGGCGATGCATGCTGCATTACAAGCGCAAGTCACAGCCTTAAAGACTTACTATGGTTTGCTTGTCGATGCGCACTTAATTTGGAATTTGGACCACAAGTAGAAACATGTCACATAATTTGAGGGTATGCCTGCCAACAAAAATATACCCTCAGTTGTCTCACCGTCGAGCTTGCGGCACAGTGTCACTTTAGCTGTTGTTTTGTCCCTGGGCGCGGCTGTTTCACTGGGCGTGACGCGGTTTTCTTATGGTTTGCTGCTGCCCGTGATGCGGGCAGATTTGGGTTGGTCCTACACTTTGGCCGGTGCGATGAATACGGTCAATGCTTTGGGTTATTTGTTGGGCGCGTTGTCGATGTCACGCTTGCTTAAACGCTTCGGTGCGGTGCAGCTGCTGGTCGTGGGCGCTGTCCTGGCCAGTATTTTTATGCTGTTGACGGGGTTTTTCACGACGGCTGCGCCTTTGTTGGTGCAGCGTTTGTTCGCTGGCGTGGTTAGCGCCTGGGTCTTTGTGGCGGGTGGCTTGTTGGCTGCGCAATTGGGCGCACGCGAGCCGGGACACAGTGGTTTGTTGCTGGGTGTGTACTATGGCGGCACGGGGCTGGGGATTGTGTTTTCAGCGCTGGTGGTGCCTGCTGTGGAGCAGGTCACGCAAGCTCGGCTGGTTGGCATGGCACACACTTGGGTCTGGGCGTGGTGGGTCTTGGCGCTGGGATGTTTTGTTGCCACCTTGGTGTTGATGGGCAAAGCGAGTGCCATGAAAGAAATGGCGGTAGGCCAAGGAACAGAAGGAACGGAACAAGTTACAGGGAAAACCGGAGTAACTGGCGCTATAGAGGCTGTGCCAAATCGCACCGCGGATGTCGTGGCGACAAACACGACGTTTCGCTGGCGCGCGTTTTCATTCGCTTTGGTGGGCTACGGGTTTTTCGGTGTGGGCTACATCGGCTATATGACCTTCGTCATTGCGCTCTTGCGTGAACAATCAGCGACGACGACGATGGTGACGGTTTTTTACACGCTATTGGGGCTGGCGGTCATGGCATCGTCGCGTATTTGGGCGGGTTTGCTGGAGCGCTACCAGGGCGGCGAAAGCTTGGCGTTGCTCAACACGCTGCTGGGTTGTGCGATTGTGATCCCTGCACTGACTGGCTGGCAACCGGCGCTGATACTTTCTGGCGTGTTGTTTGGGGGCGTGTTTTTGTCCATCGTGGCGTCGACCACGGCGCTGGTGCGACACAATTTGCCGCCAAGTGCCTGGGGTGCGGGTATCAGCGCTTTCACGATTGTGTTTGCAGCAGGGCAAATTGTGGGCCCCACCATGGTCGGTTGGATTGCCGATGGCACTGGCGGTTTGGCGCGCGGTTTACTGATCTCCGCACTGGCACTGTGGGTGGGTGCGCTGCTGGCGTGGCGACAAAAGCCTTTGTAACGGTATTTGCTATCAATTAAATAGCTACAAAGTCAATAAATACACTGGCTATTAGTTAAATCTTCTCTAAAAACGAGAGGGAAAAGTGCGTATGGACACACAAAATAACTGAGCTTAAAAAAATGTCACGTGTTTTGTGCGATTATCGCAAGTTGATGCTATTTCAACCAGCCGCCCACCCATCACCCCGCCCACGCTTGTCTCGGCCTGCGTTGCTGGCGGTGTTCGTGATGCATATGGCATTGATCTGGCTGTTGTTGCAGATGGCTCCGGTACAACGTAAAGTAGACGAATTGCGCGAGGTGGTGGTGCCGCTCACCTTGCCGATCACCTTGCCACCCCCACCCGTGCCAAAGAAGACCATCACCTTGCCACCCATTCAAGTGCCGCCGCCCAAGCCGCCACCGGTGGTGAAACCCCGCGTGGTTAAAAACACCATCACCACACCGCCTGAGCAGTCAGAGTCCAAGCCATCCAAATTGCCCAAGCTGGAGCAGCCTGGCCCGCCCGCCGTAGTTGAAAAAATAGCGGAAATCAAGGCACCTGAAGTGCAAGTTCAAAAAGAACTCCCCAAGGAAGTCATCAAAGAAGTGCCCAAGGTAGAAACACCCGCACCGCCCAAGCCACAGCCACAGCCAGACGCTGTAGCCGATCTCCCAACACCCGAGCAGCCAGCGCCGGCACCCGCCCCAGCGCCTACGCCAGCCCCGGCAGCTGAACCCGTACGCGCTGCGGCGCCGGCCCAATCAGCCGCACCGGCAGCGCCCTCGGCGATACCTGCGACCGCCGCAGAGATAGCGCCTGCTGCACCCGCAACGGCTACTCCTCGATCATCCATGCCGATTTCGGTATCCGGCTCGGGCGTGGTTGCCCAACCCGGTTTGGGAACGCCGTCCTTGGGTAGTGCTTTGGTGAATTCGTCGCCCACTGGGTTGATCAATGGGTCGGCGGCGGGTTCGCCCAGCGCAGGCTCTGGTTATGTCAGTTCTGGTCGACGTGGCGGTTGGGGGCCAGGAGAATTGGCCAGGCAATCGAATGCGCAGTTGAATCCCAATGCACGACCTGAAAAGTTTGAAGTTGAGATGGAAAAAGCAGCCAAGACCGATTGCTTGCGTCCCGCCAAAAATGCCAGCGGGAAAGAAACCTACACGGGTTTACTGGGTGCCATACCACTGGCGAACAGAGCCTTACAGGGCGATTGCCCGTAAGCATGAGATTTAATTGATTTGAAATAGAACTCAGGAGTTCACCGATGCCTAAACTAAACCCTACTGTTGTTGTCTTCCCCATTCCACCCATGGCATGGTGCATTCGTTTGTGCTGCGTTGCGTTACTGACGATGGGTATAACGCTGGCCGCTACCGGCTTCACTACAGCACATGCGCAAACGCCAACCGCCCAAACCGGTCTGGCGCAGAGCGCAGACAGGCCAGCGGCTGTCGCGTTGACCACGGCACCTGCGCTGGCAAATGAACCAGCCAGCACGATGGTGGCCGACAACCCCTACGGACTGGGCGCCATGTGGGGGCAGGGCGATTGGGTTGCCAAGATCACGGTGTTGCTGTTGATCATCATGTCTCTGGCAAGCTGGTATGTCTTGATTAGTAAACTCATGGAGCAACATCGCTTGAAAGCGATGGCCACAGACGCCGAACAAGCCTTCGCAAAAGCGACAACGTTGCGTGCAGGCGCAAACGCGATGGCGCTTGATAGTCCGTTTCGCTACATCGCTGACACTTCACTTGAAGCGGTGCAGCAGCACAGCAGCGTCGCCGGTCAGGTCGATTTAAATACTTGGACGGCACAAAGCATCGAGCGTTCCGTGGCCACCGTGCAAAGTAACACGCAGCAAGGTTTGGCGGTGCTGGCCACCGTGGGGTCGACGGCACCTTTTGTCGGCCTGTTCGGCACCGTTTGGGGGATTTACAACGCCTTGGTAAAAATCGGTGCTTCGGGCCAGGCATCCATCGACAAGGTGGCTGGCCCGGTGGGCGAGGCGCTGATCATGACCGCCATTGGCCTGGCCGTGGCCGTGCCCGCCGTACTGGGCTACAACTGGCTGGTGCGACGCAACAAGCTGGGCATGGATGCAGTGCGCGCCTTTGGCTCGGATTTGCACACCGGCTTGTTGATGCAAGCAGACCGCGAAGATTTGGCCGACGCCGCTGCCACGCAAGCAGCCATCGTGCCAGCAGCGCGCGCCAGGCCCGCGTCAGGGCAAACTGCGGCTTGATGAGAGACCACAGAGACCATGGCCATCACTTTCAACAAAAGTCGGGGTGCAGATGACGCGTTGATGTCTGACATCAACACCACGCCCTTGGTGGACGTGATGCTGGTGCTGCTGATTATTTTTCTGATCACGATACCGGCCGTGAACACCTCAATTGCCGTACGTCTGCCCAAAGAGAGCAACCAAATTCGCCAGACCCAAGCCGAAAACCTCATTATTTCGGTCGATGCCAGCGGCACGGCGTATTGGTTTGATGCCAAATTGAACAATCCGCAGGCGCTGCAAAGCAAGCTCGACGCCATCAAAGCCATGGCCGTCAAGCCAGAAGTCCATATTCGAGGTGATGCCCATGCCAATTACGACACCATCGGACAAGTGGTGTATGCCTTGCAGGCGGCAGGCGTAACGCGCATTGGCTTCATCACGCAGCCGCCTGAGAAAAACTGAGTTCAATCAGAAAGATGATGTACTTATGGCAATGAATATCGGTCAACCAGATTCGGCACATGGCGACCCTGATGTGATGGTTGAGATGAACACCACGCCGCTGATTGACGTGATGCTGGTGCTCTTGGTGATGTTGATCATCACGATTCCGATTCAATTGCATTCGGTCAATGTGGACATGCCCGTGGGCGCGCCGCAAACGCAAACCGAGCCCCCTAAGGTGGTGACGATTGAGGTCAATGCGAATAGCCAGGTGCTGTGGAATAACCAATGGGTGCCCGACCGAGCGGCACTGGAAGCCAGGATGCAGGTTGAAGCTCAGAAAACGGATCAACCCGAAATTCACTTGATGCCCAACCGTGCGGCCAAGTACGAGGTGGTGGCGGGTGTGATGGCAACGGCTCAGCGACTGGGTTTACAAAAAATCGGTATGGGTAATATTCCGGACTTTGCGCCGTCGCCAGCACGCATGCAGGCTCCCTGACACAACAGTTTATGCACTGGCTGCACTGATGATGCCGCCGCCCAAGCACACCTCGCCGTCATACAACACGGCTGATTGCCCCGGTGTGACGGCCCATTGCGCTTGTGGGAAGCTCAACTCAAACGTGCTTGAGTCGACTTCAATTTTGGTCAATTGACACGGTGCATCGGCCTGGCGGTAACGTGTTTTGGCGTTATACGCCCCTACGGCAGGTGCCTGTCCCGCCACCCAGCTCAGGTTGTCAGCTGTTAGCGCGTGGTATTGCAACCAAGGGTGGTCGTGCCCCTGCACCACCCAGAGCGTGTTTTTCTCCATGTCTTTGCGCGCCACAAACCACGGCGTGTGTTCGCCCACGCCGCGCTGGCCTTTGGCGAGGATGGCTTTGAGTTCAGCACCTTTGGCTTTGACACCGCCGATGCCCAGCCCCTGGCGCTGCCCCAGCGTGTAAAAGCTCAGCCCTTGGTGCGTGCCCAGCACGCGGCC
>JASJPN010000058.1:57831-63670 GCA_031426635.1 Polaromonas sp.
CGCTGGGTTTCCATCTTGTGTCCATGGCGGATTATATGCAGGCGTCGTGACACGCAAATAGGCGTCCGGAATGTGGCAGGCAAGGGCGACACTCTCTGCAAAAAGCGTCCAAAAATCATGTAAGCTTGCGAGCAAGTTCAAATTTACTAATAAACAAACGAGGAGTCGCCCCATGTTGATTGGCGTACCCACTGAATCCACAGTGGGAGAAACCCGTGTTGCCGTGACCCCCGAGACGGCCAAAAAACTCAAGACGCAAGGTCATACGGTTCGCATTCAGTCGGGCGCCGGCGTGGCGGCCAGCGTGCCGGACGACGCCTATACGGCCGCTGGTGCGGAAATCAGCGATGCCGCAGGCGCGTTTGGCTGCGAACTGGTCCTCAAGGTGCGTAGTCCGTCAGATGATGAGGTCAAGCTGATGAAGCCCGGCACCTTTGTGGTGGGCATGCTCAATCCCTTCGATGCGCCCGGGCTGCAGCGGCTCGCGGGCGCCCGGTTGACGGGCTTTGCACTGGAGGCGGCGCCCCGCACCACGCGCGCCCAGAGCATGGACGTGCTGTCGAGTCAGGCCAATATCGCCGGCTACAAAGCCGTCATCATGGCGGCAGACAAATACCAGCGCTTTTTCCCGATGCTGATGACCGCGGCGGGCACTGTGAAGGCGGCGCGCGTGGTTATTTTGGGTGTCGGTGTGGCTGGTTTGCAGGCCATTGCCACCGCTAAGCGCTTGGGCGCGGTGATTGAAGCATCAGACGTGCGCCCCAGCGTGAAAGAGCAAATCGAGTCGCTGGGCGGCAAATTCATTGATGTGTCGTATGACACGGACGAAGAAAAAGAAGCCGCCGCCGGCGTGGGCGGCTACGCCAAGCCCATGCCGCAAAGCTGGCTGGACCGCCAAAAGGCTGAAGTTGCCAAGCGTGTGGCACTGGCTGACATTGTGATTTCAACCGCATTGATTCCAGGCCGTGCTGCGCCCACGCTGATCACCGAGGAGATGGTGAAAAGCATGAAGCCCGGCTCGGTGATTGTGGATATTGCAGCAGGCAAGGGGCTGAACAGCCAGGGCCAAATCGGCGGCGGCAATTGCCCCATTTCTGAAGCCGATAAAACCGTCGTCAAACATGGGGTCACCCTGATTGGCGACACCAATTTACCCGCCCTCGTGGCAGCAGACGCCTCGGCGCTCTATGCCCGCAATGTGCTCGACTTTTTGAAGCTCGTCATCAATAAAGAAGGTGCTCTGCATGTCGACATGGAAGACGACATTGTGGCTGCGTGTCTGATGACGCAAGGTGGCGAAGTTAAACGCAAGTGAATCGACGTCATTAATTAAGCGCAAATGAGGGCTCACATTGAGCCGCTCTTTTTAAAACAATAATAGGAAGAAACCATGGATGCTCTAGGCCTTGCCTCCCCCACCATTCTTAATCTGATCATTTTTGTTCTGGCCATTTATGTGGGTTACCACGTGGTCTGGACTGTCACACCTGCTCTGCATACACCCCTGATGGCGGTGACCAATGCAATTTCAGCCATCGTCATCGTGGGTGCCATGTTGGCGGCTGCATTAACGGAAACCACGCTGGGCCAAACGATGGGGTTTTTAGCGGTCGCATTGGCTGCAGTGAACGTCTTTGGCGGTTTTTTGGTCACGCGGCGCATGCTGGAAATGTTCAAGAAAAAAGAAAAAAAGATCGTGGGAGATGACACAAAATGAGTATGAGTCTGGTCACCCTGTTGTATTTGATCGCCTCTGTTTGTTTTATTCAGGCGCTTAAAGGCTTGAGCCACCCCACGACGTCGATTCGTGGCAACCTGTTTGGCATGGTAGGCATGGTGATTGCTGCTGTCACTACGGCCGCGCTGATTGTCAAGTTGTCAAACGGCAATATGAACGGCATGGGCATTTTGCTGGCCGCGCTGGTGGTGGGCGGCGGTTACGGGACCTACCGGGCCAAGACCGTCGAGATGACGCAGATGCCCGAACTGGTTGCCTTTTTTCACAGCATGATTGGCTTGGCGGCGGTATTCATTGCCGTGGCAGCCGTGGTAGAGCCGTATGCCTTTGGCATTGTGGCCAAAGGTTTGGCCATTCCGGCAGGCAACCGTTTGGAACTGGCATTGGGGGCGGCCATTGGTGCCATCACCTTCAGTGGTTCAGTGATTGCGTTTGGCAAGCTGTCTGGGAAATATAAATTTCGCCTGTTCCAAGGCGCACCGGTCCAATTTTCTGGCCAACACAAATTGAATTTGGTGCTGGGCCTGATTTTGTTGGCGGCTGTGGGTATGTTCACCATGACGGGTGAGTACACGTATTTTGTCGTCGCTACCGTCTTGGCTTTCGTTATGGGGGTGCTCATCATCATCCCCATTGGTGGTGCAGACATGCCAGTGGTGGTGTCCATGCTCAACAGCTATTCTGGCTGGGCGGCAGCAGGCATCGGTTTTAGTTTGAACAATGCGATGCTGATCATTGCCGGTTCATTGGTCGGTTCATCCGGTGCTATTTTGAGCTACATCATGTGCAAGGCCATGAACCGCTCGTTCTTCAATGTGATTCTCGGTGGTTTCGGCGGCGAAGCTGTCACAGCTGTGGCTGGTGGCGGGGTGCAGCGGCCGGTTAAATCGGGCAGTGCCGATGATGCGGCTTTTGTGCTGTCTAACGCCGAAACCGTGGTGATTGTTCCCGGCTACGGTTTGGCTGTCGCCAGGGCGCAGCACGCCGTGAAGGAGTTGGCCGCCAAACTCACTGAAAAGGGCATCATCGTGAAATACGCCATTCATCCGGTGGCGGGCCGTATGCCTGGACACATGAACGTCTTGTTGGCTGAAGCTGAAGTACCCTACGACCAGGTGTACGAGATGGAAGACATCAACAGTGAATTCGGGCAGGCCGATGTTGCTATTATTTTGGGAGCTAACGACGTCGTTAATCCCGCGGCTCACGTCAAAGGTAGCGCTATTTATGGCATGCCCATCTTGGAGGCCTACAAAGCCAAGACCGTGATTGTCAACAAACGCAGCATGGCTGCGGGCTATGCGGGTTTGGATAATGAACTTTTCTACATGGACAAAACCATGATGGTGTTTGGCGATGCCAAAAAAGTGGTGGAAGACATGGCCAAAGCCATTGAGTAGGACGATTGAAGCAAGCCGTGGCGTAGGGTGACAGATGAAACCGTAATTTTTTTGGGGAAATTTTCATGACCGACTTGACTACAGCCACCCTGGATCGTCCTTGGCTATCGGCCTATCCTGCAGGCGTAGCGGCGGACATTGATGCTTCACAGTACCAGTCACTGGTTGGGTTGATGGAGGAGAGTTTTCATAAGCATGCCAGTCGCACGGCCTACAGTTTTATGGGCAAAGAGGTCACTTATGGTCAGACAGACAGCTTGAGCAGCGCTTTTGCGGTGTATTTGCAAAGCTTGGGCTTAAAGCAGGGTGACCGTGTTGCGATCATGATGCCCAACGTGCCGCAGTACCCGGTGGCAGTTGCGGCGATTTTGCGGGCGGGTTTGGTGGTGGTCAATGTCAATCCGCTCTACACGCCGCGTGAGCTAGAGCATCAACTGAAAGACGCGGGCGCCAAGGCGATAGTCATTCTTGAGAATTTTGCTCATACCTTGGAGCAGTGCATCACAGCAACTTCCGTCGAACACATCGTGCTGTGTGCCATGGGCGATCAACTGGGCTTGCTCAAAGGCGCGTTGGTCAATTATGTCGTGCGTCATGTGAAGAAAATGGTGCCTGGCTTCAGCTTGCCCAATGTGGTGCGGTTCAACGAAGCGGTCGCTCGGGGAACGCGCGGCACGCTTCAAAAACCGCTGATTCAAGCGTCGGATGTCGCTGTGTTGCAATACACCGGAGGTACCACCGGAATTAGCAAAGGCGCGGTGTTGTTGCACAGCAATTTGATTGCCAATGTCTTGCAGTCTGAAGCCTGGAACGCGCCGGTCATGGCCAAAATTCCAGCGAACGAGCAGCCCACCACCGTTTGCGCGTTACCGCTGTACCATATTTTTGCATTCACGGTGGGCATGATGTTGTCCATGCGCACGGGCGGAAAATTAATTTTGATTCCGAATCCGCGCGATTTTCCAGCTGTTCTCAAAGAGCTGACCAAGCATACGATTCACAGTTTTCCTGCGGTCAACACCTTGTTCAACGGTTTGGCACATCATCCAGATTTCAACGCCGTAGACTGGTCACACCTCAAAGTGTCTGTGGGTGGCGGCATGGCGGTGCAAAGTGCGGTGGCCAGTTTATGGCTGGAAAAAACAGGTTGCGCTATTTGCGAAGGGTATGGCTTGTCTGAAACCTCACCCTCGGCAAGTTGCAACCCCACCACCAGCACCACCTTTACCGGCAGTATCGGTGTGCCATTGCCTGGTACGTGGATGAAACTGCTCGATGACGATGGCTACGATGTGCCCTTGGGTCAGCCGGGTGAAATCGCCATCAAAGGTCCGCAAGTCATGGCGGGCTACTGGCAGCGTCCCGATGAAACCGCCAAAGTCATGACGCCAGACGGTTATTTCAAATCAGGCGATATTGGCATCATGGATGAGCGCGGTTATTTCAAAATTGTTGACCGCAAAAAAGACATGATTTTGGTCAGCGGCTTCAACGTCTATCCCAATGAGATTGAGGATGTGGTGTCCGGTTTGGCGGGTGTGCTGGAGTGCGCAGCCGTCGGTGTGATGGACGAAAAATCGGGCGAAGCAGTGAAGCTGGTGATCGTGAAAAAGAACGAATCATTGACTGAAGCTGAGGTGCGCGCTTATTGCAAAGCCAATTTAACCGACTACAAACAACCCAAAGTGCTTGAGTTTCGTACGGCATTGCCGAAAACGCCGGTTGGCAAAATATTGCGGCGTGAACTGCGGGATAAGAAGTAAGTGACAAAACACAAAGGGTGACATGGCTTTGTCAGTTCGTATTCCCCCCATCCAATGTCTGCTGACCTTTGAAGCCTTGGCGCGTTTGCGCAGTGTGACGCAAACAGCAGAAGAGTTGTGCGTCACGCCCAGTGCGGTCAGCCACCGTGTCAAACAACTCGAACAAATTATTGGGACACGTTTGTTTGGGCGGAATGATTTCTCACTGACTACCGAGGGAAGCGAGTATTTGGCGCACGTGCGTGAGGGGCTGTCGAACCTGCAAAAGTTTCCTGGTAAATCGCCATCGCTGGGTAAACGCAAGCTGCGTCTGGCCGTGACACCCACGTTTTCTCGCTCCATTTTGATACCGCGTCTGCGCCAGTTTACCGAGGCCTATCCTGAGATTGATGTCACAATTCAAGTCTCCATTCCCTTGCTCGACGTGGTGGCTGAAGACGCAGATTTCATCGTTCGTTTTGGCGCAGGCCGCTATGCGGATCTGGAATACATGTGCCTGATGAAGGATGAGGTCACGCCGCTGGCCTCACCACTGTATGTGCGCGAACATGGGCCTTTTGAGACACCAGAAGACTTGCAAACAGCCGTACTCCTGCGCAGCCCCTTAGAGCCCTGGCGAACCTGGTTTGCGGCGCAAAATCTCGATTGGCCCGAACCGATTGAAGGATCACAGTTCAATGACATTGGGTTGATGTGTGATGCCGCAGCAGCAGGGATGGGCGTGGCGTTGGTGCGTTTGAAATTGGCAGCACCCTGGGTGGAGCACGGTACGCTGGTGCGACTGGGCAGCCATGCCGAGTTCACGAGAAATATCCCCAGTCCGCATGCCCATTACTTGTGCTGGCGTACCGGTGTGATGGAGCGCTGGGAATGTGTTGCTTTTGCCGATTGGCTGAAAAACAGCTTAATGTAGCTTAAAAATTAGTTCATTTCGGCAT
>JASJPN010000058.1:63770-68481 GCA_031426635.1 Polaromonas sp.
CGGAAGACACCACGCCCTTTGAATGCGATGGCTTAACCGCTTATCGTCAACGGCCACTGGTTGTGGCGCTACCAGAAACCTACCAGCAAGTCCAGGCCATTTTGAAGACCTGTCATTCGCTGGCTGTGCCCGTGGTGGCACGCGGCGCGGGTACGGGACTGAGTGGCGGCGCCATGCCGAATGCCTTGGGCGTGACGCTATCCATGGCCAAGTTCAATACCATCCTGCGTATCGACCCCGCCAGCCGTACGGCCGTGGTTCAAGGCGGTGTCCGTAATTTGGCAATTTCAGAGGCGGCAGCGCCCTATGGTCTGTATTACGCACCCGACCCCTCCAGCCAAATAGCCTGCACCATTGGCGGCAATGTGGCAGAAAACTCAGGTGGCGTGCACTGCCTGAAATATGGTTTGACAGTTCACAACGTGCTCAAAGTCAAAGGCTTCACGATTGAAGGCGAGGAGCTCGAGTTTGGCAGCGATGCCCTGGATGCCTCGGGTTACGACTTGCTCAGCCTGATTATTGGCAGCGAAGGCATGTTGGCCGTCACCACCGAAGTCACCGTCAAGCTCATCCCCAAACCCCAGTTGGCACGCTGCATCATGGCCAGTTTTGATGACGTTCGCAAAGCGGGTGACGCTGTGGCTGCGGTGATTGCCGCGGGTATCATCCCCGCCGGTTTGGAGATGATGGACAAGCCTATGACAGCGGCGGTGGAGGATTTTGTCCACGCGGGCTACGACCTCACGGCAGCGGCGATATTGCTGTGTGAAAGCGACGGCACACCAGAAGAAGTCGAAGAAGAAATTGGCCGCATGACGCAGGTGCTGCAAAGTAACGGTGCCAGTGCCATCGCCATCAGCCAAAATGAAGCCGAGCGGTTGAAATTTTGGAGTGGCCGCAAAAATGCCTTCCCCGCCTCGGGTCGCATCAGCCCGGATTACATGTGCATGGACTCGACCATCCCGCGCAAGCGCCTGGCCGATATTTTGTTGGCCATTGCCGAGATGGAGAAAAAATACCAACTGCGCTGCGCCAATGTGTTTCACGCTGGGGACGGCAACTTGCACCCTTTGATCTTGTTTGATGCGAACGACGCCGATCAGTTGCACCGCTGCGAGCTGTTTGGGGCAGATATTTTGGAAACCAGTGTTGCCATGGGTGGCACCGTGACCGGCGAGCATGGTGTAGGTATTGAAAAACTCAACTCCATGTGTGTGCAATTCACCGCCGTCGAGAACGAGCAAATGTTCGGTGTCAAGCGCGCTTTTGATCCGCAGGGTCTGCTTAACCCTGGCAAAGTGATTCCTACCTTACAACGCTGCGCGGAGTACGGAAAAATGCTGGTGCGGGGGGGGGCTATCGCGTACCCAGAGCTGGAACGGTTTTAAGGCGCCGTGCCGTGGCTTAGCGCAGCTATCTGCACGACTATAATTTGAGCCACTAAAACACTTGAATGAAGCGCTTGATGAAAACTGCATTGATTACTGGCATCACAGGCCAAGATGGCGCTTATTTGGCTGAGCTGTTGCTCGCCAAAGGTTACCTTGTTTATGGCACCTACAGGCGCACCAGTTCGGTCAATTTTTGGCGCATCGATGAGTTGGGGATTCAAAGTCACCCTCATTTGCACTTGGTTGAATATGATTTGACCGATTTGGGCGCCAGCATCGCGTTGGTGCAAAAAGTCCAGCCCTTGGAAATTTACAACCTGGCCGCACAAAGCTTTGTTGGCGTAAGTTTTGATCAACCCACCACGACCGCACAAATTACCGGCATAGGTGCCTTGAATTTGTTAGAGGCGATTCGTTTGGTCAATCCAAAAATCAAGTTTTACCAAGCCAGCACCTCGGAGATGTTTGGTAAAGTCCAGGCTATTCCGCAAATTGAAGAGACGCCGTTTTACCCGCGCAGCCCGTATGGTGTGGCTAAACTGTACGCTCATTGGATGACGGTTAACTACCGCGAGAGTTATGGCATTTTTGGCAGCAGTGGCATTTTGTTCAACCACGAAAGCCCACTGCGTGGCCGCGAGTTTGTAACCCGAAAAATCACCGATTCAGTTGCCAAAATCAGCTTGGGAAAACTTGAGTGCCTGGAGTTGGGCAATATTGATGCCAAGCGTGATTGGGGTTATGCCAAAGAGTATGTGGACGGCATGTGGCGCATGTTGCAAGCCGATGAGCCAGACACCTTTGTGCTGGCCACCAACCGCACAGAAACCGTGCGAGACTTTGTGACCATGGCTTTCAAAGGCGTTGGCATCCATGTTGATTTCAAAGGCGGCGAGGTTGGTGAGACGGCGGTGATTGCGTCATTTGCACCAGAATTTTCGCAAGAGGGCAATACGCTCAAAGTTGGTCAAACCGTGATGCGCATCAACCCCAAGTTTTACCGTCCTGCCGAGGTGGAGCTGCTGATTGGTAGCCCAGCCAAAGCCAGAGCCAAACTCGGCTGGCAGCCCACCACCACATTAGAGCAGTTGTGTCACATGATGGTGACGCAAGACGTGCGCCGTAACCGCCAGGGATGCTCGTTTTGAGGATATTGGTCACCGGCGCAGATGGTTTTACCGGGCTGCACTTTGTCCGCCGAGCGCGTGAAGTTGGCCACGAAATCATCGAGCTTTCAGCCGACTTGACCGACCGCGCAGCGATCAAGTCACAAGTCGAGCTGGCAGCCCCTCAAGCGGTGGTGCATTTGGCGGCCATCAGTTTTGTGGGGCATGACAAGCCCAGCGCTTTTTATGACGTCAACGTCATCGGCACCTTGAATTTACTGGACGCGTTGCAAGACTTGGCCGAACCACCCGGCCGTGTGCTTTTGGCTAGCAGTGCCAATGTCTATGGCAATTGTGACCAATCTCCAATAGCTGAGACTCAAGCTCCTGCGCCAGTCAACCACTATGCGATGAGTAAACTGGCGATGGAGTATTTGGCAAAAACGTACGCGGATAAATTACCCCTGTTTTTTGTGAGGCCCTTTAATTACACTGGCCCAGGGCAAGCGGCATCTTTTGTGATTCCTAAATTGGTGGCACATTTCCAGCGTCGCGCCGCTACAGTAGAGGTGGGAAATTTGCACGTTGAGCGCGAGTACAACGATGTACGCATGGTGTGCGAGGTTTATCTGAAGCTCTTGGAGCGGGCAGATGTGGGTGAAACTTACAATATTTGCACTGGGCAAACCCATACCTTGGGGCATGTGATTGACTTGCTGACTGAATTAACTGGGCATCGTATTCAAGTCCAGGTCAATCCAAACTTTGTGCGTGCCAACGAGATCCACCGTTTGTGCGGCAGTCCTGAAAAGCTCATTCGAGCCTTGGGCGCATTGCCTCCAGCGGAGCTTAGAGAGACATTGCATTGGATGCTTGCAACTGAGCCGGAGCCAGGTGTGTAATGAGGGTGGCCTTCAACGCGAGTCCGCTATTGTCACCACTGACCGGAATTGGGCAATATATCTACCATTTGGCGAAAGGCCTACAGGCTGACTCGGATTTGTCCATGCATTTTTTTTATGCTGGGGGATGGAGTCAAGACGTCCGGGAGATGGCTGATGCGACCCAAAGCAAAACAACATGGCGATCGACATTTCGGTCTGCTGTCAAAAAAAGTATTCCCAATGCCACGCGTTATGAGTTGAGTCGCTATTGGCGACAACGTAGTTTTGATAAAGGTTGTACGAATCAAAAAATTGAGATTTACCATGAGCCTAATTTTTTAGCATATCGGTGCGATGTCCCATCCGTGATTACCGTGCATGACTTGTCTTGGATTCGGTACCCTCATACCCACCCTAAAGAACGTGTGGCGGAAATGAACCGTTTCTTTCAACCCGGCTTGGATCGGGCAAGCTTGGTGTTGACCGATTCTGAATTCGTCAAGCAGGAGTTGATGGGCCTGTTTGGGACACCCGCGCATCGGATTCAACCGATTGCATTGGGTGCAGAGGCTGTCTTTCATCCTCGGTCCAAGGAAGAGACTTCGGTGGTACTAAGTCAGCAAGAACTCACGCATGGCCAGTACCTTTTGGCAGTGGGGACCTTAGAGCCTCGCAAGAACTTGGGCCTTGCCCTGGAAGCTTTCCGAAGCCTGCCCGCTGCGATGCGTGAGCACTGTCCCTTGGTGTTGGTCGGGATGAAAGGTTGGCTCACCTCGGCGCTGGAGCGGGACATGGCGCCATTGGTAGCGGCCGGTCAGATTCGGGTGTTGGGGTACTTGCCGCGCGAAGATTTGGCTGTAGTCACCGCCGGTGCATTGTGCCTGATTTACCCTTCCATCTATGAAGGCTTCGGTCTGCCACCTTTGGAGGCGATGGCCAGTGCTGTGCCGGTCATTAGTAGCAATGTCTCATCGTTACCTGAAGTGGTCGGCGAGAGCGGTGTTTTGATCGATCCGAAAAATGCGCAGGCTTTGGCGCAGGCTATGGCACAGATGATTGAAGAGCCTGAATTTCGAAACCGGCTTGCACAAAAATCCCTTGAGCGCAGTCGCTTGTTTTCATGGAGCCGCTGTGTGGAACAGACCATGGCGGCTTACCGCCAGGTGTTGTCGAAGGATTGACGTGCAGACGCTTGTATTAAATGCAATGCTGGTGCGGCTGATGGCTACCGGTTCAGCGGCCGTGTCAGGGTGGCCGCAATGAGGCTGGGCATCGGTTGTACCGCTTTGGCGCGTGGACAACTCAGTGGCCATGTGGATGGCATTGGCAC
>JASJPN010000059.1:0-8935 GCA_031426635.1 Polaromonas sp.
GCCGGTCATCGCGGAGGGGGTGGAAACCGAGGCACAGCGGGACTTCCTGGCCCGCTTGGGCTGCCATGCCTATCAGGGCTATCTGTTCAGCCGCCCGCTGCCACTGGATGGGTTTGAGGCGTTTGTGAAGCATGGCATACACTAAAAACGCCACCATGCACCCAGCCAGACGGCACTCATCATCAAAACGAGGCCTGGCACGATGCGCGATGCATAGCGAATGCCGCCAGCTTTGAAAGCAACTATGGCTTTCATCAAGGTATTCGTGGACAGACCCAGCAGAATCGGCCCGACGGCCTGTTCGCTTGAAATCTTGTTCGCGGCCATCAACGAGGCTGCCGATGCGGTGGTCGCGTGCGCATCGACCAAACCTGTCACCGCTGCGCCTAGCAACATACCTGACATTCCCAACCAGGCGTTTAATCCCGCTGACAGCACCAGCACCAGACTGATTAAAGCGGCAAATCCTGCGGCCGTTTTCAGATCAAACGCACGGCCCATGTCTTTGTCTGGTCTCTCGCTATTCGCAGATAGTCCAATGACAACGAAAAAAAGCCCGTACAGACTGGCTGCAAGACCACCGAAGCTCAACGGCAGCACCAGTGCAGTGAGCAATGCGGGCTGAATGAGCGCAATGACAATTGACATTTGAATGATGGTGGCCATAGACGATAGCGCGGCTGCAGCCACTGCGCCACTCATCAGCGTTTCCTGCCGGGAGGCGCGTTCGCCCATGGAATAAATGGTGGCTGTGCTAGAAACAAAGCCCGAAGCGAACCCAGCCAAAGGCAGACCAAAACGCGGCCCCAGGGAGCGCATGGCCACGTACCCGAGGGCGCTGATCGCCATCATCAGCACGATTAAACGTGCCACCGCGTGCGGGTTGAGCGCATCGAAAGGCCCCAGATAGCGGTCTGGGGCCAGTGGTAAGACGATCAATGCCGCTGCAGAAAACAAAATGATGTCGTGGAGCTCCTGTTCGGTCAGCACACTGCGAACAAAGTGGTGGATACGATTGCGCGCGGCCAATAACAGAGCCAGAATAGTCCCGATTCCTGCGGCCAGGACAGGGTCGCGGATCGCCAAGCCACCCAGCAGGCAGGTCAACAGCAGCGCAAGCTCTGTCGTCATACCTGGATCTTGGTCACGGGTTCGCTGGTAGGCAACCAAGGCAGCCCCGCCCACAATCAATGCCGTCGCAACCAATACCTGTCCGCCACCCAGCATGACGCTAACCGAACCGAGCAAAGCGGATACCGCAAACGTACGGATACCGGCGGCACTTCGCGTGGGGCTTGTGCCCTTGCGACGCTCCCGCTCAGCACCAATCAGAAGACCGATACCAAGTGCAACAAAGAGTCCGAGCACCGTGTCTGGATATGAAAAATTTGGCATGGTCGTTGTTTTTTTTGTGCAGTCTGGTGATAAAAAACAATCAAAAATGGGGCGGCAACTCGTCTCGCAAGTTGCGTGCGGCACCCATTCCCCCATCTGTGCTCGACTGCCGAAGGTTGGCAATCTCGTTGATCAGTCGGTCGATTTGCTGCTGTTGGCGGACGATGACCTGATCGAGTTGATCCAGCAAATCTTCGGTGAAGCTGGCCTTGATCTCCAGGTCGGTCAGGCGCTGGTCGGTGTTGTTTGCGTGTTCCATGCCTCTATTAAAAGCGATTCAGGCATCAAAACCTTCATATGGGGTGGAAAACCTGAGTCTGGCAACAATTTGATAGCAACTAGCCCATGTAAAATCAAGCCATGTGCCAACTCCTCGGAATGAACAGCCATTTGCCAGCCAGTTTGACCGTGCGTTTTACCGGATTTTCGCAGCGCGGCGGCTGTACGGGCCACCATGCTGCTGGTATAAATTGCCGTTATGACACTTACTGAGCTCAAATACATCGTCGCCGTCGCCCGTGAAAAGCATTTTGGCAAAGCGGCAGAGGCCTGCCACGTGTCGCAGCCCACGCTGAGTTTGGCGATTAAAAAACTCGAAGAAGAACTCGAACTCAAACTCTTTGAGCGCAGCGCCAGCGAGGTGACCGTCACGCCGCTGGGCAGTGAAGTGGTGCTGCAAGCGCAAAGCGTGCTGGAGCAAGCCGCCAACATCAAAGAAATTGCCAAGCGCGGCAAAGACCCGCTGGCGGGCGCGCTGCGCTTGGGCGTGATCTACACCATTGGCCCGTATTTGCTGCCTGATCTGGTCAAAAACGTCATCGCCAAAACGCCACAAATGCCTTTGATGCTGCAAGAAAACTTCACCGTCAAGCTGCTGGAGTTGTTGCGCACCGGCGAGCTGGACTGCGCGATTTTGGCAGAGCCGTTTCCAGACACCAATTTGGCGGTTGCACCGTTGTATGACGAGCCCTTTTTAGCGGCCATGCCCAGCCATCACGCCTTTGCCAAACAGGCCTCGGTCACGGTTGAGCAGCTCAAGGCCGAGACCATGTTGCTGCTCGGCACCGGCCATTGCTTTCGTGATCACGTGTTGGAAGTTTGTCCCGAGTTTGCGCGGTTTTCCAGCGATACCGCAGGGATCCGAAAAAGCTTTGAAGGCTCCTCTTTGGAAACCATCAAACACATGGTCGCTGCTGGCATGGGCATCACGCTGGTGCCACGTTTGAGCGTGCCCGCCAGTGCCTTGATGGCCCCTGCAAACACTGCTGCATCGCCTGGTAAGGGTAAAAAAAGCAAGCCTCAACCTCAACCTGAGGATGCCTTGGTGACCTACCGCCCGATCACCGACGACAAGCGCGCTGGCCCACCCACGCGGCGTGTGGTGCTGGCATGGCGGCGTAGCTTCACGCGGTATGAGGCCATTGCCGCCTTGCGCAACGCCATCTACGCCTGCGAGCTACCGGGTGTGACGCGGTTATCGTGACAAGCAAACTCGACCTGTATTTGGACCTGATTCGTTGGAATCGTCCCGCTGGCTGGCTCTTGCTGCTCTGGCCCACACTGAGCGCCTTGTGGATCGCCGCCGGTGGCTTTCCAGGCTGGCACTTGCTGGTCGTCTTCACCTTGGGCACGATATTGATGCGTAGCGCGGGCTGCTGCTTGAATGATGTGGCCGACCGCGACTTTGACAAACACGTCAAACGCACGGCCCAGCGCCCGGTGACGCGCGGTGCGCTCTCCAGCAAGGAGGCCTTGTTGTTTGGCGCTGTGCTGGCTCTGCTGGCTTTTGGTTTGGTGCTGATCACCAACCCAGCCACTGTGGCGTGGTCATTTGCTGCACTGGCCGTGGCCGTGATCTACCCCTACGCCAAGCGGTTTTTCGCTATGCCGCAGGCGGTGCTGGGCGTGGCGTTCAGCTTTGGCATACCGATGGCCTTCAGTGCTGTGCAAGGCACCGTGCCCACGCTGGCTTGGCTGCTGCTGCTGGGTAATCTGTTCTGGGTACTGGCCTATGACACCGAGTACGCCATGGTCGATCGCGATGACGACTTGAAAATTGGCATCAAAACATCGGCTATCACGATGGGCCGGTATGACATCATGATCGTCATGTTGTGTTACCTTGTTTACTTGTCAATTTGGACGTTAGCCAGCATGAAATATGCTTCATCAGCTCTATTTTTTATAGCAATTGGCGTGGCTGCCGCGCAAGCCATGTGGCACGGCTGGCTCATTCGGCATCGTGAACGCGAGGCTTGTTTCAAAGCGTTTCGGCTCAACCACTGGCTCGGGTTCACGGTGTTTGTCGGCATCGCGGGTAGTTACGCTTTGAAATAAAACATGCAAGCGGATGCAATCAAGCACCGCCAAACTCGTCACCCAGCTCCTTGGCGCGCTGCTGCGCCGCCTGCATCGCGCGGATGAAGCGCTGCTTGATGTCGTCGTTTTCCATTGAACTGAGCGCTGCATAGGTCGTGCCGCCCTTGGACGTGACGCGTTGGCGCAAAGTTTCCAGCGGCTCGTCAGAACGCTGTGCCAGTTCAGCCGCGCCGCTGAAGGTACTCACCGCCAGTCGCCGGCCTTGTTCGGCGCTGAGCCCCATCCTGACAGCGGCCTCTGTCATGGCTTCCAAAAAATAGAACACATAGGCGGGGCCGGAGCCTGAAATGGCGGTGACAGCATCGAGCCTCGACTCATCGTCCAACCACAGGTACTCGCCCATGCTGGCAACGACACGCTCCACCCAGGCTTTGCCAGTCGCGTCCACAGCGGATCGCGCAAACAAGCCGGTCATGCCTTTGCCAATCAACGCTGGCGTGTTCGGCATGGCGCGAATGATGTGCTCGCTGCCCAGCCAGGCGGCGATGCTGTCTGAGCGGATGCCTGCGGCAACGCTGAAGTGCAGTGCGTTGGGACTGAAGAAGCCGAGAGTGCAAATGTGCTGCGCTGCTTCCTTGAAGACTTGCGGTTTCACCGCCCAGACCACCAGGCCGGCCGTGCTTAAATTGCCGGCGGGTGCAGCTTGCGCTGTGATGCCAAAATCGCTGAGTAGCTTGTCCCGAGTCGCTTCATACGGCTCAACCACGAGGATGTTTTGCGGCGACATGCCCTGTTTGATCAGCCCGCCAATCATGGCGCTGGCCATGTTGCCGCCGCCGAAAAATGCAATCCGCTCAGACGGGTTGGTGCGGGTAACTGAGGCTGTGGTTGTTTGATTCACGAGAAACTCCGGTGATGCATGTAGCGCGTTGATGGCTGAAATATGGATGCAAGTTTATATCGAGGTCGTTTGACGAACCGCGTGCTCCCGTTGCGCCATCACGACGATCAGTCAAAATAGTGTCATGGGTTTAAGCTGAAATCACCAGACATAAGCCACATAACGAATAATAATCCTGGAAACGCCCGCCATGACATGCCTCAGCCAACTGTGCCTATTCAACCACTAACGAGCTACCGCCCCACGCTGATAGCCCGTTTGGCTGAAGTCAGGACATACGATCTAGCCATCATCGGTGGCGGTGCAACGGGTCTGGGTGTCGCGCTGGATGCAGCGCTGCGCGGTTTTAGTGTGGTGCTGGTTGAGTCGCATGACTTTGCCAAAGGTACTTCCTCGCGCGCCACCAAACTGGTGCACGGCGGGGTACGGTATTTGGCGCAGGGCAATCTGTCACTGGTACGTGAGGCCTTGCATGAGCGCGCCACCCTCTTGCACAATGCGCCGCATATTGCACAGCCGCTGCCCTTTGTGATGCCCTCTTACAGGTTTTGGGAAGCGCCATTTTATGGCCTTGGTCTAAAAATGTACGATGCGCTGGCGGGTAAGGCCGGCTTGGGTCACACAGAATTTTTAAACACCACCGAGACGTTGCAGTGCTTGCCCACACTGCAAACAACCGGACTCAAAGGCGGCGTCAAGTATTGGGATGGCCAATTTGACGATGCCCGTTTGGCGCTGGCTTTGGCGCGCAGTGCTGCGGCACAGGGCGCACTGTTGGTCAACTATTGCCGCGCGACAAAGCTCATTCATGAAGAGGGCAGGCTCGTCGGCGTGACCTGCCAGGACCAGGAAACGGGGAAAACCTACAACATGGCAACATCCTGCGTGATCAATGCCACCGGTGTGTGGGTTGATGAATTGCGCCAGCAAGACGGTGCGGCCGTGCAGGCGCAGCAGCGCAAAACCCAGCCGTCTGCCAACATGCGACCCACAAAAGCCATCGTTGCTCCCAGCCAAGGCGTGCATGTGGTGGTTGATCGTGAATTTTTATCCTCAGACCATGCCATGCTGGTGCCCAAAACTGCCGATGGCCGCGTGCTGTTTGCCGTACCGTGGCTGGGTAAAACCATACTGGGGACGACCGACACGCCGCGTGATGACTTGGCGCGTGAGCCAGAGCCGTTCAAAGAAGAAGTTGAATTCATCCTCAGTGAATCGGCCAATTATTTGAGAAAAGCGCCGACGCGTGATGATGTGAAGTCGATTTGGGTTGGATTGCGTCCCTTGGTCAAACCGCCAGAAGACGAAGGCCATCACACGAAAAAGCTAAGCCGAGAACACACGGTGTTGGTGAGTCAAAGCGGTTTGGTCACCGTGACGGGAGGAAAATGGACGACCTACCGTGCGATGGCCGAGGACGTGCTGGAGCAATGCTTTGATGCGGGTTTGCTCCAGCCACGCGCGGCCGGCGCAACGGTCGATTTTTTGCTGATTGGCGCAGACGTCAGCCTGACGACCCAAGCGCACAGCATCAGCGCGCCGCAAGGCTTGCACTCGTATGGCTCCGAGGCAGACTGGGTGGCGCAGATGCCTGGTTCCAGCCGATACTTGAACGCAGGTTTTTCTGAAGGCATGGTGCGCTTTGCTGCGCGTTTTGAGTATGCTCGCAGCGTTGAAGACGTACTGGCCAGGCGCTCGCGCTTGCTATTTTTGGATGCGGCTTTGGCGTATTCCTTGGGCGCAGTCGTTGCCCAGATTTTGCAGGAAGAAACTGGGCAGGATCCGCAACTCGCCGCGTTTCTGGAGCTGGCCAGGCATTACCAGAACCTGCCTTGACAGGGCCCTTTTCCATCAGCAAACAGATCAGTTAACTCGATTATGGCGCAGCAGCCAAGCTGGCATTCAACGCCTTTTTAGCAAATTCTGCCCGCAGCGCTTTGAGCTTTTCACGCGGGTCTTCTTTCACAGTGGTTTTATCCAAACCCATCTCAGCGATGAAGCGGCTCGGTTGCGCGCTGATCATCTCGCGCCCTTTTTTGCGCCGTTTGGTCCAGCTCACCGCCAAACTGCGCTGGGCGCGGGTGATGCCCACGTACATCAGGCGGCGCTCTTCTTGCAGGCGCGTGGCCATGTCGTCGTTGGCGGATTCGTGTTCCAGGGCTGATCCGCCCATGCTTGCAGCACCTTTATTTTTGTCCTCTAATTTGAACGGCAACATGCCCTCGGTCACACCGACCAGCATCACGTGCGGCCACTCCAGCCCCTTGGCGGCGTGCAGCGTTGACAGCGTGACGACGTTTTGGTCCTTCTCGCGCTCACTGATGGTCGACAGCAGCGAGATGGTTTGCGCCACTTCCAGCATGGTTTTTTTCTCGCTCTGCGTGCTCACGCCAGCCGTGTCGTCAATCTCGCCACCGCAGCGTTTGGCCATCCAGTCGCAAAAATCGAGCACATTGGTCCAGCGCGCAGCGGCCAGCGTCTCGCTGTCTTCACCGTCGTAGAGGTGCTTCTCGTAGCCAATCTCTTTGAGCCAGTCCTTGAGGAAGACCGCACAGTCTTGCGCACCGCTGGTCTGCCGAGCCCGATACGCCAGGTCGTTGATGTAACGGCCAAACTCATGCAAGCTGCCCACTGCACGGGTGCTGATGACGGAGCCTAGCGACGACATAAACAGCGCTTCAAACAAACTGACTTTGTAACTGCCGGCAAAACTGCCCAGCTGCTGTAGCGTCTGGTGGCCAATGCCGCGCTTGGGTGTGGTGATGGCGCGTAAAAAAGCCGGGTCATCGTCGTTGTTCACCCACAGCCTGAACCAGGCGCACAGGTCCTTGATCTCGGCACGGTCAAAAAAGCTCTGCCCGCCCGAGACTTTGTACGGAATTTGCGCCTTGCGCAGCGCTTTTTCAAAGGTTTTGGCCTGGTGGTTGGCGCGGTACAAAATGGCGAAATCTTTGAGTTCTTTGTACTGTGTGGCAGGTGCTGTGCCCGGACCACTGCTGGCAATGACTTCCGTGCCGGCGCGCAGCGACTGGATTCGCGCCACCGCCCGCTCGGCCTCATGCTCTTCGCTGTCGGCATCCACCACCCGCACGGGTTCGCCCTCGCCCAAATCGCTCCACAGGTTTTTCGGGAACAGCTTGGGGTTGGGGCCAATCACGTTGTTGGCAGCGCGCAAAATCGCACCCGTGGAGCGGTAGTTTTGCTCCAGCTTGATGACTTTGAGATTTGGAAAGTCCACCGGCAACTTCTTGAGGTTGTCCAGCGTCGCGCCGCGCCAGCCGTAGATCGACTGGTCGTCGTCACCCACGGTGGTGAAGCGGGCTTTGTCACCCACCAGGAGCTTCAAAACCTCATACTGCGTGGCGTTGGTGTCCTGGTACTCGTCTACCAGCACATGGCCCATTTGCGCTTGCCACTTCAGCCTGACTTCCTCATGATTTTGTAGCAGCTTGAGTGGCAAACCAATCAAATCGTCAAAATCGACGGCTTGGTAAGCACTTAATCGCTCTTCATAACTCGCCATCACACGGGCGATGATTTTCTCGTTGTCGTCTTTGGCTTGCAGCAGCGCCATCTCGGCATTCAACCCCTGGTTTTTCCAGCCACTGATGATCCACTGCCACTGCCGCGCGGTGGCTGCATCGACCGAGCCGCCTGCGTCTTTCAAAATACTGGTCACATCGTCGGTGTCCAAAATCGAGAACTGCGGTTTCAATCCCATCACTTCGCCATCCTGGCGCAGCATCCGCACGCCGAGTGCATGAAAGGTGCAAATCACCACATCCTTGGCCGCCCTGCCGATCAGCTGGCGCGCCCGCTCGCGCATCTCTGCCGCTGCTTTGTTGGTAAAGGTGATCGCCGCAATGTGTTTGCCGGCCATCCCGCTCTGAATCAAGCGCCCAATCTTGTGCGTAATCACCCGCGTCTTGCCCGACCCCGCCCCCGCCAGCACCAAACACGGCCCATGCATGTAGTTAACGGCTTCTTGTTGCGCAAGGTTCAGGCCAGAGGAAGAGGGGGAGGACATTCGAGAAAGATGAATAGGGAGGAAGAGACGATGGCGAAGCACCAGAGCGCGCAATCATACCGGTTTCACTTTTCCACCAGCCTTCAAAGATACCCCGACCCATAAGCCTCCAGCCCCATCGCCACAACAACAGCAACGTCCGAGCCAACCGACTCGCGAAACTCCGCCTCCGCCTGCGCCACCGCCGTCTCAAAAGCCGCCAGCCACAGCAGTCCGTCGGGAGTGAAGCGCACCCAGCGCGCCCGTTTGTCCACCGCATCGAGCGACCGCGTCACCAGTCCCCAGGCCTCGCA
>JASJPN010000059.1:8945-15371 GCA_031426635.1 Polaromonas sp.
CGCATTGGGTGACCAAATCCCCCATCGCCTGCTTCGTCATCCCCGCGCTTTGCGCCAAATCGGACAAGCGTGCCCCTTCCAGCGGCACATGCCGTGTGATGTGAATGTGCGCCGCTGTCACCTGCCCACGCGCCGCGAGGTTGGACAGCGCCAGCGGCACCTCCAGGTTGTGTGCCATCAAAGTCAGCACCCGCGCATCAAAACGCCGTAGCGCGTGTCCCAACAAACGTCCCAAATGCGTTTGCCGCCAGCCCAAGGCAGGCGTTTGAATTTTTAGTTGTTGAGCCATGCTGAATGATAAAACAATTAGTCAATTAAACTGACCAAAAAAGTCTATATTTAATTTAATAAGTTCATGTAAACTACTGTTCAAGCATCCAGTGAGCAGTGATTAAGAAAGCAAAAGTTGCCGGATGCAAACGGTTTCGTTTTTCATAATTTGATGATTTTTAAGGAAAATACCATGGACATGCCTGTCAAAAATGCCACCCAAATCGCTGCCGCCAGCGCTGAAAAAGCCAAGGCTTTGCAGGCCGCTTTGGCTCAAATCGAGAAGCAATTTGGCAAGGGCACCATCATGCGCCTGGGCGAGGGGGAGGCGATTGAGGACATTCAGGTGGTGTCTACCGGCTCGCTGGGGCTGGACATTGCGCTCGGCGTCGGCGGTTTGCCACGTGGACGGGTGATTGAGATTTACGGCCCGGAGTCGTCGGGTAAAACCACACTGACGCTGCAAGTGATTGCCGAGATGCAAAAGGTCGGTGGCACCTGCGCTTTTGTCGACGCTGAGCATGCGCTGGACACCCAATACGCGCAAAACCTGGGCGTTAATTTGCAAGACTTGCTGATCAGCCAGCCCGACACCGGCGAACAGGCGCTGGAAATCGTCGACAGCCTGGTGCGCTCCGGTGCGGTCGATTTGATCGTGATCGACTCGGTGGCGGCCTTGACGCCCAAAGCCGAGCTGGAAGGTGAAATGGGCGACAGCCTGCCCGGACTGCAAGCCCGTTTGATGAGCCAGGCGCTGCGCAAACTCACTGCACACATCAAAAAAGCCAACTGCATGGTGATTTTCATCAACCAGATCCGCATGAAAATTGGCGTGATGTTTGGCAGCCCCGAGACCACCACCGGCGGCAATGCGCTGAAGTTCTACGCCTCGGTGCGCCTCGACATTCGCCGCATCGGCACCATCAAGAAGGGCGACGAGGCGATTGGTAACGAGACCCGCGTCAAAGTGGTCAAAAACAAGGTGGCACCGCCGTTCAAAACCGCTGAATTCGACATTTTGTTCGGCGCCGGCATCAGCCGCCTGGGCGAAGTCATCGACCTGGGCGTGACTGCCAATGTGATCGAAAAATCAGGTGCCTGGTACGCCTACAAAGGCGAAAAAATTGGCCAGGGACGCGACAATTCACGTGAATTTCTGCGCGAAAACCCGGATTTGGCGATTGAAATTGAAAACAAAGTGCGCGAGTCCTTGGGTATTCCGCTGATTGTCGCATCCGGGGGGACCGCTGCCGTGAGCGCAGAAGAGAAAAAACCGAAGAAAGAGAAAGTGCTTGTAGAAAAATAATTGACTTGCAAATTTAAGTAAAATATGACGATAGTCGGCGTATTTGTTTATTTATAAGCTATGAATAATATAGCAAAAACGGGCTTTACCATCTCACTTAAAGGCCGTGCGCTGCGCCTGCTCAGTGGCCGCGAGTACTCGCGCGCTGAGTTGGAGCGCAAATTGGCCAGCTTTGAAGAGGTGCCTGGCGAGCTGGCCAAAGCCTTGGACGAGTTGCAAGCCAAGGACTTCATCAACGAGCAGCGCGTGGTGGACTCGGTGCTGCACCGGCGCAGCGCCAAGCTGGGCGCTGCGCGTATCAAACAGGAGTTGCAAAGCAAAGGCTTGGACGCTGGCGCGGTACTCGATGCGGTAGAGGTACTCAAAAGTACCGAAATTGAGCGTGCCAGAGAGGTGTGGCGCAAAAAGTTTGTTAAAACGTCAGTTCAAGTACCAACGACCCCCGCAGCGCGCGGCAAGCAGATGCGGTTTCTGATGAGCCGTGGTTTCGGCTCGGAGGCGATCCGGCGTGTTGTGTCCGGCGCTGAAGGCGACGAAGATTAATTCACGACCTTCTCACAACCCCAGCATCAATTTCAAGTTCTGCACGGCGGCCCCGCTGGCACCTTTGCCCAGGTTATCCAGCCGTGCCACCAACACGGCTTGCCGGTGTTCTTCGTTGCCAAAAACGCGCAATTCCATCTGGTTGGTGTTGTTGAGCGCCAAAGCGTCCAGTTTGGTGCTCTCCAGTGTCGGGACGACCGTGACCCAGTCCGTGCCATCGTTCGTCCGTGCGTAATGCCTGGCCAGCGCCTCATGCAAATCCGCCGCTTTGGGCCGACCTGGCAAACTGTCCAAATGCAGCGGTAACTGCACCAGCATCCCCTGGGCGAAGTTGCCCACAGCGGGGATAAACAGCGGCCGCGTTGTCAAGCCGGTGTATTTGACGATTTCTGCGATGTGTTTGTGGTTTAAACCAAGCGCATACAGCTCAAAAGCGGGCGCTTCGCCGGCCTCGAAAGCGGCCATCATCGCGCGGCCACCGCCGGAGTAACCGCTCACCGCAGGCAGGGTCAATGGGAAGTTGGCGGGGATGAGTCCTGCGTCAACCAGCGGCCGAATCAGCGCAATCGCACCCGTGGCGTAGCAGCCCGGGTTGGCCACGCGGTCAGCGGTGGCTACCAAAGCGCCTTGGCCCGCTGTCAGCTCAGGAAAGCCAAACACCCAGCCCGGTGCGGTGCGGTGGGCAGTCGAGGAATCAATGATTTTCGGCTTTTTCCCCTGGATCGAATCAATCATCGCGACCGAATCGCGGGCCGCATCGTCGTGCAGGCACAGCACCACCAGGTCCGCCTGTGCCATTAACGCCTGTTTGGCAGCTGCGTCTTTGCGCAGCTCGGGGGCGATGCTGAGCATCTCAATCTCGGGCATGGTTGTCAGCCGTTCACGAATCTGCAGGCCGGTGGTTCCAGCTTCACCATCGATAAAAACCGTATGCATTGTCATATTCAGTGTCTCGGGCATTGTCAATCTCAAGAAAAAAGTTAAAAATCGGCAGTTTTGCCAACTGTAAGGTATATGCTATTTTGGTGCAATGCAGCATGTTACAGTTCGACTTCAAATTCTGCACCAAACGGATGCGGTCATGGAACCATCTGCCCGGTTTAAATCATTCAATTTTGAGAGAGCCTCATGAAAATTCACGAGTACCAAGGCAAGGACATCTTGCGTCAATTCGGCGTCCCCGTGCCACGCGGCATTCCGGCGTTCACCGTGCAGGAGGCGGTTGAAGCCGCCCAAAAACTGGGTGGCCCGGTCTGGGTCGTGAAAGCGCAAATCCACGCCGGTGGCCGTGGCAAAGGCGGCGGCGTCAAGCTGGCGCGTTCGATTGAAGAGGTCAAAAAAATCGCGGGTGAAATTCTGGGCATGCAGCTCATCACCCACCAGACCGGCCCTGAAGGTCAAAAAGTGCGCCGCCTCCTGATTGAAGACGGCGCTGACATCAAACATGAATACTATGTCTCTGCCGTCACCGACCGCGCCAGCCAGCGCGTGGCCTTCATGGCCTCCAGCGAAGGCGGCATGGACATTGAGGAAGTGGCCCATTCAACGCCCGAGAAAATCATCAAAGCCATTGTTGACCCGGCGCTGGGCTTGACTGCTGCGCAAGCCACCGAGCTGGCCAACGGCATGGGCGTGCCAGCAGGCTCCACCGCGCAATGTGTTGATGTGCTGCAAAAGCTCTACAAGGTGTACATGGACACCGACGCTTCGCTGGTGGAAATCAATCCGCTCATCCTGGAGGGTGGCGGTGGCATCAAAGCCCTGGACGCCAAGTTCAATTTTGATGCCAACGCCTTGTACCGTCACCCGGAAATCGTGGCCTACCGCGATCTGGACGAAGAAGACCCAGCCGAAGTTGAAGCCAGCAAGTTTGACCTGGCCTACATCAGCCTGGACGGCAACATTGGCTGCCTGGTCAACGGTGCCGGGCTGGCCATGGCGACGATGGATACCATCAAGCTGTACGGCGGCGAGCCAGCCAACTTCCTGGATGTGGGCGGCGGCGCAACGACTGAAAAAGTCACCGAAGCTTTCAAGATCATGTTGAAAAATCCGAACTTGAAGGCCATTTTGGTCAATATCTTTGGTGGCATCATGAAGTGCGACACCATTGCCAATGGCGTGGTCGCCGCCAGCAAAGCGGTCAACTTGCAAGTGCCTTTGGTGGTGCGCATGAAGGGCACCAATGAAGTGCTGGGCAAACAGATTTTGAAGGACTCCGGTTTGCCCATCATCAGCGCTGACACCATGGCCGAAGCGGCTGAAAAAGTGGTCGCGGCAACGAAACATTGAGCCTCCATTGCGGTCAACCGCGTACCCTTCAAGTCAACGCGACCCACACAAATCGCCCCATAAGAATCGACCCAACAGACGATTCACAAGATTATTAGGACATTGATATGAGCATTTTGATCAATAAAGATACCAAGGTCATCACCCAGGGTATCACCGGCAAGACCGGTCAGTTTCACACCGAAAAGTGCCAGGAGTACGCCAACGGTAAAAACTGTTTCGTCGCTGGCGTGAACCCTAAAAAAGCCGGCGAATCCATTTTTAACATCCCTATCTACGCGTCTGTCAAAGAAGCGGCCAACGAGACCGGTGCCACGGTGTCGGTGATTTACGTGCCGCCTCCGGGCGCGGCGGCGGCCATTTGGGAAGCGGTCGAGGCCGACCTTGACCTGGCCATCTGCATCACCGAAGGCATCCCCGTTCGCGACATGCTGGAGCTGCGCAACCGGATGATGGCCAAGGAAGCCGCTGGCGGCAAAAAAACATGGCTGCTGGGGCCAAACTGCCCCGGTTTGATCACCCCTGACGAGATCAAAATCGGCATCATGCCCGGCCACATTCACCGCAAAGGTCGCATTGGCGTGGTCAGCCGCTCGGGCACCTTGACCTACGAAGCGGTGGCGCAATTGACGGAAATCGGTCTCGGCCAGTCCACTGCGGTGGGCATTGGTGGCGACCCGATCAATGGTTTGAAACACATCGACATCATGCGCATGTTCAATAACGATCCGGATACCGACGCCGTCATCATGATTGGTGAAATCGGCGGCCCGGACGAGGCTGAAGCGGCACGCTGGTGCAAGGCCAACATGAAAAAACCAATCGTCGGCTTCATCGCGGGTGTCACCGCACCTGCGGGCAAACGCATGGGGCATGCCGGCGCGCTCATTTCTGGTGGTGCCGACACGGCCGATGCCAAATTGGCCGTGATGGAAGAATGCGGTTTTACCATCACTCGCAATCCTTCAGAAATGGCGAAACTGCTCAAGGCCATGCTCTAACAACGTCAAGGGTTTGCGGGCTGGTTCACCCCGGCCTGTAGACCGTTGGTGTGAATGGCTGAGGCAGGCCAACGGTTGAGATTGGTTTTCTCAATTTGTAAAATAAGATGTTATGGCAAAAATCATCGTCACTTTAGATGACAACCTGATCGAGGTTGTCCCGCTCAGCAAAGAACGGATAACGCTGGGCAGGCGTCCGTACAACGACATTGTGGTGGACAACCTGGCCGTCAGCGGTGAACATGCTGCCTTGCAAGCGATGGGCAGCGAGTACTACATTGAAGACCTGGGCAGCACCAACGGTACCTACATCAATAGCAAGAAAGTCAAGCGGCAAATTTTGCGAACGGGTGACACCATAGAAGTTGGCAAATACACCATCAAGTATGTTCAAGATGCTACGGCCAGCAACCCGTCGGTGTCGGCAACCCAAAACGGTGAATCAGAGAGCCTGCCAGACGAAGAAGAACGCAAGCTCTTTGAGCAAGGCAGGTTGGCGGAAGTCTATGTGGCTGTCAAAATCTTGTCCGGCACATCGAAGGGTAAAGAAGTGCCACTGGTCAAAGTGGTCACCACCATTGGCAAGCCGGGGGAGGCGGTGATTGCCATCGCCAAACGCCGCCAAAGCTATGTGGTGGCGCATGTGGAAGGCGCTAACCGACCGGTGCTCAATGGCGTGGCCTTTGGCATCGATGCCGTACCCCTGAAAAATGGCGACTTGTTTGAGCTGGCTGGTACGACCATGCAGTTTATAGAAAACTGATTCCTTGGCGATGTACCACGCAGCCAACGGCCTGCCCGGCGCCTTTGCACCGGTGCGTTGAGGTACTATTACAAGAGTTACAACTTACCAGGCAAAAAAACCGTGATCCTGTTTGTATCATGCAAGCCAAGCCGGCTGAGATTCATGCCATCATGCAGGACATAGAGCAGTTTATGGCAATTACAAACACCACCACATCCACACCCACCCCCACCCAAGCCGCCACCAGAACTGCGCCTGTAGCACCTTCG
>JASJPN010000060.1:0-2190 GCA_031426635.1 Polaromonas sp.
TTGGCCGATGTGCACGAGTCGATTGACGAGCTAGAGCATTATCGTGAGCATTTTTTAAAATAAAAAGCCCACCTAAATCAACAAGTTAGCGTGCCGCTCCAAATAATGCTTGGTAAAAACCCGTAGTCGTGCCATAATTAAAAACTGCACTGAAATATCATAAGATTTTAGGCATCGCACATCTGCCTCACACATTGGGCTTCTTTGATCTGACTTGTTTGATTTCCCAATCAATCCTCAGGCAAAAAATAAAAGCCAACCGCGTCGCACCGACAGTAATCACACATCCTTAGATGTGGATTACCGAGCAAATAGACGTTGTACTTCGTTTGATGGTTGATGTTTTTTAACCATTGAATGGAACCGCACCCAAACTACAGGGTAGCGGAGAAGATATGACTGCCACTTTAGATTTGAATCCCTCTGAAAATTTAGCATTGGATACGCTGTTAGCCAGCGAATTTACTGCCGAATCCGCTACTGAATTTGTAGCAACACCTGAACAAGAAGCTGCTGCTGCAAAAGCGCTTGCCGCGGAAGAAGCTGCAAAATTACCGAATGGCTTTATCGCCTTGGGTTTGGCTGATGAACTCGTCCAAGCCGTTAAAGAAATGGGCTTTACCCAGCCTACGACGGTGCAGTTAAAAACAATTCCATTGGCACTGCCTGCGGAATCGACGGAAGGCACTCCTAAAAAATTCGTTGACTTGATGGTTTCCAGCCAAACGGGCTCTGGCAAAACGGCCGCCTTTTTGCTGCCTGTGATTCACACCTTGTTGAAGCAGCAAGAGCAAATTGCTGCCGACGAACGTGCTGAGTTCGAAGCCGCATGCGCTGAAGCCGAAGCCCGTGGCGAAGCACCTCCAAAACGCGCCAAGCGCAAAGACCCAACCAATTTCCGCAACTTCACGCCAGCCACCCCTGGTGCCCTGGTGCTCTGCCCGACCCGCGAATTGGCACAACAAGTTGCCAACGACGCGATTGACCTGGTGCGCTACTGCAAAGGTCTGCGCATTGCCAACGTGGTGGGCGGCATGCCTTACCAGTTGCAATTGGCTAAATTGCAAAACGCCAATTTGGTGGTTGCCACGCCTGGCCGCTTGCTTGATTTGCAACGTTCACACCAGCTCAAACTCGACAAAGTGAAGTTTTTGGTGGTTGACGAAGCCGACCGCATGCTCGACCTGGGCTTTTCGGACGACCTCGCTGAAGTCAACCAGCTCACCAGCGGCCGTCAACAAACCATGATGTTCAGCGCCACGTTTGCACCACGTATTCAGCAGCTCGCTGGCCGTGTCATGCGCGAGCCGCAACGCATCACCATTGACAGCCCACAAGACAAGCACCAAAACATCAAGCAATCTTTGTTCTGGGCTGACAATTCGCAGCACAAGCGCAAGTTGCTCGACCACTGGTTGCGCGACACCAGCATCAAGCAAGCCATTGTGTTTGCCAGCACCCAAATTGAGTGCGATGGCTTGGCCAACGACTTGCAACAAGAAGGTTTCAGCGCCGTTGCCCTGCACGGCGCGCTGAACCAAGGCATCCGTAACCGCCGCCTGCAAGCGCTGCGCGAAGGTCAAGTGCAAATTTTGGTCGCAACCGACGTGGCAGCGCGCGGTATTGACGTGCCGTCTATCAGCCATGTGTTCAACTTTGGCCTGCCAATGAAAGCTGAAGATTACACCCACCGTATTGGTCGTACCGGCCGCGCTGGCCGTGATGGCATCGCCGTCAGCTTTGCTGAAATCCGCGACCGTCGCCGTATCATGGACATTGAACAGTACACCCGCACGGCCTTCAAAGCCGAAGTCATTCCCGGTTTAGAGCCAAAACAACGCTTCCCTGATTCACGCCCAGGCAACTTGGGTGGCCCGGACCGTGGTGGTTTTGGTGGTGGGAATGGGGGCGGTGCTGGCCGTGACCGCAAGTTTGCGCCTAGCCGTGGTGGTTTTGGCGGCGACCGTGGCAGCTTTGGTGGTGATCGTGGTGGTTTTAATGACCGCGCACCATCGGGTTTCGGTGCCCCTCGCGATGACCGTTTTGCGGGTCGTCCAGACAACAACGCCCGTGACCCAGGCAGCTACGTCCGTAAAGGTGGTTTTAACGACCGTTTTGCAGGCGGCAATGACCGCAGCAGTAGCGGCAATGCTGGCTTTGCGCCTCGCGGTGATTCCGCCCCTCGTGGCG
>JASJPN010000061.1:0-2522 GCA_031426635.1 Polaromonas sp.
TGGACCTGCTGGCCAGCGTCAACATGCACGGCATCCAGACCAGCGGCAACTGCATCCGCAACATCACCAGTGACGAGCGCGCGGGCGTGGCGCATGACGAGATGGCCGATCCGCGCCCGTTTTGCGAAATTTTGCGCCAATGGAGCACGCTGCACCCCGAGTTTGCCTTTTTGCCGCGCAAGTTCAAGATTGCCGTAACGGGGGCGGTAGAAGACCGCGCCGCGACATCCTGGCACGACGTGGGCTTGTATTTGATCAAAAACGCCGCTGGCGAGCTCGGTTTCCGCGTGCTGGTGGGTGGCGGCATGGGGCGCACACCCATCATTGGCACCGAAATTCGCGCGTTCCTGCCGTGGAACCAGATCATGAACTATCTGGAAGCCGTGGTGCGGGTGTACAACCGCTTTGGCCGGCGCGACAACATGTACAAAGCACGGATCAAAATTTTGGTCAAAGCCGAGGGCGAAAAGTTCACCCAAGAGGTGGAAGACGAGTACCAACTCATTCTCAGCCAAGACGGCGCGCCGCACACCATCACGCAAGCTGAGTTAGACCGAGTTACAGCCTCATTTTCGCCACCAGCTGTTATAAAGTCTAACTACATTGCTATTCATTCAGTAGCAAATACCGCCATTGCAAATTCCAAAGAATACACTCGCTGGTTGCAGCAAAACGTCGCATCGCACAAAAACCCAGCTTTGCGCTGCGTCACGCTGTCGTTCAAACGCCTGGGCTCTGCGCCGGGTGACGCGACACCGCATGAGTTAGAAACTGCTGCGAGCTTAGCGGACGACTTCTCCGCCGGTGAAGTGCGCGTAACGCATGACCAAAACCTGCTGCTGCCGTGGGTGCATCAAGACGATTTACCAGCGTTGTACCAAGCGGCCCGCGCGGCAGGCTTTGCCAAAGCCAACATCCGCCTGCTGACCGACATGATTGCCTGCCCCGGCGGCGACTTTTGTGCGCTGGCCAATGCACGCAGCCTGCCGATTGCCAGAGCGATCACCGAGCGTTTTCAGGACATGGATGAGCTGTTTGACCTGGGCGAGATTGACCTGCACATCAGTGGCTGCATCAACTCCTGCGGCCACCATCACAGCGGCCACATTGGGATTTTGGGCGTCGACAAGGACGGCAAGGAGTGGTACCAAATCACGCTGGCGGGCTCGGACGGCTCGGCTTTGAGCGGCGCAGCGCTAGCTGGCAAGGTGGTGGGGCCATCGTTCAGTGCAGCTGAAGTGCCTGATGTGATTGAGGCGCTACTCGACACCTACCGCGCCGCCCGTTTGCCCAAAGAGACCTTCATCGACACCTTGAAGCGCGTCGGTCATGACAGCTTCAAGGCAGCCGCCAAGGATGCGCGCCACCCCGAGTCTGGGCGTGAAGAAGAAACAGAAGAAGCCGTATCTTAAGCGCTTTATTTGAGAAAAAATACTATGAAATTAATAGCACAACAAGCATACAATACGCCGGCTACATCCGAAAATGGCGCCGAAAAAATCATCAAAAATGATAGCATCGTGATGACAATGCCCAACGACATCAACCCGCTGAACGCCAACCTTGCAGGCGTCACCCGCATCGACCTGAATTTCCCCAAATTCACCGATGGCCGCGCCTTCAGCCAAGCGGTCATGCTGCGCAAACGGGCTGGGTTTAAGGGCGAGATTCGTGCCACCGGCGATGTGCTGATTGACCAATTGCAGCAAATGCAGCGCAGCGGTTTTGACGTGGCCGTGCTGCGTGCCGACCAGGATTTGGCCGCTGGCCAGCGCCAGCTTGACCGTTACAAAGCGTTTTACCAAGGTGATGCGGTTCATGCTGTGCCGCATTTTGTCACTGCTTGACCTGGAAATGACCATGTCCGCTATCGACCTTCATGCCCGTGCCTCTGCGACTTTTGACACCAAACTGCAAGCAACCAGCGCCTTGTTGCGCCAAGCCGCGCAGGCTTACGCGGGACACATCACCCAAGCCAGCAGTCTGGGTGCGGAAGACGTGGTGATCACCCATTTGGTTCAGGCTTTGGCACTCAACATTCCCGTGTTCGTTCTGGAAACCGGCAAATTGCACGCAGAGACTTTGGCGCTGTTGGCCAAGCAGCAGTTGGCGTTGGGCGACAAGTTCAGCGTTTACACCCCTGATAACGAAGCGGTCATCGAGTTCGTCGCCCGCGAAGGCAATGAGCCGATGTACAAGAGCATTGCGCTGCGCAAAGCCTGCTGCCACATCCGCAAAATGGCGCCGCTGGAGCGTGCGCTGGCGGGCAAAAAAGCGTGGGTGACGGGTTTGCGCCGTGAACAATCGGGCGCGCGCGCCGAGGTGCCGTTGCTCGATGAGGCCGATTTGGCATCCAAAGGTCGCGTCAAATTCAACCCGCTGGCCAACTGGACGTGGGGCGATGTGTGGCATTACATCGGGCTCCATAACGTGGCCTACAACCCGCTGCACGACCAGTTTTACCCCAGCATCGGCTGCGCGCCCTGCACCCGCGCCATCAGCCTGGGCGAAGATTTTCGCGC
>JASJPN010000061.1:2622-4657 GCA_031426635.1 Polaromonas sp.
GGCAAAATCCCCTACCCGCTGCTGATGATTGATACCGGTCACAACTTCCATGAAGTGACTGATTTTCGTGACTCGCGCGCCAAAGAATTGGGCGCAGAGCTGATTGTGCGCAGCGTTGAGGACTCGATGGCGCGCGGCACCGTGCGCCTGGCCCACCCCGGCGAAAGCCGCAATGTGCATCAGTCGGTGACGCTGCTGGAGGCGATTGAAGAGTTCCGCTTTGACGCCTTGATTGGCGGCGCGCGCCGCGATGAAGAAAAAGCCCGCGCCAAGGAGCGTATTTTCAGCCACCGCGACAGCTTTGGTCAGTGGCAACCCAAGGCGCAGCGCCCTGAATTGTGGAATTTGTTCAACACCAAACTGCAACCGGGCGAACATTTCCGCGTCTTCCCCATCAGCAACTGGACCGAGCTGGACGTGTGGCAATACATTGAGCGCGAGCACATTGCCCTGCCCTCGCTGTATTACACCCATCAGCGCGAGGTGGTGGAGCGCAAAGGCCTGCTGGTCCCCGTGACCGAGCTGACCCCGCTACGCGCTGGCGAGACCTCTGAGATGCGCAATGTGCGCTTTCGCACCGTGGGCGACATCACCTGCACCTGCCCCGTCGAGAGCCTGGCCGCCAACGCTGCCGACGTGGTGATTGAGACCCTGGCCCTGGACGTGAGCGAACGCGGCGCGACCCGCATGGACGACAAAACGTCTGAAGCATCGATGGAAAAACGCAAAAAGGATGGGTATTTCTGATGAATAGCAAAGAGCAACAAAAACAAGTTTTGAACGAAACCCAAGGCGCGCTCAAGTTCATCACCTGCGGCAGCGTGGACGATGGCAAAAGCACCTTGATTGGCCGCCTGCTGGTTGACACCAAAGCCGTGCTGCAAGACCACCTGGCCGGCGTGCAGCGCCAGGGCGAAACGGATTTGGCGCTCTTGACCGACGGCCTGTCTGCCGAGCGCGAGCAAGGCATCACCATCGACGTGGCCTACCGTTATTTCGCCACTGAAAACCGTAAATTCATCATCGGCGACGCGCCCGGCCACGAGCAGTACACCCGCAACATGGTGACCGCCGCCTCCAGCGCCGATGCAGCGGTCGTTTTAGTCGATGCCAGCAAACTCGATTGGCAACATCCCGCCCTTGCGTTACTGCCCCAAACCCGTCGCCACAGTCTGCTGGCGCATTTGTTGCGGGTGCGTTCCATTGTGTTTACGGTCAATAAGCTCGATGCGGTTGAGAATGCCGAACTCGCATTTGCCAATATCAGCGCCGCGTTGACCCGATTTGCAAAGGCGGCTGACATTTCTGTTGCCGCGATTGTGCCGATTTCGGCCCTCAAAGGCTGGAACGTGGTCGATGCCAAACCGCAGTGGGCAGCATACAGCGGGCCAAGCTTGCTGCAAATTTTGGAGTCTCTGCCGACCACAGCAGCGGAAATCGAACAGCCGTTTTCCTTTCCGGTGCAGTGGGTGGAGAAGTTCTCCAGCAGCGCCGACACCTCGCAAGGCCGCCGCGTGTTCTGGGGCCGCGTGGCCACGGGCAGCGTGAGCGTGGGCCAAACCATCAGCATCTTGCCCAGCGGCCAGACCGCCACCGTGGCGCAGGTGCTGGATCGGGCGCGTCGCCCAGGTTCTGTGTCGGCCAGCCAGAGCGCCGGCATTGTGCTGGACCGCGAAGTGGATGTGTCGCGCGGCGACTGGTTGCTGGCAACCAACGCGGAGGGTCAGTGTGCTTACACGCCATCGCGCGAGATCCAAGCCACCATCGCCTGGCTGGACGACGAGCCGCTGGTTGCCGGCCGCGCCTACTGGGCGCTGCATGGCCACCGCTGGGTCAAAGCTAAAATCAGGCGCGTGTTGCACAAGCTGGACATCCATACCTTGGCCGAGCTGGACGCAACGCAACTGGAGCCCAACGCCATTGGACACGTCGAAATCAGTCTGCAAGAGCCGATTGCCGCCGTGCCCTACACCCGGTCACGTGGCATGGGCTCGCTGGTCTTGGTCGATACGGCCAGTCACAAAACGGCGGGGGC
>JASJPN010000062.1:0-6008 GCA_031426635.1 Polaromonas sp.
TTCTCGTCGTTTTCGCTTTGCTCGCGGCTGGTGATGGGGGGGCTGCTTCTGAACAGGCACATCATCAGGAGCACGTCGGCAAAGGTGCTTTGCTCGGGTGTGATGCCAATATCGACCATGGGATTGAGGTCAAACAGGCGCACTTCGATGTATTCGACGCCGTATTTTTGCAGCGCTTTGGCGGGGCGCTCACCCTGTTTGCCAATGCGTTTGGGGCGAATACCGGCGTAAAACTCGTTTTCAATTTGCAGCAAATTGGCGCTGAGCTGTTGCCAATGTCCATCTTTTCCATTTTTGACGCCCAGCTCGGTATAGAACGGGTCGGGCGTGCGAATGGCGGCCTCCAAAGCCTGGGTGTACTCGGTCAGCGAGTTAAAGCTGACGTGCAAACTGTCTTGCGCGCGGTTTTGGTAGCCCAGGTCGCTCATGCGCAGGCTGGTCGCAAACGGGCTGTAGAGCGTGCCGGGGACGAGGGTTTCCAGGTCCGACTGACGCCCCTGTAAAAACGACTCGCAAATCGCCGGTGACGCGCCAAACAGGTAGGGAATGAGCCAGCCAAAGCGCAAAAAGTTGCGAATCAGGCCAAAGTAGCGCTCGCTGATGAAGTCTTGCAGGTTGGCTGGCGACTCGCTGCACGCGCGCAGGGTGATCCAAAAATCTTGCGGCAGCGACCAGTTGTAGTGCGCGCCAGCGATGGTTTGCATCTGGCGGCCATAGCGCAGTCCCAGACCTTCACGGTACACGTACTTGAATTTGGCGGCGTTGGATGTGCCGTAATCGGCTAGTGGAATTTGGGCATCGCGGCTTAGCAGGCAGGGCATCGAACCGGCCCACATCGTCTCGTTCCCCAGTTGCGCTGCGCTGAAACGATGAATATCGCGTAAAAACTGCAACGGAAAGGCGGGGTCGGTGGACGGCGGCGTGATGAACTCGAGCAAGGCCTCGGAGTAATCTGTGGTGATCCACGGGTGCGTCAGCTTCGATCCCAAAGCGGCCGGGTGCGGTGTGAGCGCTAACTTACCACTGGCATCAACGCGCAAACACTCGCGCTCGTAGCCGCGCTGGATGCCGCGCAGCATTTGTGCCTGCTGCGGGCTGGAAAATTCGCGCACGGCATCGCAACAGGTGAATTTCAACATGGTTTACTTGCCATTAATACCCAGCAACTCGACCTCAAAATGCAGCGTCGCGTTGGGCGGCACCGCATTGCCAGCGCCGCGTTCGCCGTAGGCAATGGCAGGTGGGCAGGTCAGCTTGGCTTTACCGCCGACTTTCATGCGTTGCACGCCTTCGGTCCAGCAAGGGATGACGTTGGCCAAGGGAAACTCGGCGGGCGAGTTGCGTGCATACGAGCTGTCAAACTCCTTGCCGTCGGGCAGGGTGCCGCGGTAATGGACCTTGACTTTGTCGCGCGCCAGTGGGCTGGCCCCCGTGCCGTCTTTGAGCGAGCGGTACACCAAGCCGCTGGCCGTGACGACGGCACCGGTTTCTTTGGCAGCGCTGGCGGCGACGGTGCTGGCTACGGCCGCTTGCGCCCAGGCCAGCGGCGCGCTCAGGGTCAGGGACACCAGCGCTGCGGCGCAGAGAGAGGACTTGAGGGTAAATGTCATGCAAAGCCTATAAAGATAAAAGGTAGATACTAGCGTGCCAAATGTAATCGACTTGCTACGCACCCATCACACATAGGGTTTTGCGGACTGAAAACATGCCACCGGCATGGGGCTACAAAAAAGGCTAAAATGTGACACTGGCCAGCGTAATTGCTACATATGTTGCTATTAAAACAATAGCAATTTGAACCCTGTTAATTTTGATTAAAAAGTAGAACCCATGCAAATCCATGATTTTGACCTCTTTGTGATTGGCGGCGGCAGTGGTGGCGTGCGCGCGGCGCGCATGGCCGCGCAGCGTGGCGCACGGGTGGCGCTGGCCGAGGCGGGCGGGCTGCATGGCGGTGACGAGGGCGCGGGCTTGGGCGGCACCTGCGTCAACGTTGGCTGCATCCCCAAAAAGCTCTACAGCTATGCGGCGCACTTTGCCGAGAGCTTTGAAGAATCGCACGGTTTTGGCTGGGAAGGCGCCCCCCCCGTGCTCAACTGGGCGACGCTGAAAGCCAACCGCGCCAAAGAGATCAGCCGCCTGAACGGCATTTACAGCCAATTGCTCAGTGGCGCTGGGGTGACGGTGCTGCTCAACCATGCCAAAATTGTGGACGAACATACGGTTGAATTGGCTGATGGCAAACGCTGGTCAGCCAAGACCATCCTGATTGCCACTGGCGGCACCCCCTCCGTGCCGCACATGACGGGCCGTGAGCATGTCCTCACCTCTGACGATATGTTCGATCTCGACCCCTTCCCCCAACGCCTGCTGGTGGTGGGTGGCGGCTACATCGCCTGTGAATTTGCCTCGATTTTCAATGGTCTGGGTGCCAGGGTCACGCAGTTGTACCGTGGCGAGCAGGTGCTGCGAGGCTTTGATGACGAGGTGCGTCACTTCATCGCCGCAGAGATGGGCAAGGCCGGTGTCGATCTGCGCTTGAACGCGGGGGTGGTGGCCATCCATCGCACGGCGTCACCATCTCATTCACCGGAACTGGTGGTGAGTCTGGAGGACGGCAGCAGCATCACGGTTGATGCCGTGCTGTACGCTACCGGCCGCGTGCCCAGGGTGCAGGGCTTGGGGCTGGAGGCGCTGGGCGTTTGCCAAAGTGCGGATGGTGCGGTGGTGGTGAATGAACATTACCAAACCAATGTGCCTTCGATTTATGCGCTGGGTGACGTGACCGCAAGGGTGCAACTCACGCCGGTGGCGCTGGGCGAAGCGATGGTTCTGGTCGACCACCTGTTTGGTCCGCAGGCGGGCAAGGCGGCCCGCAGCATGAGCTACCAGTTCATCCCCACGGCGGTGTTCACCCACCCCAACATCGGCACCGTGGGTTACTCGGAGGCCGCAGCGCGCGCGCAGTTTGGCGCGGTCACGGTCTACCGCAGTGAGTTCAAGGCCTTGAAGCACACGCTCAGCGGCAGCAGTGAGCGCACCTTGATGAAGCTGGTGGTGGAAGACGCTTCCGAGCGCGTGGTGGGCCTGCACATGGTCGGGGCTGAAGCCGGTGAGATCGTGCAGGGCTTTGCCGTCGCCATGAAGGCCGGCGCGACCAAAGCGATGTTTGACGGCACGATTGGCATCCACCCGACGGCGGCGGAGGAATTTGTGACGATGCGTGAACCGGTCAAGGTGACAGTTAAAGTGGTGAAGCCAGTCGTAGCACAATAGCGTCATGCATCACTTCCCGTACCTTCTCCCGCCTTTTATCGCGCCCGCGCAATTCACTGACGCGGCCGCAGCGCTCGCGCAGGTACAAACGATTTACAACGCGCAGATTGACCACCTGCGCCGCGCCATGCAGCAGTTTGTTGCAGATGGCCAAGGCGACGCTGGCCAGCCTGCACCGCCGCCCAAAGTCAGGGCCTGCTACCCCTTTGTACGGATCCACACCGACACCGTGTCGCGCTCCCAACTGCCCGACCTGGCGCGTCTGAGCTACGGTTTTGTCGCCGGTCCGGGTCGGTTTGAGACGACGTTGACGCGGCCCGATTTGTATGCCTCTTACTATCTAGAGCAATTTCGCCTGCTGCTGCAAAATCACAAAGTGGTGTTAGAGATTGGCACCAGCACGCAAGCGATTCCGATTCATTTTTCGTTTGCCGAGCACGACCATGTCGAAGGCAACATGAGCGTCGAGCGCCGCGCCCTGATGCGCGATGCGTTTGACCTGCCCGACCTGGCCGCGATGGACGACGGCATTGCCAACGGCACCTACGAGCCACGCGCTGGCGAGCCGCAGCCGCTGTCCCTCTTCACCGCGCCGCGTGTTGATTATTCACTGCACAGGCTGCGCCACTACACCGGCACCGCACCCGAGTGGTTTCAAAACTTTGTGTTGTTCACCAACTACCAGTTTTATATCGACGAGTTTGTCAAACTCGGCCACGAGGCGATGGCCAACCCGGACAGCGAGTACCTCGCCTTCATCGAGCCCGGCAACGTGGTGACGCGCCGCGTGGGTTTGCCTGCGGAGGCGATAGACACCTTCGGTGCCCAGCCTCCTCGCCTGCCGCAAATGCCCGGCTACCACCTGGTGCGCGCAGACCGCAGCGGCATCAGCATGGTCAACATTGGTGTTGGCCCCGCCAATGCCAAAAACATCACCGACCACATCGCCGTGTTGCGCCCGCATGCCTGGATCATGCTGGGCCACTGCGCCGGCCTGCGCAACACCCAACAATTGGGTGACTACGTGCTGGCGCACGGCTATGTGCGCGAAGACCATGTGCTCGACGAAGAGCTGCCGCTGTGGGTGCCGATTCCGGCGCTGGCCGAAATCCAGAAGGCGCTGGAGCAGGCGGTGGAAGACGTGACGAACCTTCAAGGCCCGGACCTCAAGCGCATCATGCGCACCGGCACCGTGGCCTCCACCGACAACCGCAACTGGGAGCTGCTGCCGGGCAACCAGCCGCAGCGCCGTTTCAGCCAAAGCCGCGCCGTGGCGCTGGACATGGAAAGCGCCACCATCGCCGCCAATGGTTTCAGATTCCGCGTGCCCTACGGCACCTTGCTGTGTGTCAGCGACAAACCGCTGCACGGCGAGATCAAACTCCCCGGCATGGCCAACCATTTTTACCGCGAACGCGTCGACCAGCACCTGCGCATCGGCATCCGCGCCATCGAGTTGTTGCGTGAGCAGGGGGTGGATCAGCTGCACAGCCGCAAGTTGCGGAGCTTTGCGGAGGTGGCGTTTCAGTGATGAACGCAGTCAGGCTTGACACGGAAGGCTGCGAGCGGACAGGCTTTTTGTAAGCTGCGTCACTAGCCTGCACAATCAATCCAGCAACTGCCCCGCGTGGTGCTTCAGGTGGTCGGCCATGAAGCTGGCGATGAAGTAATAGCCGTGGTCGTAGCCCGCATGACGGCGCAGCGTGAGTGGCTGGCCGATAGGCGCACAGGCGGCCTCCAACAGATGCGGATGCAGCTGATCAGCCAAAAATTTGTCGGCCAAGCCCTGGTCAATCAAAATGCCGGCCGGATAAGGCGCGGTGGATTGCGACTGCATCAAGGCGCTGGCGTCATGGGCGAGCCACGCGTTGCGATCGGCGCCCAAGTAGCCAGCAAACGCTTTCTCCCCCCACGGACATTGCGCCGAGGCACAAATCGGCGCAAAGGCAGACAGCGACTTGAACACACCGGGGTGCCGTAGCGCCAGTGTCAACGCACCATGGCCACCCATCGAATGGCCGAAGATGCCGATGCGTTGGTCATCTATGGCCAAGGTTTGCGTGACAAGCGGCAGCAGCTCCTTCATCAGGTAGCTTTCCATGCGCCAGTGCTGCGCCCACGGCGCTTGGGTGGCATCTAAATAGAAGCCCGCGCCGATGCCAAAGTCCCAACTGGCCGTCGCGCCTTCGATGCTTTCAACCACCGCGCCACGTGGGCTGGTGTCGGGCGCGATGAGCGCCAGTCCCAACGCTGCCGCCATGCGCTGTGCGCCGGCTTTGACCATGAAGGTTTCTTCGTTGCAGGTCAGGCCCGCAAGGTACAGCACGGCGGGCACCGGGCCATGCTGCGCTTGTGGCGGCAGAAAAACCGAGAAGCGCATCGGCAGGCCGATCTCTTGCGAGTCGTGCCGATAAAAACGCTGTACGCCGCCAAAGCAGGCGTGTTCGCTGAGGAGTTCGGGAGCCGTGTTCATATCAAAGTGGGTGGTCGTTAGAACAGCACCACGCCACGGATGGATTCGCCGCTCTTCATCAAGTCAAAGCCCTTGTTGATGTCTTCCAGCGGCATGGTGTGGGTGATCAGGTCGTCAATGTTGATCTTGCCGTCCATGTACCAGTCCACAATTTTGGGCACGTCGGTGCGGCCACGTGCGCCGCCAAAGGCCGAGCCCTCCCATTTGCGGCCGGTGACGAGCTGGAACGGGCGGGTGCTGATCTCGGCACCGGCCTCGG
>JASJPN010000063.1:0-2048 GCA_031426635.1 Polaromonas sp.
CCATGCCTTCCCACCAGACGTCGCCGTCATCGGTCAGCGCCACATTGGTAAAAATCACGTTTTTGTTCACACTGGCCATGCAGTTCGGATTGGTGTGGAAGTTGGTGCCCGGTGCCACGCCAAAGTAACCCGCCTCGGGGTTGATGGCGTACATCTTGCCATCCGCATGGGGCTTGATCCAGGCGATGTCGTCGCCAATCGTGGTGACGCTCCAGCCCTCAAAACCAGCCGGTGGCACCAGCATCGAGAAGTTGGTTTTTCCGCAGGCCGATGGGAAGGCCGCTGCCACGTGGTACTTCTTGCCCTTGGGCGAGGTCACACCCAGAATCAGCATGTGCTCGGCCAGCCAGCCCTGGTCGCGACCCATGTTGGACGCAATGCGCAGCGCAAAGCACTTTTTGCCCAGCAGCGCGTTGCCGCCGTAGCCGGAGCCATAGCTCCAGATCTCGCGCGTTTCCGGGTAATGAACAATGTATTTGGTGGTGTTGCAAGGCCATGTCACATCGGCCTGGCCCGCTTCCAGCGGTGCGGCCACGGTATGCATGCAGGGCACGAAATCACCGTTGACACCCAGCACGTCGTACACGGCTTTGCCCATGCGCGTCATGATTTTCTGGTTGACGGCGACATAGGCGCTGTCGGTCAGCTCGATACCAATGTGTGCAATGTGCGAGCCCAGCGGCCCCATCGAGAACGGCACCACATACATGGTGCGACCCTTCATACAGCCGTCAAACAATGCTTTCGTGCCGTCGGCCTGGCCGCCTTGCAGCAGCGCACGCATCTCGGCAGGAGCCATCCAGTTATTGGTCGGGCCCGCATTTTCTTTCTTCTCGGAGCAGATGTAGGTGCGGTCTTCCACGCGGGCCACGTCAGACGGGTCTGAGCAGGCCAGGAAGCTGTTGGGGCGCTTGGCAGGGTTGAGCTTTTTGAAGGTGCCAGCGTCAACCAGCTGCTGGCACAGGCGCTGGTATTCCTCCTCGCTGCCGTCGCACCAGTAAATGGCGCTGGGCTTGGTCAGTGCGGCCATATCGGCCACCCAAGCGATCAGCCTGGCATTTTTTACATATGTGGGGGCGTTGACATTCAAGCCTTGCAGGACGGGTGCGTTCATCTAAGAGACTCCAGAGTTGTTTCGCTTTTTGCGCTAGGATGTTGATTCTATGAACTAGCCTTGCCAGTTACTTGCAAGTTACCGTTAAATTCTATGCATTATTTGCATAAGGTTATGCAACAAGATTTCACATCATGAATCGTCGAACAACGTTGCTCCTTTTGGCCGCCCTGGCGGCAGGCATCACCGCACCCAGCCTGGTGCATGGCCAAGCCCGCGTCAAACCCCTGCGCGTGGCCGCTGCCAGCGATTTGAAATTTGTTCTCACCCAACTAAGCCAAGCCTTCTCGCAGGCGACAGGCATTCCCGTTGAGTTGCAATTTGGCTCATCAGGCAATTTTGCGCGGCAAATTGGGCAAGGCATGCCGGTCGATCTGTTCCTCTCTGCCGACGAGCAGTTGGTCTATAACCTGGCTGATGCTGGCTTGACACAGGGTCGTGGCGCGGTTTACGGCACGGGTCGCATTGCACTGTTTGTCCCCCAAGGCTCAACACTGGTGTTCCCTGCCACCAACGCGTCCACGCAAGCGCTGCGCCAGCAGCTGACGACGCAACTTCAACCCATACGCAAATTCGCCATCGCCAACCCCGAGCACGCCCCCTATGGCCGCGCCGCCCAGGAAGCGTTGCAAAGCCTGGGACTCTGGGAGCAGCTGTCCGCCAAACTCGTTCTTGGCGACAACATCAGCCAGACCACGCAATTTATCACCAGCGGCGCGGCGCAGGCGGGCATCACCGCGCTGTCTTTGGCACTGGCACCCGAAGTGGCCGCGCTAGGCCGTCACTGGCTGCTGCCAGCCAACCTGCACGCACCGCTGCGTCAACGCATGGTGCTGCTCAAATCCGCCCAGCCGAACGCAAAAGCGCTGCTGGACTATGTGCAAACCCCCGCCGCACGGGAACTGCTTGGGAAGTACGGGTTTACAGCTTAAAT
>JASJPN010000064.1:0-13902 GCA_031426635.1 Polaromonas sp.
AGCTTGCGCGTTGCTTGATAACGTCGAATGTGAGCCTGGTGCGCCCAGTTCACTCAGTGCGGCCCGCGCTGCCGCTTTGAGGTTTGCCGCTGCCAACCAAGGCGCTGTAGATAAAACTGCAGCGGCCGTACACCTGTTACTTCGCCAGCAAGCTGTCAACGGACGTTAAATCGTCAGCCTTGAGCGTGCCATTGGCTTGGCGCAACTTCAAGCCGCCGATCAATACGTCATAGCGCGCTTTGGCCAAATCGCGTTTGGTTTGAAACAATTGGCTCTGTGAGTTCAATACGTCGATGTTGATGCGCACACCGACCTGGTAGCCCAGCTTGTTGGCATCCAAAGCGCTTTGGCTGGAGGCTTCGGCGGCTTCAAAAGCTTTGACGGTGCTCAGACCGGTTTGCACACCGTAGAAAGCGGTTCGGGTGGCCTGTCCCACGCTGCGTCTGACACTGTCCAGGTCAGAACGCGCCTTGTCTTCCAAAGCCAACGTTTCTTTAACCCGGTTTTGTACGGCAAAGCCAGCAAATAGTGGCAGATTGAACGCTAAACCGAGGGTGCCAGCCTGACTACGCGTGGTCGCCGTACTGATTGACGTGCCCAGATTACGGTTGACACCATAGCTGGCGTTCAGGTCCAGCGTGGGTTTGTGACCCGCTTCGGCTTTGGTGGTTTCTAATTTCGCCACTTCGAGCGCCAGGCGCGCTTGCTCGATGCTGGGATGTCCAGCTTCCATTTGCGCGACCCAGGTCGTCACGTCGCTGGGGACCAGGGGGGGCAAATTAACAGGAACAAGCAAAGCTTTGGGCGCCGTATTGCTTTTACCCACCAATTGATCCAAGGCCATTTTTTTGACTCGCACGTCGTTCTCGGCGGCAATTTCTTGCGCTGTCACCAAATCAAAACGCGCCTGCGCTTCACGGGTGTCGGTGATGGTGGAGGTGCCCACTTCAAAATTGCGTTTGGCAGAAGCCAGTTGCTCGCCCACAGCCGCTTTTTGGGCTTGCACAAAGGTCAAACTATCCAGTGCAGCCAGCACGTCAAAATAGGTTTGGCTGGTCCGAATGATCAAATCTTGCTCAGCGGCGACAAGCTGCGCTTGTGCCATGGCTGCTTGTTTGTTGCCCTGCTCGTAGCTCGCCCAATTACTCGGGCGGTACAAGGGCTGCGAGGCGGTGAGCGTGGCATTTTGGGTGCCAAAATTCGTTGCAGCAGGCGCGCCAGCGACATCTACATGCGTCCGTGACACACCCGCTTGCAAACCGGCCACGGGCCAGACACCCGCTTTGGCTTGTTCACCTCTGGCCAGTGTGGCTACGGACTGCGACAGCGCGGACTGATAAGTCGCGTCAAACGTGCGAGCGGATTGGTACAGTGCCGACAAACTCTGTGCCTGTGCAGGCACCATGCCCGCAGTGGTCAAAGCCAGCGTGATCGATAGTAGCGGGGGGAGACGAAAGATCTGCATGGTTGTTCCCGTATGGTGAGGTGAAGATTTGCAATCAGCGTGTATCAATTAAAAAATAAAACGCGGCGTCTCAGCAAAGCCAGACAGGCGCGGTGCCAGGGTGTCCCAGCTTTGTCGGGTGTCAAATGAGGTGTCGCTGATACGTTTGACCAAGGTCGCGTGCATGATGGGCTCATCGCCCACAATGGCCATGCAGCGCCCACCTACTTTGAGTTGCTGTAGCAATTGCGTCGGTATCTGAGCCACTGAGCCGCTGAGCACAATGACATCAAATTGGCCGCTAACAGTACCGCTGCCAACGAGGTCCGTGCTGCCATCGGCAACCACCACTTTGGCGTTGTAGACATCCGCACGCTCCAGGTTGTCGCGGGCTGTTTTGGCCAACTCGGCATTGATTTCCAGGGTGGTGACAAATTGCGCACGACGTGCCAACAATGCAGCCATGTAGCCGGAGCCGGTACCAATCTCCAAAACTTTCTCATGCTTTTGCACATTCAAATCCTGCAGCATACGTGCTTCCACTTTGGGCGACAGCATGTACTGGCCATGGCCGATCGGAATCTCCATGTCCACAAAAGCCAGGGCTTTATGGGCTAAAGGTACAAAATCTTCACGTTTCACCACCGCCAGCAATTGCAGCACATGGGCGTCCAGGACGTCCCAGGGGCGAATTTGTTGCTCAATCATGTTGAAACGGGCTTGCTCGATGTTCATTTACTAGCTCCAGTAGACAATTTAATATGCCGGTTTGATAGTGGGTGGGGTATACATGTTCAGCAGAATTTATGCTGGGTGTACTCTGTTTAGGGGGCTGTTTTCAAGGTCTTATCCTTCGATTTTATCCACAGACGTTTGGCCCAATTCGCCAGGTCATCCATATAGCAGTACATCACCGGCACCACCACCAAGGTCAGCAATGACGAGGTGATGACCCCGCCAATGACGGCTTGCCCCATCGGTGCGCGCTGCTCGGAGCCCTCAGACAAGGCAAACGCCAGGGGCACCATGCCAAAAATCATCGCCAGGGTGGTCATCAAAATGGGGCGCAGCCGCACCTTGGCGGACAATAGCAGCGCCTCGGTGCGATCCAGGCCCGCTTCACGGCTACGGATCGCAAAATCAACCAGTAAAATCGCATTTTTGGTGACCAGGCCCATCAACAGCACGATCCCAATCACGGAGAACATGGACAGGGTCGAACGGAACATCAAGAGTGCCAGCACCACCCCAATCAGTGTCAGTGGCAGCGCCGTCATCAAGGCCAAAGGCTGCAAAAAGCTCTTGAATTGGCTCGCCAGCACCATGTAGATAAACACAATGGCTAAAACCAGAGCCGACAAGGCATAGGCAAACGACTCCTGCATGTTCTTGGTCGATCCGCCAAACTGGTAGCGGTAGCCCGGCGGGAAGCTGATGCCGTCTAATATTTTTTTAATATCGGCGGATACTTCACCCGCAGATCGGTTGAAGACATTGCCGTTGATGGCGACCTCGCGGGTCAGGTCGCGCCGGTTGATCTGGTTCGAGCCGGTGGATTCCTTGACGCTGGCGACCTGACTCAAGCGAACGACGCGAGAACTACCATCGGCGTTGTTGCCCAGAGCAAACGGCAAGCGCTCTAAATCTTGCGGTGTGTCGCGTGCTTGCGGCTCCAGCCGAATATTGACATCATAGGTTTGGTCGTCGCTGGCGCGCCAGTTGCCAACCGTTGTACCTGCCACCAGGGTTCTCATCTGGCTGGCAATTTGGGCCACACCCAAGCCGAGGTCCGATGCGGCCTCGCGTTTGATTTCAATGCTCACGGTCGGTTTGTCGGATTTGACGCTGGAATCCAGGTCCACCAAGCCCGGCACATCACGCACTTTGGCCATCACCAGTTGAGCCAAGCGCTCTAATTCTTTGAGATCGGCACCTTGCAGCGAGAACTCGACTTGCTTGTTGCCGCCCACCGCATCCAGCAGACCCGCATGGGTGACAGTGATGCCAGGCACTTGCTTCAGGCGCTCCCGCAGCACGTTTGACAGTTCATCGACATTGCGCGTACGGTCCTTGCGGTCAACCAGACGGACATATATTGCGGCGTACATTTTTCCCACCGCATTGCCGGTGTTGACCGTGGCCAGCGTGTATTTCACTTCGGGAAACTCTCGAATAATCGCCTCGACTTGCTTGGCTTTGGCCTCAGTCACTTCCAGGGATGAGCCGACGGGCGTGTAAAAGTTAAGCGATGTTTCCGAAAAGTCGGCCTTGGGCACAAACTCTGTTCCCAGCAAGGGCACCATGAAAATGCTGCCCACAAATACTGCGATAGCCAACACCACCGTGACGAGCTTGTGCTGTAGTGCCCAACGCAGAATGCCTTGGTAGCCCTCGGACAGGGTGTCCGTTGTGTGGTCAAACCAGCCTGTGACGCGGCCAATGGTTTTGTCGTACAAAGTAACCGCTGGGCCTTGGCGGTCGTGGTGGTCGATGCTCGGGTCATGCCAAATGCTCGACAACATGGGGTCCAGCGTGAAACTCACAAACATCGACAGCAGCACCGCCGAGACGATGGTGATGCCAAATTCGTGGAAAAACTTGCCCACAATCCCGCCCATGAAGCCAATCGGCAAAAACACGGCCACGATGGACAGGGTGGTGGCGAGCACGGCCAGGCCAATCTCCTTGGTGCCATCCATCGACGCAGCATAAGGCGATTTGCCCATTTGGACATGCCGCACGATGTTTTCCCGCACCACAATGGCATCGTCAATCAAGAGGCCCACACACAAGCTCAACGCCATCATGGTGATGTTGTTGATGGTGAAGCCAAACAGGTTCATGAATAAAAAGGTGCCGATGATCGAAATCGGCAGCGTCAGCCCCGTGATGATGGTGGAGCGCCATGAATTCAAAAATAAAAACACAATCAAAATGGTCAGCAAGGCACCTTCAACCATCGTACGCGTCACGTTGGCCACCGCCGAGCGGATCGGGCGTGAACTGTCGTTGATTTGTTCCAGGCGCACCCCGGGTGGCAGTTGACTGGATATTTCTTCGACGGCTTTTTTCAGACCGTCGACCACGGCAATGGTGTTGTCGTCTTGTGATTTTTGCACTTGCAAGACCAGGGTACGCTGTCCGTTGTACAGCGCCAAACTGTCAATTTCTTGCGCACCATCAGACACCCGCGCCACTTGATCGACCCGAATCGGGCTGCCGTTTTTGCGGGCGACGATGATCTTTGCGAAGTCCTCGGGGCGCTGCATACGCGCCTCAATTTGCACCACACGCTCTTGCGCCAGGGAGCGAATCGCACCGGCCGGCAAGTCCTGGTTTTCATTACGCACGGCTGCCGTGACCTGGTCAGCGGTGACGCCCAGCGCCTCCATGGCCTGCGGGTTGAGGTAAATGTTGATCTCGCGCTTGGTCCCGCCGACGAGCGTGACTGAACCCACGCCGCGCACGTTGACCAGGCGCTTTTTCAGGGTTTGATCGGTCCAGTTGGTCAGTTCCACGGCAGTGAGTGGCTTGACGCCTATTTGGTTGTCTGGCAGAACCGCCAAGGACCAAATCGAGCGACTCGACGGGTCAAACCGCAAGACTTTGGGTTCTTTGACCTCGGTACGAAAAGTGGGGCGAATAGCCGCGACTTTTTCACGGACATCTTCGGCCGCTTTTCGACCATTGACATAGAGTTGAAACTCGATGATGACCACTGCCTGACCTTCGTAGCTGCGCGACGTCAAGGCGCTGATACCCGCAATCGAGTTCACGCCTTCTTCAATCTTTTTCGTGACTTCACTCTCTACAATTTCAGGTGAAGCGCCGGGGTATTCGGCTGTGATCACCACCACGGGGAGGTCGATGTTCGGAAACTGATCGACTTGCAGACGTTGGTATGAAAAGAGTCCCAGTACCACGATGGCGAGCATCACCATGGTGGCAAAGACGGGGTTTTTGAGACTGACTTGGGTAAACCACATGGTATTTTTCTCGGGTGCCGCTGTTTTACTTGGCCGCTTGAGTGAACTTGGTGGCGGTGCCTTCCCTGAGCGTGCCCAGGGAGCCTGCAATCACCAGCGTATTTTCAGCGATGCCTTTGACGGCAACCACGGTTTGCGTAAGCCCCTCCTGGACCACCTCACCACGCTGTGCCAACTCGACCGAGCGGTGTTTCACCACATCATTCTCGACCACCTGGACGTACGGGCTGGGTTTGTCGGTGCGCACCGCGCTCAGCGGCACGGTCAAGGCGGATACTTTGGCCGTGCCTAACATGCCTTGGGCAAACAAGCCCTGGCGCAAGCCGGTCACCTGGGCCAGGTTGAGGTAAACCAACACATTGCGGCTGCCAGCTTGTGCATTGGGGTTGATGCGCACCACTTGGCTGCTCACAGGAGCGGTGCTGGATGTCGTCCCCTCAATTTGCAGCAGGGCGGTTTGTCCGATTTTCACACGCCAGGCGTCAGCGGCGCTCAAACTGGCTTCGAGCTCCATGCGGCTCAGGTCAACCACCTCAATCACCTTGGCGTCTACGCCGACACGTTCGCCCGGTTGCGCCAGGCGCTGCGACACCATACCCGCCAGTGGCGAGCGCAGCACCGTGTCTTGCACCGCTTTTTTGGCCACGTCGACGTTGGCCAGGGCAGCGCGGTGCGACGCCTGGGCTGAATTCAAGGTCGCCAGTGAGGTGTCTAAAGCGGTTTTGGAGATAAAACCTTGATCCACCAGCGCTTTGTTGTTGTCAAACTGACGCTGGGCAATCACGATTTGCGACCTGGCAGCATCGGCCTGGTCCTGGGCTTGTTGCAATCTGGCGCTGTACTCGGTGGCATCGATCCGCGCAATGACCTGCCCCGCCTTGACTGCGTCGCCCTCGCGTACGGTGAGGCCTTGCAGTTCACCTGCCACACGCGCCTTGATAAAGGCTGAGTTGACGGCTTTCAAGCTGCCAGAAATCGGCAAACCAAGCGAAAATTCATTGATTTTTGCCCGGGTGACATCTGAATGGGCCAGTTCCACCACCGTTTGTGTTTTGGCGTTGGCCGCCGTTGCTGCGGCGACCGCCTTTTGCTGCGCTTGGCGCGCTGACAGCGCCCGTATCACGCTCACGCCAATGGCGACCAAAACAATGCCTGCAATCGTCCATTTAAGCCAGCGTTTCATAAAAATAGGTATCCTCAGTGGGGGAAGTTGGAGATGCAGTCAGAATACCACGCACCAGGTTGTCAAGTGACAACCGCAGCGGCAACTTTAATTCACAAAGGAATCACGGGCAGGCTGTTTGGGTAATTTTTGTGTAAAGTCCATACCATGCAACACACCAGCCCACCTTCTTCGGACACGCTTGAATCCATCACCCTGGGTGGCGGTTGTTTTTGGTGCCTCGATGCGGTCTACGCCCGCGTGCGTGGCGTAGCCAGTGTGGAAAGCGGCTATTGCAATGGCCATGTCGTGAAGCCAACTTATTCCCAAATCTGCGGTGGCGACACCGGCCACGCCGAAGTGGTGCAACTGCGCTTTAACCCGAAAGACATCGGTTTGCGGGAGATCTTGGAAATTTTCTTTCTCATCCACGATGCCACCAGTTTGAACGCGCAAGGCAACGACGTGGGCACCCAGTACCGCAGCGGCATCTACTTCACCACGCCAGCGCAACAACAAATCGCCGTGGACATGATTCGCCAGATGACCCAAGATAAAGTCTTCGCTCGCCCCATCGTCACCGAAGTCGTGCCTTTAGATAACTATTCCCGCGCCGAGGCGTACCACCAGGACTTTTTCGCTAAAAATCCGAATCAAGGCTACTGCGTGGCCGTCGCGGGGCCCAAAGTGGCCAAGTTTCGCAAGACGTTTGCAGATCGGGTGAAGTGAAGGTCGTTCTGTTCAACAAACCCTTCAACGTCCTCACCCAGTTCAGGCCGGACGGCGACCGGCCAACCCTTGCCCACTTCATCCACGACCCCAGCCTGCGGGTTGCCGGGCGGCTGGACATGGATTCTGAAGGGCTGCTGCTGCTCACCGACGACGGCGTTTTCAATGCCCGCATGACGCAGCCTGGGCAAAAACAGTTCAAAACCTATTGGGTGCAGGTCGATGGTATTCCCACCGACCTGCAGCTAGCAACCCTGCAAAACGGCGTGATGCTGAACGACGGCGTGACCTTGCCTGCAAAAGTCAAAGCCATCAATGAGCCAGACATCTGGGCGCGGACACCGCCGGTTCGTTACCGGGCCCATTTGCCCACATCGTGGCTGGAGGTGCAAATCTGCGAAGGCCGCAACCGTCAGGTCAGGCGCATGACCGCAGCCGTGGGGTTGCCCACGCTACGGCTGATTCGGGTCCAAATTGGCCCGTACAGCTTGGGTGACTTGCAGCCGGGGGAGTATCGACATCATTAACTTGCAGGTGCAAACATGGTTTGCAAAGTAGATCAGATGCGCTTGAGCGTCGCGTTTGGCACAACGTCCCCACGGCGTACCAAGCGTACTTTGTCAATGGTACGAATAAATGGAATCAGCTTGCGAGCAAGGCAAAACTCTGTAGGTGAACCAGCAAAATAGAGGCAATCTGTAGCAACACCAGCAGTACCAGCGGCGACAGGTCAACACCTCCGACCAAGGGCATCATTCGACGGATGGGCGTCAAGAGCGGCGCACATAGGCGCTCAATCACATTCGACATGACCGAATGGGACTGCACCCAGGACAAGACGGCGTAAACAATCACCAGGCCGGTTATCCCGGAAATGGCCAGTCGCACCAGACCAAAAGCGGCCAGAATCGGAATGGAAAACAAGTTGCCATCGGCCCCGGCCAGCAGCCACAGCAGCAGAAACTGCGTCAATCCCAGCAAATAGGCTGCCACCAGGCTGGACATATCCCAGCGCCCCCACGCCGGTATCGCGCGCCGCAAGGGCAACACCAGCCAGTCCGTCAAGGCGAAGACAAAGCGCCCCAGCGGATTGCCCGAGCGCGTTGACATGGGAATGCGCTGGTACTGCATGTACAGCCGCAGCAGACAGGCCCCGCTCAGCACACCGGCGGCGACCTCAAGCAACAAGGAAATGATTTGGTAGAACATGAAAATTGGCGGGATAGAGCGCAGTTACACGAAGCAGACAAGCTCTGCCCCCAACTGATTAAAGGGATGTCAATCTCACTGCATCATAGGGCGGATTAAAGTCTGAAGTGCAGCAGCTTGATTATGCAACTGCCACTGCTGCATAAAAACGCACTCGGCAGTGTGAGGGGAAGCTATGGAGCCAATCGCTCCCGCACCCATCCGCCCTGCGCATCCAGCGTATACCGCAAGCGATCATGCAGCCGGCTTTTGCGGCCTTGCCAGAACTGCCAGTTGTCGGGTTTGAGGCGATAGCCGCCCCAGTGCGGTGGGCGAGGTGGGCCGTCTTTGAACATCGTGGGCAAAAACTGGGCGCCGTATTTGGCCGCGTTGGCGAGCAAGACGCCGCGCCCTGAAATAACCTGTGACTGTGGCGACGCCCATGCACCTATGCGCGAGTCCATCGGGCGGCTGCGGTAGTAGGCGTCGCTCTCGGCCTCTGATACCTTCTCAACGATGCCTTCAATGCGCACCACGCGTTCCAGCTCGACCCAGTGGAACTGCAGGGCAGCATAGGGATTGCCAGCAAGTTCCTGGCCTTTTTGGCTTTCAAAATTGGTGAACCAGACGATGCCGCGCTCGTCATAGCTCTTGATCAGTACCACGCGGGTGCTGGGGCGCAGTTGGCTGGAGACGGTGGCCACGGTCATGGCGTTGGGTTCGGGCACCTGCGCTGTGATGGCCTGGTTGAGCCACAGTGAAAATTGCTGTAGCGGGTCGGCCTGCGAATCAGACTCGCTGAGTTCGGCGCGTTCGTAACTTTTTCTTAAGGAGGCGAGTTCGGTCATATTGGCTAGTATAGAAACTTGTACTTTTGCTGTGCAAATTTTTTTAATGGCCTCACCAACATCATGCCGAAGAAGCTTCCTGCTGTGCTCATCCTCGTTCCTGACCGGTTGCTTGCGGAACGGCTAGACTTTCGGCCGCGTATTTGGTCACCCTTCGGTCACCCAAACAAGTGCGCAGCGGGTGATTTGGCGCTAATATCAAGCACGTAACAAAGTTACCAATATGAGATCATGAAACTCAATTCAACGGTAGATCAGGTCACCCAGCGCATTCAAGAGCGCAGTCAAGCCACACGGCAAGCCTACCTACAGCGCCTGGATATGACTGCGCAGCGTCCGCGTGGCGCGGACCGGCTCGGTTGTGCCAACGTCGCCCATGCTTTTGCGGCGCTGCCCGCCTCGGATAAATTCAAAGTGGTGGCGCAAAAGGCATCCAACATCGGCATTGTCAACGCCTACAACGACATGCTTTCGGCCCATGCGCCGTACCAGAGTTATCCCGAGATCATCAAGCTTGAAGCGCGCAAACATGGCGCGACGGCACAAGTGGCGGGCGGCGTGCCCGCCATGTGCGACGGCGTGACGCAAGGCACGGCGGGCATGGAGCTGAGTCTGTTCAGCCGCGATGTGATTGCCATGGCCACTGCCGTGGCGCTCAGTCACGATGTGTTTGACGCGGCGCTGATGCTGGGCGTGTGCGACAAAATCGTGCCCGGTTTGCTGATTGGTGCGCTGCAATTTGGCCATTTACCGACTGTGTTTGTACCGGCGGGCCCGATGACCAGCGGCCTGTCCAACAACGCCAAAGCCAAGGTGCGCGAGCAGGCCGCGCTCGGTTTGGTGAGTCGCGCCGAGTTGCTGGAAGCTGAGTCCAGGGCCTACCACGGGCGCGGCACCTGCACTTTTTATGGCACCGCCAACAGCAACCAGATGCTCCTCGAGGCCATGGGGCTGCACGTGCCGGGCAGCGCTTTTGTGAACCCCGACAATGACCTGCGTGATGAGTTGACACGCGAGGCGACCCGAACGGTATTAGGGATCACGCTTGAAAAGAGCCTGACAGGCCAAGCCACATTCACACCCATCGGCAAACTCGTCGATGAACGCTGCATCGTCAATGCCATGGTTGCGCTCTTGGCCACCGGCGGCTCGACCAACCACCTGATTCACTGGGTGGCGGTGGCGCGATCGGCAGGCATGACGATTGATTGGAACGACTTCTCAGCCCTGTCAGGCGTGGTGCCTCTGCTCAGCCGGGTCTACCCCAACGGCAGCGCCGACGTGAACCAGTTTCAAGCCGCTGGCGGCCCCGGCTACGTGATTCGTGAGTTGTTAGACGCCGGTTTGATGCATGAGGATGTGCTCACCGTGCGCGCGGGCGGTCTGCGCGAGTACACCGGCGAGCCGCACCTTAGCGGCACTGAACTGCGCTGGCACCCGATTGGTGCGTCCGAAGATGAGAGCGTGGTCAGACCCGTCTCAAACCCTTTCAGCGTGACCGGCGGCTTGAAGCTGTTGTCTGGCAACTTGGGTCGCAGCGTGATCAAGGTGTCGGCGGTGCCGGACGACCGGCATATCGTCGAAGCGCCAGCGCGCGTGTTTGAATCGCAAGAGGCGCTGCTGGCCGCTTTCAATGCCAAAGAGATGGAGTGTGACCTGATCTGCGTCGTGCGCTGGCAAGGGCCGCAAGCCAATGGCATGCCCGAACTGCATAAGTTAACCCCTCCCTTGGCGGTATTGCAAGGCCGTGGCTTCAAGGTGGCACTGGTCACCGATGGCCGCATGAGTGGTGCGTCCGGCAAAGTCCCAGCGGCGATTCATGTCTCGCCCGAAGCGGCAGCCGGTGGGCCCTTGGCCAAAGTGCGTACGGGCGATGTGATTCGTTTGGATGCGATCGCGGGCACACTGCAGGTGCTGGTCAGCGACAGCGACTGGGCGGCGCGCACGGTAGACGTGATGCCGCAAGCCCTGCGTGATGCGAATGCTTTGGGTATGGGACGAGATTTGTTTGCCGCGATGCGTCGCAACGCGACGGTGGCAGAAGAAGGAGCCGTATCATGGTTATGAGCATGGCTGTGGATAAGCCAATGAGGAAATCGCTGACTGCTTTGCAGGTGATGCAGGATGCACCCGTCATACCGGTGATGGTGCTCAATGACGTGGCCTATGCCGTGCCGCTGGCGCGTGCTTTGGTGGCCGGCGGCATTCGCATGCTCGAAGTGACTTTGCGTACACCGCAGGCGCTGGCTTGTATTGAAGCGATTGCACGCGGGGTGCCCGAAGCCGTGGTGGGTGCCGGTACCGTACGCAGCGCCGCCGATGCACAAGCTGCTGCCCATGCTGGCGCGCTGTTTGCCGTCAGTCCCGGCTACACCCGCGCCGTGGGTATGGCTTGCCGTGAGGCTGGCTTGCCACTCTTGCCCGGCGTGGCCACCGGCAGCGAAATCATGATGGCGCAAGAAGACGGCTTCACCGAGCTCAAGTTTTTTCCCGCCATGCAAGCGGGTGGCGCTGCCCTGCTCAAAGCTTGGCGTGGTCCGTTTTTCGACATCACTTTTTGCCCCACCGGCGGCCTAACCGCAGCCAATGCACATGAATTTTTGAGTTTGTCCAATGTGCCATGCGTGGGTGGTTCCTGGCTCACGCCGGCGGATGCCTTGGCAGCGGGGGACTGGGCACGCATCACCAGCTTGGCGCAGCAAGCCTGTTTGCTTAAATCAAGTAAAACTTAGGCGTTTTTGTGCGTCTTCATGTGTAAAGCGGGCGCTGGATCAACTCAATCTTGTAGCCATCCGGGTCGGTCACAAAGGCAATCACCGTGGTGCCGCCTTTGACCGGGCCGGCTTCACGGGTGACCGCACCGCCAAATTTGGCGACCTGTGTTTTGATGGCTTCGCAGGCTGCGGCTGCATCGGGCACGCCCAGAGCCAGGTGACCAAAGGCCGTGCCCATCTCGTAGCTATCAACCCCGTGGTTGTAGGTCAGTTCAATCTCGGCATGGTCGGGGTTGCTGCCGTAGCCGACAAAGGCCAAGCTGTATTTGTACTCGGGGTTTTCCGAGGTGCGCAGCAGCTTCATGCCCAGCACATGGGTGTAAAAATCAATCGAGCGTTGCAGGTTGCCAACGCGCAGCATGGTGTGTAGAAATCGCATGGTCGTATTGTGCAACTAAAAAACGTGTACATTGTTGCTCAATGCGTCATCACACGGACAAATGTGACACACAGGTGACGTGCAGGCAGCACGATTGCTTGAAGCGAGTAAGAAGTTGAATATCCGAGTCAGTGTTGGTTCAGTTGTTCGGAGGAAATTTTGAAAGTTTTGAAATTGTCGGCCCAAGGGCTTCCGCAGTCCTGGATCACGCTTGAAGAAGCGGTGATTCACTATGCTTGTCGTGACGTGCGCTGGGAATCAGGCGGGCAGGTGGCCATCTATCATGGTGGGCACAACGCCATCACGGGCGAGCAGTCCATCATTTCCGTGAACAGCATCATTGGCACCCGGGGTGTCCCCAAAATCAATCCGTTCCAGATGAAGCCGGGCTTGACCAACAGCAAGTTGTTTACGCGTGACCGCAATGTGTGCGCCTATTGTGGCAGCCATTTTCATGAAATTGAACTCACGCGCGAACACATCATCCCATTTGCCCAAAATGGCATCGATAACTGGATGAACGTGGTCACTGCCTGCCGGGGTTGCAACCACCGCAAAAGCAGTCGCACACCCGAGCAAGCCAAGATGCCTTTGCTGTATGCGCCTTATGTGCCCAGCCTGTGGGAAGACTTCATTTTGCGCAACCGGCGTATCCTGGCCGACCAAATGGAATTTTTAATGGTGCACGTGCCTAAAACATCCAGGCTTGCGGCTTAGAAGGGCGCGCAGTAACGAGCATATTTTTCTGAGGTATAGATTGATGACAACACGAAACCCTGCCACCCTGGACCAGATGTACAACGTGCGTGCGTTGGTGCCCGAGTGCGCAACGATGCTGCAGCGCTGGGCGCAAAACTCGGAAGCCGAGCGCGAGCAGCAGGATTGCTTTCTGGATGTCAGCTACGGCGCAGGTGTCAACGAGTCCCTGGATATTTTCCCGTGTGAGGCGAATGATGCACCTGTGCTTATCTTCATCCATGGCGGCTATTGGCGTTCGTTAGACAAAGCAGACCATTCTTTCATAGCGCCCGCGTTCGCGCAGCAAGGCGCTTGTGTCGTGGTGCCCAACTATGCCCTGTGTCCCGCAGCCACCATTCCCGACATGGTGTTGCAATTGGTCAAGGCCGTCGCTTGGGTCTACCACCACATTGAACAATACGGCGGCGACCCTGCGCGCATCACCGTGGCGGGGCACTCCTCAGGTGGTCATCTGGCCGCCATGATGCTCAGTTGCCTGTGGCCGAAGTACGACCCGGATTTGCCTGACGATGTGGTGAAAAACGCATTGGCCATCTCAGGCATGTATGAGCTTGACACCATCATGCACACCCCGTATTTGCAAGAAACACTGCACTTGACTGAGGCACAAGTGGCGCGCGTCAGCCCGGCCTG
>JASJPN010000065.1:0-25250 GCA_031426635.1 Polaromonas sp.
GCGGTTTTATTGTAACCCAATAGAGTTCCACACATCAGCTGAGCGTATCAGCCCACATGTCCTTCGCCCGGCTTGCAGCATACACTGCTTCCAGCCATGTCACCTCTCGCTTCAGGTCAATGTGGATAGCACATCACCTGATCCCACTCCAAACAATATCACTGAAGCACCAAACATGCTTCAAATAACTTTTTCAACCTATATTGCCATCTTATATTCTTATATTGATATATAAATATATATAAATGTATATAAAGGAAAAACGTTTGAATTAGAACCGAACAATTCACAGTTGAACACTAGCGTTTACCCTATGGTTTTACTGATTTAATCACTTCTCCTGCGCGCGCCTCAAAGGGCGTATTCATGTGGGGTTACAGGCATGGTTCTCTAGCCTGGCCCACTCAGTCTCAAGGCGAACCGTTTTTCTTATCCCACTAAATTCAATGTAACAATATCGCTCTATGAACCCAGAGCAATATGTCCAGGAAAAAGCCGCTGCATCCGGCAGTAGCTTTTATTACGCTTTTTTGTTTTTACCCCAACCTCGACGCGCCGCCATCACCGCGTTTTATGCGTTTTGCCGCGAGGTTGACGATGTGGTTGATGAGATGGTTGACCCCGGCGTTGCCAGTACAAAATTGGCCTGGTGGCAAACCGAGGTGAGCAAAGCCTTTGCAGGCAACCCCGGCCACCCTGTCTTGAAAGCCTTGCTGCCGCACTGTAGTATTTACAGCATTGAAGAACGCCATTTGCAAGCTGTGATTGACGGCTGCCAGATGGATTTGACGCAAACTCGCTACCTTGACTACGCTGGATTGCAGCGCTACTGTCACTTGGTGGCGGGCGTGGTGGGCGAAGTAGCGGCGCGAATTTTTGGTCAAACCAACAACCAAACGACGGCTTACGCCCACAAACTGGGGCAGGCTTTTCAACTCACGAACATCATACGTGACGTGGGTGAAGATGCCTTGCGTGGCCGCATTTACTTGCCCATGAGCGAGTTGCAGCAGTTTGACGTCAAGGCGCATGAGTTACTCAGACCTGACCCAAGCAGCGATTTACCTGATTTTCAGCAACGTTTTGGCGCGTTGATGACTTTTCAGGCAAAGCGTGCCCATAGCTTGTATGACGAGGCCATGACGCTACTGCCGCGAGAAGACCACCGCTCACAAAAACCCGGTTTAATGATGGCCAGCATTTACCGCACCTTGTTGCGTGAGATTGAGAATGAAAACTTCGCAGTGCTCAACCAACGCATCTGCCTCACCCCGCTGCGTAAGCTGTGGCTGGCTTGGAAAGTGCAGGCTCTTGGTCGTGCCTGAGTCTAAAAAAATAGCCAAGAGAGCTGCCACGAATGTCGCCATTGTTGGCGGCGGCTGGGCCGGTATGGCAGCTGCCGTCACCGCCACCCAAGCAGGTCACCATGCTACTGTTTTTGAAGCATCTCAGGCATTGGGTGGGCGGGCTAGAGTCGTATCTGGCTCGCATGTGAGCTCACTTCCAGACGGCACGCCGGTGACGCTGGACAACGGCCAACACATTTTGATAGGCGCTTACAGCCAGGCCTTGCGGCTGATGCAGGAAGTGGGTGTCAACCTCTCTAGCGCGCTGCTGCGCTTGCCTTTGACACTGCAATTTCCTGACGGCAAGGGTCTGCGCTTGCCCGATTGCTCTGCCCCGCTGGACGCTGCTTGGGGCATTGCCACGGCGCGCGGCTGGCGCTTGGGCGACAAATTCGCCCTCTTGCGTGCTGCCTCTGGCTGGCAGCGTGCGGGGTTCACATGCGCGGACAAGCTGAGCGTGGTGCAGCTTTGTCAACAATCGCCCAACGCGATCACCCCACGCGTCATGGCCGAGCTGATTGAGCCGCTGTGCGTCTCGGCACTCAACACAGCGAGCAAAAATGCCAGTGCCCAGGTGTTTTTGCGGGTCTTGCAAGCCGCCATGTTCAACCAACCCGCTTTTCAACATGCCAGCCGTGCCAGCCAGCCATTCGGCAGTTCCAACCTGCTGCTGCCCAGGAGAGATTTGTCCAACCTGTTCCCCCACGCAGCGGCGGCCTGGCTGATCAAGCGCGGCGGGCAAGTGCGGCTGGGAGATCGGGTCGAATCGCTCGAATTTGGAACTCACTTGGGACGGGGCTGGCAGGTCAGCTCAGCGTCATGCAAACAAGCTTTTGATGCCGTCATTTTGGCTGGGTCACCCTCAAATATGATTAAAGTCATTGAAAATATTACCTATGTAGCTACAAATTTAATAGCAAAACAATTGAATCACCTCATCCAGAGAGAAGCCGCCAGTTGGTTGTCCGCTGTTGATGCTTTGCGTTTTGAAGCCATCACCACGGTCTATGCCCACGCCCAAGGGGCTCGGTTAGCGCAACCCATGCTGGCGCTGCGCAGTGGCGCGCAGCATCCCGCCCAATTCGTTTTTGACCGCGGTCAACTGGGCGGCCCAACGGGTTTGCTGGCTTTTGTGGTCAGCGCCAGTACGGGTGAGCGCGATTTTGTGCAGCGGCAAGTCTTGGCGCAAGGCGCTGCGCAGTTGAACCTGCCAGGGCTGCAAGCCGTGCAAACCATTGTTGAAAAACGCGCCACCTTTGCCTGCACGCCCGGCTTGCAGCGCCCCGGCGCGTTGATTGCCCCGGGCTTACTGGTCTGCGGCGACTACGTGGCTGGGCCCTACCCCGCCACGCTGGAAGGCGCGGTACGCAGTGCGCAGCAGGCCGTGGCGCTTTTATAAATTAAGCGAAAATACTGCATGACATTTCAAAAAGAACCCACGTTCACCCACGGAAAACCGCCTCTCAACGGTGCAAGCACCGCCGTTTTATTATGTAATTTAGGCACCCCCGATGCGCCTACCACCTCAGCGGTACGCCGTTTTCTGGCTGAATTTTTAAGCGACCACCGCGTTGTTGAAATCCCTCGCCCGATTTGGTGGCTGATTCTGCACGGCATTATTTTGCGGTTTCGGCCCAAAAAATCGGCGGCTAAATACGCCTCGATCTGGACGCCAAACGGCTCACCGCTCAAAATTTGGACCGAAAAGCAAGCCAAAATGCTGGAGGGCTGGCTGGGAGAAGCGGGCCACCGTGTCACTGTGCGCTACGCCATGCGCTATGGAAGCACGTCAATAGCGTCACAGTTAGACCAATTGAAAGCGGACGGCGTGAGCCGCATTTTGATCCTGCCCGCCTACCCGCAATACTCCGCCACCACCACCGCCAGCGTGTTTGACGCGGTCTACACGTGGGCGGCCAACATCCGTTCTATCCCCGAGCTGCGCTTTGTTAACCGCTACCACGACGACGCGGGTTATATCGGTGCCTTGGAGCAGAGCGTGCGCAGCCATTGGCAAACCCACGGCAAACCTGAGCAACTGGTGATGAGCTTTCACGGCATCCCCGAGCGCAGTTTGCACTTGGGCGATGCCTACCACTGCGAGTGTTTTAAGACAGCGCGACTGCTAGCGCAGGCACTGGGCTTGAACGCCACACAGTACAAAGTCACCTTTCAGTCACGACTCGGCCGTGCCAAATGGCTACAGCCCTACACCGAGCCGAGCGTCATTGCCATGGCCAAAAGTGGTGTAAAACGCGTCGATGTGATCTGCCCCGGCTTTAACTGCGATGGTTTGGAGACGCTGGAAGAGGTCAACATGGAGGTGCGCCACGCCTTTTTAGTCGCTGGCGGCAAAGCATTTCATTACATCCCCTGTTTGAATGACAATACAGCGTGGCTGTCGGCGCTGTCCAAGATCACCCAGCAACACCTGAGCGGCTGGCCGACGCAGCCTGCGGATGCCGCTGGCCTGAAAACCATGCGCGAACAGGCGCTGATACTGGGTGCAAAAGACTAAGTCATTGCACATAAAATAATTTTCTCAATTTTTTCAATATTCACCCAACATCCTCGCCAGACTCCAGCATGACCATCGCCACCGACCGACCCAAAGCCACCTCACCTCGCTCTCTCTCAGGCCTCGTCCCTTTTTTGAAACCTTACCGGGGTCGCATTGGCTTGGCGTTGGTGTTTTTGATCATGGCCGCCCTGTCTACCCTGGCTTTCCCCTTGGCACTACGCAGCTTGATGGACAGTGGTGCAGTAGCTACTGACAAAGGCGCGCAGGTGATGGCCATACGCGATCACTTTTTTGCCCTGTTTGGCGTGGCGGTGGCGATGGGTCTGTTCAGCGCGGCGCGGTTTTACACCGTGAGCTGGCTCGGTGAACGGGTCACAGCAGACATCCGCAATGCCGTCTATGCCCACGTCCTGCGCCAAAGCCCTGAGTTTTTTGAGACCACGCAAACCGGCGAAGTGCTGTCGCGTCTCTCCGCTGACACCACGCTGGTGCAAACCGTCGTCGGTTCGTCGCTGTCCATGGGACTGCGCAATCTGGTCTTGGCCGCGGGCGCTCTGAGCGTTCTGATTTGGACCAATCCCTACGTCATGCTGCAAGTGCTGGGCGTTTTGGTACTGATTGTGATACCTGCCATGTGGTTTGGGCGGCGCGTACGCAAGCTGTCTCGCGCCAGCCAGGACCGCGCGGCAGACTCCAGTGCCATTGCCGCCGAGGTGCTCAACGCCATCCCCGTGGTGCAAAGCTACACCGCCGAGGGGCGCGAGGCAGCACGCTTTGATCTGTCAACCAACAGCGCATTCAAAACTGCCGTCACCCGCAGCAAAGCGCGCGCTGTGCTGGTCGCTTTCATCATCATCGCCACCAGCGCAGGCCTGCTATGGGGTCTGTACCAAGGCACCCAGGCGGTGATGCATGGCACCATGACGGCAGGGCATTTGGGCCAAACCGTGCTCTATATCATCATTTTGGCCAGCGCCTTTGCCGTGCTGGGCGAAACCTATGGCGACCTGCTGCGCGCCGCCGGGGCAACCGAGCGCCTGATGGAGCTGCTAGATTCCAATTCCTCCATCCAATCACCCGCAAATCCAGCCACAGCCGGCGTGATAACAGCCGGTAGTGCTATTAAATTTGAAGCCATCGAGTTTAATTACCCATCCCGCCCGTTGCAAACTGCGCTCACCCAGTTCAATTTAGACGTCAAACCCGGCGAAACCGTCGCCTTGGTCGGCCCCAGCGGCGCAGGTAAAAGCACAGTATTTCAGCTCTTGCTGCGCTTTTATGACCCCAAATCGGGCAGCATCACGCTGGACAGCGTGGCAACCCGCGACTTGAGCCTGCAAGATTTGCGCCGCCACATCGGCATTGTGCCGCAGGATGCCGTGATTTTCTCGACCAGCGCGCTGGAAAACATCCGTTACGGCAAACCCGATGCGACCGATGCAGAAGTCAAAACCGCCGCTATTGCCGCCTTTGCCGATGAATTCATTGCCAAACTTCCCGAAGGCTACGCCACCTTCCTGGGCGAACGCGGCGTCAGGTTGTCCGGCGGCCAACGCCAGCGCATTGCCATCGCCCGCGCGATATTAAAAAACCCACCCCTGCTGCTGCTGGATGAAGCCACCAGCGCCCTGGACGCCGAAAGCGAACGCATGGTCCAAGCCGCCCTGGAGACCGCCATGAAAGGCCGCACCACCCTGGTCATCGCCCACCGCCTGGCCACCGTGCAAAAAGCTGATCGTATCGTGGTGCTGGATCATGGGCAGATTATTGAGCAAGGGACGCATACCGAGCTGGTGGCTAGGGGGGGGATGTATGCGCGGCTGGCGGAGTTGCAGTTTGGGGTTTAGATTCGGATTTATATTTAGGGGGCCAAATTGGCACATAGCCGGCGTGTTCATTGACTAATGTGCTATACAATTTATAGCAAAATTGCACTTTAACGAATCATTTTTACTGCGTCAGGTAGTTCGCCCCCTATCCCCCCAACCCCCTCTCCATCCCCACCATTCCTTTCTAGCGTATACACTGTCCTTGGCAAGGGGCGGCAATCGCCACGTTTGGTGGACACAAACATATCACCTTGCAATCAGACAACCCCAGCATCAGTGACAAAAGGAATATTGGCCATGAGACTTTTCACCTTGTTATTGCTTCTCATTTTGACGGCTGTTGGCGCTTTCGCCTCTCTGAACTGGGGCGCTTTTGTCACTCCTGCCGATTTGTCACTGGGTGTTGCGGTAATTCGTATGCCCTTGGGTTTGCTCATGCTTGGGCTATTGGTTTGTATGACAGTCCTGTTCCTTTTGTATGTGGTCTATCTGCAAACCTCGTCACTCCTGGAGACTCGTCGCTTATCACGCAAACTGGAGGCGAATATTGAGCTTGCTGAAAAAGCAGAGGCTTCGCGTTTCACGGAGCTACGCCATGCACTAGAGGCAGAAATGGTCAAGCAAGCAAATTTAAGTGCTGAATCCAAGTCAACTTTGCTGACAAGGGTCGACCAGCTAAGCAAAGAACTTCACTCGTCCATAGAGCAGTCTGGCAATACGCTGGCAGCTCATATTGGAGAATTCGAGGATCGCTTTATGAAGTCAATAACGCCAGCTCAATCTGGCTAATCACCCTATGAATCGAGGCCTGGTCGGCGTATTTGTTGTCTATTACGCTATATTACTCATAGCAAACTGAATCCAAAGAACCCACACAATGATCCAACACATACTCTGAATGATGTGTTTTTTGCATATATTGGCACTATCCTGGCCTTGGACAACGATGCTGAGGCGTTTTAAGCTTCCTGCTTGAACAGCCAACTTCAAGGATTTTTTATGTTGCATCCAAGTACCCATGCCTCTGTTGTCGCAACCAGTGGCATCAATAACGCACTGACAGCTTCCCCTCTGCCCTCCTATTTACAAGCCGACAACCTTGGCCCTTGGGGCAATTACCTGCAACAAGTTGACCGCGTCATCCCGTATTTGGGCCACTTGGCGCGCTGGGCGGAAACACTGAAGCGTCCCAAGCGGATTTTGATTGTGGATGTGCCGATTCATTTAGACAACGGCACAATTAGGCATTTTGAGGGCTACCGCGTGCAACACAACACCTCGCGGGGGCCGGGCAAGGGGGGTGTCCGGTTTCACCAGGATGTGACTTTGTCGGAAGTGATGGCCTTGTCAGCCTGGATGTCCATTAAAAATGCGGCAGTCAACGTGCCTTTCGGTGGCGCCAAAGGAGGTATTCGGGTCGACCCTAAGCAGCTGTCGATGGGTGAGCTGGAACGCATGACGCGCCGCTACACCAGCGAGATTGGCATCATCATTGGGCCCACGAAGGACATCCCCGCGCCCGACGTCAACACCAATGAGCAGATCATGGCGTGGATGATGGACACCTATTCGATGAACGAAGGTGCCACGGCTACCGGCGTGGTGACGGGTAAACCGATTCATTTGGGCGGCTCGCTGGGACGCAAAGACGCCACCGGGCGCGGCGTGTTCACGGTGGGCGTGGAAGCTGCCAAGCATATTGGGATGGACATCAAGGGTGCGCGCGTGGCGGTACAGGGTTTTGGCAATGTGGGTGGTGTGGCTGGCAGGTTGTTTGCCGAGGCCGGTGCGCACGTGGTGGCGGTGCAAGACCACGGCGGTACGATTTACAAAGCCAGCGGTTTGGACGTACCGGCTTTGCTCAAACACGTGGCGGAGACCGGCAGTGCGGGGGGTTTTTCAGGGGCGGAGGTGCTTGCCAACGAGCTGTTTTGGGAGGTGGATTGTGATATTCTGATCCCGGCGGCATTGGAGTCACAAATCACAGCATCGAATGCCGGACGCATCAAGGCGCGGATGGTGATTGAGGGTGCGAATGGCCCGACCACGCCAGCGGCGGACGATATTTTGCAAGAACGCAACGTCTTGGTGTTACCCGATGTGATTGCCAACGCGGGTGGCGTGACGGTGAGCTATTTTGAGTGGGTGCAAGACTTCTCCAGTTTCTTCTGGGACGAAGACGAAATCAACGCCCGTTTGGTCAAAATCATGAAAGACGCTTTTGCAGGCGTTTGGGGGGTAGCGCAAGAACACAAGGTGAGTCTGCGTACAGCCACCTTTATTGTGGCTTGCAAGCGGATTTTGCACGCGCGGGAACTGCGCGGGCTGTATCCTTAAATCAACTCCTTAGTTCAGCGGATTTTTGAGTGATTGCGGGATGGGTAGCGGCATGACGTCAATGCCCTCCTCGATCAGTTCCATGGTTTCATCTTGTGTGGCTTGGCCGCGAATAGCGCGTTCTTTGGTTTCGCCATAGTGGATTTTGCGGGCCTCGGAAGCAAAAGAACCACCCACATCTTCGGTGTTGGCCATGACGTGTCGCGCCATATCCATCCAAGCGGCTTGCATCATGGATGCCAATTCGGCCGACATAGGCGAGCGCTGTGGTGGCAATGGCTGAGCTGGCTGCACCGCCAACTCGCCTTGCATGTTCGCACTGGATTCTTGCTTGTTCGAGGCCTTGCCTGATTGGCCTAATTGAAAAGAGCCCTGCTGGATATCAAGTGCCGCCGAAGTGGCTGGTATCTGATCATGCAATTGGCCCTGCGATTTACCCAAATTTATTCTAGGAGCGCTCAACATTTTGGTGATGTGGGCATCACTGCATAAAGGACATTCAACCAAACCGCGCGCCATTTGGCCTTGAAAGTCGTCTTCTGAAGCAAACCAACCTTCAAACGTGTGTTGTTGGCCGCATTGGAGGTCGAGAACTTTCATGATTCGATTATCCGGTAACAGGCGCATGTGTGGTGGGCAACCATTGCAACGGCCAGGCACCTGCGAGTACATTTTGCAGCCACAAAGTACAGGTGAGCGTTTTGGCATCCGTGACCAAGCCTTGCCCACACCACTGCAAAAGTTCCGCCGGGGTGGCCGTGATGACATCCAGAAACTCACCGTCGTCCAAACTGCGTTCGCCCAAGCTCAGGCCTTTGGCGAAATAGACATGAATGACTTCCGTGGAGTAGGCAATGGCCAAATGCATGGGGCCAGCATAGGCCCAATGGGTGGCGCTGTAGCCGGTTTCTTCAAGGAGTTCACGTTGACCGCAGAGCAGCGGGTCTTCCCCCGTCTCCAACTTGCCCGCTGGAAACTCAATCATGACCTGGCCGATGGGATAGCGGTACTGCCGTTCCAAGACCGTGCGTCCATCATCCAACAGGGCGATGACAACCACAGCGCCGGGATGCACCACGTACTCGCGAGTTGCCAGCTTGCCGCTAGGCAGGCGCACGGTGTCGCGCAAGATGTGCAAAAAGCCACCTTTGCAGAGTTCTTCTCGGCTGACTTTCGCCTCTATGAGGTGGCTGTTCTCTAGCTCGATGACCATCTAGTCGCGATGTTTCAGCAGGTAGCGGTAAATAAAGCCAGGAAACGCCAAAGTCAAAAAGAGCGCACCAGTAATGGCATAAAACTCCCAGTTTTGGGGGGCAATTTGACCGGCACGATTCTCTAACAGCAAGCCCATACCACCTACGAGAAAGTAAAAAACCACCAACTCCAGCATACGCAAGGCAAGTGTTTTCGGGGTTTTAAGCGTAATAAAGAGAAACAGTTTTTGGGTGCTGAATGGTAAGTTGGCACCAAGAATTGCTGCAAAAATGACCACCCATACGGTTGCGGTTTGACTCATCGGTTTATACCAGTTGATTGAGGACTAGGTGCTCAGGGTTTTGACAATGGCATCAGCGCACAGAGACATTAAACCACTCGGGAATATACCCAGCAGCAAGACCAGTGCGCCATTGATAGTCAAAACCGTACGCACATCTGCTGGTGCAGACACCGTGGTTGATAGGATGGGCGCATCAAAATACATCACTTTGACAACGCGTAGGTAGTAAAAAGCACCGATCAAAGACATCATGACAGCGAACACTGCCAACACCATATGCGGGGTTTGCGTTGATGACACCAAGGCCTGTAAGACAGCCAATTTGGCGTAGAAACCAACCATCGGTGGCAAGCCCGCCAAGGAGAACATGCAAATAGCCATGATGGCCGCATAAAGCGGACTGCGTTGGTTCAAACCGGCTAGATCGGTAATTTCTTCACTTTCAAAACCGTCACGCGCCAGCAACAAAATAACGCCAAAGGTCGCCAAAGTGGTAAGCACATAAGTGATCACGTAAAACATCGAGGCGCTGTAAGCGGTGGCCGCTGACAAAGTGTTGCCATTGACGATGCCAGAGAGCAAACCAATCAACACAAAACCCATTTGCGAAATAGTGGAGTAAGCCAACATGCGCTTCAAATTGGTTTGCGCAATAGCCGCCAGGTTACCGACCAGCAGCGACCCAACTGCCAGGACGGCCAACATTTGCTGCCAGTCAATCGCCAGTGGCAGCATACCCTCAACCAACAAGCGGATGCTGATGGCGAACGCGGCCAATTTTGGCGCGCCACCAATCATCAAGGTGACGGATGTAGGTGCGCCTTGATAAACATCCGGTACCCACATATGAAATGGGACCACGCCCAGTTTGAAGCCCAAACCAGCGACGATAAAGACCAAGCCAAAAACCAGCACTTGATGTTTCACGTGGCCGGTGTTAATCGCTTTAAATACCGCACCAATATCCAAGCTTCCAGTTGCGCCATACATCATGGATAAACCATAAAGTAAAAAACCACTGGCCAAAGCACCAAGTACAAAATATTTCATGGCCGCTTCAGACGCGATGGCATTGTCACGACGCAAGGCAACCAAAGCGTAGCTGGCCAGTGTGAGCAACTCTAAGCCCATGTAGATAACCAGGAAGTTGTTACCCGACATCATCACAAACATGCCCAGCAATGAGAACATGGCCAAGGTGAAAATTTCACCGCCGCGCATCATGCCGCGATCTGCTGAATAAGGGCGTCCATAAACCAGCGTGACCATCATGGCCACGGTTGCGAAACACTTCAACCAACTGGACATGGGATCGCTGACGGTCATGTTGCCGAAACCATAAATGGTCTGCCCGCCCATGGCATACAACGCCTCCAGCGTAGCCACCACAGCCAGCGTCAATAGAGTTAGCACATAGGTTGCCGTACGACGTGGACTGGTCACCCCTAGGTCAACCAAAGTAATCACGCAGGCCATCACCAACAAGACGATTTCCGGGTAAACGGCAATCCAACTCAGTTTATCAATCATCTTAAATCTTCACTTTGGGTTCAATTTAGCTTTAGAGAGCTTGAAGGTCAATTTAGTTTGGTCACTGCGACATGCTTGAGCAAATCAACCACAGAGGCGCTCATCACATCTGTGAAAGGCTTGGGATAGAGTCCCATCCACAAAACGGCGATGGCCAATAACGTCATCACTAAAAACTCACGGCCATTGATGTCCTTGAGTGCTTTCACCTGGTCGTTAGCCACCGGACCCAAGTAGACGCGCTTGAACATCCATAAGGTGTAAGCTGCCCCGAAAATAAGCGACGTTGCCGCAGCAAATCCCAGCCAGAAATTAGCTTTGACAGCGCCCAAAATGACCGTCCACTCACCGACGAAACCAGCAGTTCCAGGCAAACCAGCATTGGCCATAGCAAACAACAAGGCAAAAGCCGTGAATTTTGGCATGGTGTTGACCACACCGCCGTAGCTGGCAATTTCTCGTGAATGCATACGGTCATACAACACGCCGATGCTCAAAAACATGGCACCAGATACAAAGCCGTGCGCGATCATTTGCACCAGACCACCCGTGACACCCAAGTCACTGAAAATAAAGAAGCCTAATGTGACAAAACCCATGTGGGCGACTGACGAATAGGCCACCAGCTTCTTCATGTCTTGCTGCACCATGGCCACCAAGCTGACATAAATCACGGCAGTCAAAGACAATGCAATCATCAGCCAAGCCCACTCCCGCGCAGCATCGGGTGCAATCGGCATGGAAAACCGCAAAAACCCATAAGCACCAAGTTTTAGCATGATGGCCGCCAGCACAGCTGAGCCACCTGTGGGTGCTTCGACGTGGACATCAGGCAGCCAAGTGTGGACGGGCCACATCGGAACCTTGACCGCAAAAGCCGCAAAGAATGCAAAGAACAGCAAAGTTTGTGCCGTGCCGCTGAGAGGTAACTTGTGCCAGACCGACAAATCGAAACTACCGCCAGATTTGGAGTACAAATAAATCAAGGCAATCAGCATCAACAAAGAGCCGAGCAAGGTGTAAAGGAAAAATTTGAAAGCAGCGTATATCTTGTTTGGCCCACCCCAGATGCCAATGATCAGGTACATCGGGATCAAGGTTGCCTCGAAAAACACGTAAAACAGCAAACCGTCCAGGGCGCAAAACACACCAATCATCAGACCGCTGAGTATCATGAAGGCACCCATGTACTGATTGACTCGGACAGTGATGGACTCCCAAGATGCAATGATCACAACCACGTTGATGAACGCGGTCAAGAGCACAAACCAAAGCGAAATACCATCCACGCCGAGGTGATAGTTCACATGGAACGCATCGATCCATGCTGCTTTCTCAACAAACTGCATGGCCGATGTACCGAGTTTGAAGCCGTCATACAACGGTAGCGTGACCAATAAACTCACCATCGCGCCGATCAACGCGATCCAGCGCACGACCCTGACCTGATCATCCCGACCAAAGGCCAACAGAACAGCACCAAAAAAGATTGGTGTCCAAATAGCAAGACTCAACAGACCCATATTCTTCTTTTCCTTAAGGCTTGAGCCAGACGAAGTACGTCATCAATACAAATACACCAGCGATCATCGACAAGGCATAGTGGTAGATATAACCGGTTTGAACCCGGCGCACCAAGCCAGAGAATAGACGCACCACTTTCCAGGAACCGTTAACGACCGTGCCATCAATGATGGTCTGATCACCGATCTTCCACAAACCTGCACCCAGCGCACGGGCGCCACGAGCGAGTACATTTTCATTGAACCAATCCAGGTAATATTTGTTCTCCAGCAGGGTGTAAATCGGCTGGAACATGCGCTTGATCGCCGCAGGCCATGCTGGTTTGACTATATAGAAGACGTAAGACATGACGACACCCGCTAATGCCAACCAAAATGGCAGCGTGCTGAAAGCATGCATTGTCATTTGCCAAGCACCATGAAATTTTTCAGCCAACATAGCCATGGCCGGATGCTTTTCTGCATTGACGAAGATGGCATCTTTGAAGAAACCGCCATACAACATCGGATGAATGGTCAAATAACCAATCACAGCCGAAGGGATGGCCAGCAGGACCAAAGGCAGCGTGACGACCCACGGTGATTCGTGCGGTTTTTGATCTGCGTCAGCGTGGTGCCCATGGTCGTCAGGTGTGCTGTGGTGAACTTCGTGGTGTGCATCTGGATTTTGGTCAAAGCGCTCTTTGCCATGAAAAACCAAGAAATACAGACGAAAGGAATAGAAGGCCGTGACAAACACACCCGCCAATACAGCAAAATAAGCAAATCCAGCGCCAGTTAAATGACTTTCACGGACGGCTTCAATGATGCTGTCTTTAGAGTAAAAGCCTGCAAACAAGGGCGTACCAATCAAAGCCAGGGAACCCACCAGTGAGGTGATCCAAGTGATTGGCATGTATTTGCGTAATCCACCCATCCACCGGATGTCTTGGTTATGGTGAACGCCCATGATCACCGAGCCCGCAGCCAAGAATAACAGCGCCTTGAAAAATGCGTGTGTCATCAAGTGGAAGACGGCCACTGAATAGGCTGAAGCCCCCAATGCAACGGTCATGTAGCCCAATTGCGATAGTGTGGAGTAAGCAACCACACGTTTGATGTCATTTTGAATAATGCCAAGAAAACCCATGAACAGTGCCGTGATGGCTCCGATGATCATGATAAAGCTCAAAGCGGCGTCACTGAGCTCAAACAGGGGCGACATGCGTGCCACCATGAAAATTCCGGCGGTCACCATCGTGGCTGCGTGAATCAAGGCTGAAATGGGGGTGGGTCCTTCCATCGAGTCAGGCAACCACACATGCAAGGGAAACTGCGCACTCTTTCCCATCGCTCCAATGAACAGACAAATACAAATGACCGTGATCAGCATCCACTCTGTGCCTGGGAAACTGAGCTTGGCCAATTCACCTGCTTTGCCAAATGCTTCCGTGTAATTGAGGGTTCCCGCGTAAGCAGCAATTAAACCGATACCCAGAATAAAGCCGAAGTCACCCACACGGTTAACCAAAAAGGCCTTCATGTTAGCGAAAATTGCCGTTGGTTTGTTAAACCAAAAACCAATGAGCAAGTAAGACACCAAACCCACGGCTTCCCAGCCAAAAAACAACTGCAGCATGTTGTTGCTCATGACGAGCATCAGCATTGAAAAAGTAAAGAGTGAGATATAAGCAAAGAAACGGTTGTAGCCTTCGTCTTCTTTCATGTAGCCAATGGTGTAAATATGCACCATGAGAGACACAAAAGTCACCACGCACATCATCATGGCGGTTAGGCCATCAATAAGAAAACCGACCTCCATTTTGAGCCCGCCAACGACCATCCATGTATATAGCGTCTCGTTGAAACGTGCCCCATCAAATACGACACTTTGGAGTGTCATGGCGGACAAAATAAAGGCTGTGAAGACGCCAATAATCGTGAGCGAATGAGTTAGCCTGCGGCCAATCCAATTGCCACCCAGGATGGTTCCAAAAATACCCGTCAATACCGCACCCAGCAAGGGCGCCATCGGAACTGCCAGTAAGGTGGATGCTGAAAGCGTTGCACTCATCGTTGTAGTCTCATTGATTCGTCGTAAATATTTTGTCTGGTTTTCAGACTAGCCTTTGAGCGTGTCCAGTTCATCCACATTGATGCTGGATTTATTACGGAACAACAACACCAAAATAGCCAAACCTATAGCTGACTCGGCAGCCGCCACAGTCAAGATAAAGAACACAAAAATTTGACCGTGCATATCACCCAAGTAATGAGAGAACGCCACAAAATTTGTATTCACGGCCAGCAGCATCAACTCAATGGCCATGAGTAAGACGATTAGATTTTTACGGTTTAGAAATATACCGATAACCGATAAAGCAAATAACATGGCACCCAGCACCAAAAAATGCCATAGCGTTAAAGTCATGCTTTTTTCTCCGATAAAGTTGCTGCGCCTGAAATCGATGGCTCCTCTACGACGCGGGAAGTCAGAGATAAAGCAGGTTTGGTAGCCTCTAAACGAATAACCTGCATCCGGTCACGCGCCTGCACACGCACCTGGTCTGCCGGATTGACATATTTACTGTCTTTGCGTTGGCGCAGAGTTAGCGCAATGGCCGCGATGATCGCCACCAATAAGATCACGGCAGCAATTTCCAGGGGATATAAATACTGGGTGTACAACATCACGCCCAAATCTTTGGTGTTGGAGGCTTGAATAATTTTGTCAGTATTTTGAGCCAGTGTCGTTGCGACTTTTGGCTCTTCAGTGATGCGGAATCCACCCATGAGTACAGCAGACATTTCAAGCGCGATCAAAGCACCAAAACCTGCAGCCAGTGGAAAGTGTTTCCAAAAACCGATGCGAACACTGTCTATGTTGATGTCCAGCATCATCACTACGAATAAGAACAAAACCATGACTGCACCGACATAGACCAATACCAAAGCGATGGCGAGAAACTCAGCTTTCAGCAATATCCAGATAGCTGCCGCCTGAAAAAATGCAAGCACCAAGTACAGCGCCGCATACACCGGGTTGCGTGCAGTGATCACGCGAAATGCTGCAAAGAGCATCAACGCGGAAAATAAATAAAAAAGTCCAGTCTTAACGTCCATGAATCAATTCTTTAAAAGTGGTACTTGCCTGTTGTTCAGCAACGTTCAGTTCAACGATATTTCGCATCTGCAGCGCGGTTGGCGGCGATTTCCGCCTCATAACGGTCGCCAACGGCGAGGAGCATCTCTTTGGTGAAATACAAATCACCACGTTTTTCACCGTGGTACTCAAAAATGTGCGTTTCAACAATGGAATCAACCGGGCAACTCTCTTCGCAAAACCCGCAGAAAATGCACTTGGTCAAATCAATATCGTAACGGCTGGTTCGACGGCTACCATCTTCACGAACTTCTGACTCAATGGTGATAGCCATGGCAGGGCAGACGGCCTCACACAATTTGCATGCGATACAACGTTCTTCACCATTTTCATACCGACGTAATGCGTGAAGACCACGAAAACGCGGGCTCGCAGGTGTTTTTTCTTCCGGGAACTGAATCGTTATCTTGCGCCTGAACATGTATTTCCCCGTCAGCACCAAGCCCCGGAATAACTCAACAAGCATGAAGCTAGACAAAAAGTCTTTTAACGAGAAAGGAGCGCTGGTAGAAGGTGTTGCTATGGTAGACATGAAAATTTCACCTTACTTCCAAATATTCCAGGATGTCTGCATCCAGGCACCCACCACAATTAACCAAACCAGCGTGACAGGAATGAAAATTTTCCAGCCCAAACGCATAATTTGATCGTATCGATAGCGCGGGAAAGTCGCTCTGATCCAAATGAATGTGCTGACCATGAAACATGTCTTGAGACCCAACCAAACCCACCCCGGAATCCAGTCCAGTCCAGCTATCGGAGAGATCCAGCCGCCCAAGAACATGATCACGGCAAGTACGGAAATCAACCACATATTGGCATATTCAGCCAGATAGAACATCGCATACGACATGCCCGAATATTCAACCATGTGTCCAGCGACAATCTCAGATTCACCCTCGACCACGTCAAATGGATGCCGATTTGTTTCGGCCAAGCCAGAAATGAAGTACACCGCAAATATCGGCAGCAATGGCAACCAGTTCCAAGACAGGAAGTTGAGGCCCATGCCAGCATATGCGCCATTTGCAAACATGCCCTTTGCTTGCGCCGTCACGATGTCAGTCATGTTCAAGCTAGCTGACACCATGAGCACCACCACCAGGCAAAACCCCATCGCAATTTCATAGCTGACCATTTGCGCCGATGCACGCATCGCACCCAAGAAGGCGTACTTCGAGTTGGATGCCCAACCTGCAATGATCACACCGTATACCTCCATGGAGGTGATAGCCATGACAAATAGCAAGCCAGCGTTGATATTTGACAAAGCCACTTCAGGACCAAATGGAATCACAGCCCATGCAGCCAAGGCGGGCATGATAGTCATGACGGGGCCAAGCAAAAACAAACCTTTGTTGGCAGCCGCCGGAACCAATATTTCTTTGGTCAGTAATTTAAGCGCGTCCGCAATGGGCTGTAACAAACCCCACGGACCAACGCGATTGGGTCCCAGTCGAATCTGAATCCAACCGATCAACTTGCGCTCCCACAAAGTCAGGTAAGCCACAGCACCCATCAATGGCAATACCAACACGATAATTTTGATGAGATTCCAAAGCACTGGCCACGCCATGCCAGACCACCATGATGCACTTGTCAAACCCAAACCGGCGTTATAGATCGCATCAATCATGCGCTCACCTCATCTGCATATAAATGTGGAGCTTGTGCATCAGCAGTCATTTGCAAAGAGCTGGCACGTCTAACGATGCCGTCTATCTGATAAATGGCAGCCGTTACAGGTAGGGGCAGGGCTGAAGTTGCAGCAACATCAATGGTAGCGACCGTCACATTGTTGAGCTTATCAGCGGGTAAATGCGTAACACCATTCTGCGTGCCTAGTAACTTGGCCAATACGTCTTGCGACGAATCAAACTCAAAGCCCGGAAGACTCAGCATGTTTGCCAGCACACGCAAGACTTTCCAAGCGGGGCGCGCCTCACCCAAAGGTTTGACAACAGCATGAAAACTCTGCAGACGCCCTTCAGCATTCACAAAAGTACCCGACGTTTCGGTAAATGGTGAAATTGGCAATGCCACATCACAAAAATCCAGATTGGCTTTGAACGGACTCATACTTACCACCATCTGAGCACGACCCAACACAGCTTTTGCCGCTGAACCCGTAACTGAGTCAAATTCAGGCTCGTTGTTGAGCAGGATGACCGCCTTTAAACCACCTGCAAGCATCTCAGCTGCGTTTAAACCACCATTCAAAGGCTGGGCACCAACCCATTGCGCACCGACCGTGTTGGCAGATTCTGTCAAGAAACCAACGCTGGCACCCGTTTGCTCGGCAATCCAATTGGCGAGCGCCAGCAAACTCGAGGCTTTTGCATGATGCGCCGCTGCATTGCCCAGCAAAATGGCTTTGCGATCACCACCTAAAAGGGATACGGCAATGCTTTTGGCACTGTCCGTGATAGTTCCTATTGCAGGAGCAGTCACCCCTTTTTCAGCAGCTATCGCAGCTGCCACACCAGCCAGCATCTGAACCCAATGTCCGGCATCGGCCACACAAGTGTTGGCAACTGGCATGGCAAGATCATACGCTACAGAATTTATAGCACTGAGAGCGCAACCCTTGCGGACTGCCTGTCGAATTCTTTGTGCAAATAGCGGGTGCTCTTTGCGTACGTTTGAGCCAACAATCAACACCCGCTGCAGATTCGTCAATGACGCAATCGATGTTCCCAGCCAGCGCACCTGCTCAAAAGGTGCAAACTCAGCATGGCGTAACCGGTGGTCAATATTGTCGCTGCCTAAACCACGCATGAGTCCCGCTGTCAAATACAGCTCTTCCAGCGTAGATTGCGGGCTGACCAAGGCGCCAACACTGGCAGCGCCATGATCGGCTTTGATTTGCTTCAAGCCATTGGCAACATACTCAAGCGCAGTTTGCCAATCTACGGTTTTCCACTCACCACCATGTTTGATCATGGGACTGGTCAGCCGCTCATCAGAATTCAGGGCTTCGTATGAAAAGCGATCCCGATCAGCAATCCAGCACTCATTGACCGCTTCATTCTCCAAAGGCACGACCCGCATGACTTTGTTATTTTTGACCTGAATGATCAGGTTAGCACCTGTTGAATCGTGTGGGCTGATGGATTTGCGACGGCTCAGCTCCCATGTGCGGGCACTGTACCTGAACGGTTTGCTGGTCAAAGCACCTACCGGGCAAATATCGATCATGTTGCCTGACAACTCGGAATCAATCGATTGACCGACAAAAGTTTCAATCTCAGCATGCTCACCTCGGTGCGACATACCCAACTCCATCACACCGGCGACTTCCTCGCCGAAACGAACGCAACGCGTGCAGTGAATGCAGCGGCTCATTTCTTCCATGCCCACCAGGGGGCCGACATCTTTGTGAAAAACGACGCGTTTTTCTTCTTCATAGCGCGAGGTCGAACCGCCATACCCTACCGCTAAATCTTGCAATTGACACTCACCACCTTGGTCACAAATAGGACAATCAAGCGGGTGATTGATAAGCAAGAACTCCATCACTGACTGCTGCGCCTTGATGGCTTTCTCACTCTTGGTGCGCACAATCATGCCTTGTGACACGGGTGTCGCACAGGCGGGCATGGGTTTGGGCATCTTTTCCACATCAACCAAGCACATCCGACAGTTGGCTGCGATGCTGAGTTTCTTGTGGTAACAAAAATGAGGGATGTAGGTACCCGCCTGCTCGGCCGCGTGCATGATCAAACTGCCTTCAATGACCTCTATTTTTTTGCCGTCGAGTTCGATTTCTATCATGTTATTTATACTCTTAGACTTTAGACGTATGCCGGTACCATGCACATCTTGTGCTCAATGTGGTAAACAAATTCTTCTCGGAAATGCTTGATCATCGCGATCACAGGCATGGCGGCGGCATCACCAAGCGCACATATCGTTCGCCCCTGGATATTGTTTGAAACGGAGTCAAGCAAATCAATATCACCAGGTCGCCCCTGGCCATTTTCAATGCGATCAACGACGCGCCATAGCCAGCCCGTGCCTTCACGGCAGGGCGTACATTGACCGCAAGATTCATGCATATAAAAGTAACTCAGGCGCAGAAGACTCTTCACCATGCAACGGCTGTCATCGAGCACAATCACCGCACCCGAGCCCAGCATGGAGCCTGCTTTGGCAATGGAGTCATAGTCCATGGTGCAATCCATCATGACGCTTGCTGGCAATATGGGGGAGGATGAACCGCCGGGGATCACCCCTTTTAGCTTGCGCCCGCTACGCACGCCACCGGCCAGCTCTAACAATTTAGCAAACGGCGTACCCATCGGCACCTCATAGTTGCCAGGTTTTTCGACATCGCCGCTGACCGAATAAATTTTGGTGCCACCATTGTTGGGCTTGCCGCATGCCAAATAGGCTGCGCCGCCGTTACGAATGATCCAAGGAACAGCGGCAAATGTTTCCGTGTTGTTGATCGTCGTAGGCTTGCCATACAAACCGAAGCTGGCCGGGAACGGCGGCTTGAAACGTGGCTGGCCTTTTTTACCTTCCAGGGACTCAAGTAAAGCCGTTTCTTCACCGCAGATATAGGCACCGAAGCCATGTGCTGCATGAAGTTGAAATGAGAAGTTGCTGCCTAGAATTTGATCGCCCAGCAACCCGGCCGCACGCGCCTCTTCAAGCGCTTCTTCAAAGCGATCATAGGTAGCAAAAATCTCACCGTGAATATAGTTATAGCCCACGCTGATACCCATCGCATAAGCAGCGATGGCCATGCCTTCAATCACAATATGCGGATTGAATTGCAGGATGTCGCGGTCTTTGCAGGTACCCGGCTCACCCTCATCCGAGTTGCAAACCAGGTATTTTTGACCTGCAAACTGGCGCGGCATGAAGCTCCACTTCAAGCCCGTCGGAAAACCCGCACCGCCGCGTCCACGCAAGGCAGACTCTTTGACCGTGGCGATAACCTGATCTTGCGTCAGACCCGCGGCTTCGGGGCTGCCTTCAATTTTTGCACCCTCTTTACCTAGAATTTTACGCAAAGCCTGATAACCACCACGCGCTTCATAGTCTTTCAGATGCCAGTTGCTCCCATCCAGACCCGCCATGATTTGCGGGTCAATATGTCGATCATGAAAAGAAGTTTCCGTCCCTGTGGCGGCAAACTGCGCCAGCAACTGAGCCGCACTCATGGCTGATCCTTAGACACAGGAGCGGATGCAGCAGCACGCAAGCCATCGATCAGATGGTCTAACTTATCGTTCGTCATGAAGCTGCACATGGTACGGTCATTGACCAGCATCACGGGTGAATCTGCACAAGCTCCCAAACATTCACTTTGTTGTAGCGTAAATAGACCATCAGCCGTGGTCTCATCCATCTTGATACCCAGTTTGTCTTCAAGATGTTTCAATGCTTTACCACCATCACGCAATTGACACGGCAGATTGGTGCATACATTGAGCTTGTATTGGCCGCAAGGATGCTGGTTATACATGTTGTAAAAAGTCGTGACTTCATGCACGGCCATCGGTGCCATATCCAAATAGTCAGCCACAACGCGTTCGTTTTCAACGCTAACAAAACCAAGCTCTTGCTGAACAATGGCCAAACAAGCCATCACCGCAGATTGTTTTTGATCTGGTGGATACTTTGCGACCTCTTTAGCGAAGCGCATTTTTGACTCAACGGACACCATCTTGGGTTCGGCGCTTGAAGTCGTTACATGAATAGCTGCCATCACCGATCAATCTCCCCAAACACAATATCCATGGTTCCAATAATAGCCACAGCGTCAGCAATCATATGACCACGAGCCAACTCGTCCATAGCCGCCAAATGGGCAAAGCCAGGCGCGCGAATTTTCAGGCGATATGGCTTGTTTGCCCCATCACTCACCATATAAATACCAAACTCACCCTTGGGATGCTCCACCGCAGCATAGGCCTCACCCTCTGGCACATGGAAACCTTCTGTGAATAGCTTGAAATGGTGAATCAACTCTTCCATGTTCGATTTCATGGATTCGCGACTTGGTGATGCCACTTTGTGGTTGTCCGTGATTACCGGGCCAGGATTCAATTTGAGCCAATCAACACATTGCTTGATGATGCGGTTGGATTGGTTCATCTCTTCCATACGCACCAAATATCGGTCGTAACAATCGCCGGTTTTCCCTACAGGGATATCAAAGTCCATGCGGTCATACACGTCATACGGTTGTGTTTTACGCAAATCCCACGCAACACCAGAACCACGCAACATCGGACCGGTAAAGCCCAAATTCATCGCACGCTCTGGCGTGACAACACCAATGCCCACGGTACGCTGTTTCCAGATGCGATTATCGGTCAGCAAGGTATGGTATTCGGCCAAACTAGCCGGAAAACGCTGGGTAAAGTCGTCAATAAAATCCAGCAGCGAACCATTGCGGTTGTGATTTAACCGTTCAATGGCTTTTGCGTTGCGAATTTTGCTGGCTTTAAACTGCGGCATGGTGTCTGGCAAGTCACGATAGACGCCACCGGGACGGAAATAAGCTGCATGCATGCGTGCACCGCTGACCGCCTCGTACATATCAAACAAGTCTTCGCGCTCGCGGAAGGCGTACAAAAGAAGTGTCATCGCGCCGCAATCCAAGCCATGCGCACCGACCCACAACAAATGATTGAGCATGCGTGTGATTTCAGAGAACATCACACGTATGTATTGGGCGCGAACAGGCACTTCGATGCCCATCATTTTTTCAATCGCCAGGCAATACGCATGCTCATTGCACATCATCGACACATAGTCGAGCCTGTCCATATAGGGCAGCGATTGCATGTAGGTCTTGCTTTCCGCCAACTTTTCAGTGGCTCGGTGCAATAAGCCGATGTGAGGATCAGCGCGTTGAATGACCTCACCATCGAGCTCCAGCACCAATCGCAGAACGCCGTGAGCTGCTGGATGTTGTGGCCCAAAATTGAGCGTGTAGTTTTTGATTTCTGCCATAAAAGGTCACGCGTCACCAGAGGCGATCAGTGCTGGCCTCCATAGTTATTTTCACGAATGATGCGTGGCGTAATTTCGCGTGACTCAATGGTGACGGGCTGATAGATAACGCGTTTTTGCTCGGCATCGTAACGCATTTCAACATACCCAGAGGTTGGAAAGTCTTTGCGAAACGGGTGCCCAATGAAACCGTAATCAGTCAGAATGCGACGCAAATCGTCATGCCCTTCAAATACGATACCAAACAAATCAAAGGCTTCGCGCTCATACCAATTGACCGAGCTCCACACCTCGCCCAGTGTTGCGACGATGGGCATGTTGTCGTCTGGCGCGAATACTTTAAGACGAACGCGCTGATTCAGGGTGAGCGACAAAAGTTGCGACACAACACAGTACCGCAAACCCTCATAAGCACCATCCTTGTACTCAGAATAATCAACACCGCACAGGTCGATCAACTGCTCAAACTGACAGCCAGGTGCATCACGCAGCAACAAGGCAGCATCAATATAGTCTTTCGCATCGACCAAGACCTCAACTTCACCCAAATCCACGGCGATGCATTTAACTTTATCACCCAGTACAGCAGCGAGGGTGTCTTTGAGAGTTTCCGGATGTACAGCAAAGGCAGTCATGAGTAATTTAAATTTTTTACCTGAGTCTTCAACTTTGACATCAAACTCGCGCGATCGTTTGCGTGCGACGAATTTTTTGCTGTAGCTGGATGATGCCGTAGAGCAATGCCTCGGCCGTTGGCGGGCAACCTGGCACATAAATATCTACCGGCACGATACGATCGCAACCCCGCACCACAGAGTAACTGTAGTGGTAGTAGCCACCGCCGTTGGCGCAAGATCCCATTGAAATGACCCAACGCGGCTCACTCATTTGATCATAGACTTTGCGCAGAGCTGGGGCCATCTTATTGCATAGCGTACCAGCAACAATCATCAAATCCGATTGACGTGGACTGGCACGAAATACCTCGGCGCCAAAGCGGCTGATGTCATAACGCGCAGCAGCTGCATGCATCATTTCCACAGCGCAGCACGCCAAACCAAAGCTCATAGGCCAGAGCGAACCCGTTTTAGCCCAGTTAACCACCGAGTCGTAGCTGGTGGTCATGAAGCCTTCTTTAAAAACGCCTTCAATTGCCATTAGATTTTCCCAGTTCAATCCCAATTCAGCAGATGTCTTGAACACCTACTTGCACCACCTCAGTCTCAATTTATTCCCAATCCAGAGCACCTTTTTTCCACTCATAGACAAAGCCCACAACCAGAATGCCAAGGAAAACGATAACCGACCAGAAGCCCACCACACCCACCTCTTTGAGCGCTGCCGCCCAAGGGAAGAGAAAAGCGATTTCCAAGTCAAATAAGATAAAAAGGATAGCAACCAAGTAGTAGCGCACGTCAAACTTCATACGCGCGTCTTCAAAGGCCTCAAAGCCACACTCGTAAGGAGAGTTTTTCGCAGCATCTGGTTTATTGGGTCCAAGCAGATACCCCAGCACTTGCGGCACGACGCCCACAGCGATGCCAACCAAGATAAACAAGAGAACAGGAAGGTACTGATTAAGGTCCATCTTTTGATTCTTTTAAAAAATCTTTATCACGTTTTAGTATCTCTTGATAACGCTAAAACGCTCATTATTTGGTGCCGTCGGCGAGACTCGAACTCGCAAAGCTTTCGCCACTACCACCTCAAGATAGCGTGTCTACCAATTTCACCACGACGGCTTGTCTCTTATTTTTTGGCTCAGAAAGTGAGAGGTTGCCAATGGCATTTGGCTTTCTGAACAACTTCGTAGTTTAACCTGAAATGTCTCTATTTTGTCGCAAAGGTTACACGTTTAAACGCAAATTATTTGGTCGGGATTTGCGCAGCACCTTGACTGCCAGTACCGGCAGTAGTTGGCACAGCTGATGTTGCGGCAGAAGAGGATGGCGTCTGCATATTTCCAGGAATTTGTGCTGTAGGGCTCGCTGCTGCGGGCGCAGTTGTTGGAGTCGTGACCGCAGCCCTCTCCAACACACTGCCTGACTCCGTAGAGCGCAGGTTACCAAAATAAGAAAGCGTCAAGGTGGCAACAAAAAATACCGCGGCCAATACGGCAGTGGCGCGTGACATAAAATTAGCGCTACCGCTGGCACCAAACAAGCTGCCAGAACCACCACTGCCAAATGCCGCCCCCATATCAGCGCCCTTGCCGTGCTGAATCAAGATCAATCCAATCATGACCAAAGCCGACAACATTTGAATAACCAACACGATTTTTAAAATTACGCTCATCCATATACTCCTAATTTAATAGCAACTCAGGCAATCAATTCGCCGGCTGCATCAATAATTGATAGAAAATCAACAGCCTTCAGCGACGCGCCGCCAATCAAACCACCGTCAATATCTTTTTGTGCCAACAGTGCACTGGCGTTGACCGCATTCATGCTACCACCGTAGATAATTTGTATACGGTCAGCCTGCGCGCTGGCCGCGTGTAATTGCAAACGAAGCAAACCGTGAACAGCCTGTGCCTGCTCAGGCGTAGC
>JASJPN010000065.1:25350-40617 GCA_031426635.1 Polaromonas sp.
CGCCGAAACTTCACCTGTGTAAGCGCCCTGCGCATGGCTGGATACATCTTGCACGCCTACATGTATAGCGGTACCGGCACATAATTGCTGCGCTTGCGCGAGGTACACCGAAGGTACACAAATCGCTACGTCGCAACCCGGTTTCTGCAAACCAGCCTTCAAACCATCTATTAAAGCGACGTTGGCAGCCAAACCGCCATTCATCTTCCAGTTACCTGCAATCAGATTTCTTTTTTTGGTTGAGATGGCAGCTGATGCAGCCGCCGAGGTATTGGTTGTAATCATTTTTTCACCACTCCAGGACAAGTTTACCAACGTGCTGATTCGACTCCATCAAGGTATGCGCCTTGGTAGCACCATCTACAGAACTGGCCGGGAACACCGTATGAATAACAGGTTTGATAGCACCACTCTCCAGCAATGGCCAAACTTGAGACAACAATGATTGCGCGATACGAGCCTTGAACGCAATGGGACGAGCCCGCAACGTGGAGCCTGTGATCGTGAGCCGCTTACGCAGCACCAAGCCTGCATTGATCTCGCAGTTGATACCGCCCTGCACAGCAATGATGACCAGCCGGCCATCTTCAGCCAGGCACTCCACCTCACGTGCGACATAGGAGCCGGCAACCATATCCAAAATCACATCCACACCCTTGCCGTTGGTGATTTTTTTCGCTTCAATGACAAAATCTTGAGTTTTGTAATTGATGGCATGGTCTGCGCCGAGTTTTAAACACGCTGCACACTTGTCATCGCTACCGGCCGTGGCAATCACCGTTGCCCCCATCGCTTTCGCCATTTGGATGGCGGCGACACCAATACCACTGGTGCCACCCTGGACCAATAAAGTCTCGCCGCTTTGCAAACGCGCGCGGTCAAATACATTGCTCCACACGGTGAAGAAAGTCTCTGGCAGCGAGGCCGCCTCGACATCCGTCAAACCCTTGGGCACCGGCAAGCACTGTGCAATGGGTGCGACACAGAGTTCGGCGTAACCGCCACCCGCCACCAACGCACAGACCCGGTCACCAACCCTCAAGCCTGCCAGCGTCATGGATGCCACGTCGCCGCCAACAATCACCCCAGCCACTTCAAGCCCTGGAATGTCAGAAGCGCCCGCTGGCACGGGGTAGTTACCCGTGCGCTGCAGTACATCAGGTCGATTTACCCCGCTGGCTGACACGCGTATGAGCAATTCACCTGCGCCAGCCTGCGGATCGGCACGCTCGCATATGCGCAGCACATCGGGTGCGCCAAAGTTTGAAATCTCAATTGCTTTCATGGATAAATTCAATGTTAGCCGGCGTATTTATTGCCTTGGTTGCTATAAAATATATAGCGAACAAAGCTTCACCATGCATGCGATTTAACGCGCTTGATCCTGCTCAGGCCGCTCAATCAATGCCTTCATGGACAGCTTGACGCGACCTTTTTCGTCCGTTTCCATGACTTTGACCTTGACGATTTGGCCTTCAGTCAAGTAGTCACCCACTTTTTCAACACGCTCATGTGCAATTTGACTGATGTGCAACAAACCGTCTTTGCCTGGCAGCAAGTTGATCAATGCGCCAAAGTCCAAAATCTTGGTCACTGCACCCTCATAAATCTTGCCGATTTCGACTTCAGCCGTGATCTGCTCGATACGGCGTTTGGCCTCCTCAGCCTTGGCTGGATCGCTTGATGCGATGGTGATGGTGCCATCTTCGCCAATGTTGATTTGTGTGCCTGTTTCTTCTGTTAACGCACGAATCACAGCGCCGCCTTTACCAATCACGTCACGGATTTTTTCCGGATTGATCTTCATGGTGAACAAACGTGGTGCAAAGTCAGACACTTCCGCCTTGGCTTCGCCCATGGCTTCTTGCATTTTCGCCAAAATGTGCATGCGTGCTTCTTTGGCTTGCGCCAAGGCGACCTGCATAATTTCTTTGGTAATGCCCTGGATTTTGATGTCCATTTGCAGTGCGGTGATACCGTTGGTGGTGCCAGCGACTTTGAAGTCCATGTCGCCTAAATGATCTTCGTCACCCAAAATGTCAGTCAACACGGCAAAACGATTGCCATCTTTGATCAAACCCATGGCGATACCTGCCACATGGGCCTTCACTGGCACACCAGCATCCATCAGCGAGAGGCAGCCACCACAGACCGATGCCATGGAAGAAGAGCCATTGGACTCGGTAATTTCCGAGACCACACGCATGGTGTAAGGAAACTCTTCTTTGCTTGGCAGAACAGCGATCAAAGCGCGCTTGGCCAAACGACCATGACCGATTTCACGACGCTTGGGCGTACCCACACGGCCGGTTTCACCAGTAGCGAACGGAGGCATGTTGTAGTGCAGCATGAAGCGGTCTTCGTATTCACCCGCCAAGGCGTCGATACGCTGCGCATCGCGCTCGGTACCCAGTGTGGTCACGACCAAGGCCTGTGTTTCACCACGGGTGAACAAGGCAGAACCGTGGGTACGTGGCAACACGCTGTTGCGGATTTCAATCGCACGGACAGTACGCGTGTCGCGTCCATCAATGCGCGGCTCGCCCGCCAAAATCTGGCTACGAACAATTTTGGCCTCAATGTCGAATAACATACCTTCGACAGCGACAGCATCGAATTCAACGCCCTCAGCTTTCAAGCCCTTCATCACCCAGGTGTAGGCCTCACGGGTGGCATGGGTGCGCGCCTGCTTGTTGCGGATCTGATAGGCCGCAGCCAATTTTTCCTCACCCAGTGCAACCACTTTGGCGATCAGTACATCATCTTTAGGAGGCGCCCTCCAATCCCAGACGGGTTTGCCAGCGTCACGAACCAAGTCGTGAATAGCGTTGATGGCTATATTGCCCTGCTCGTGACCGAAGACCACGGCACCGAGCATGATTTCTTCGCTGAGTTGCTGGGCTTCAGACTCCACCATCAACACGGCCGCTTCGGTGCCCGCGACGACCAGGTCCATGATTGAATCTTTGCGCGCGGTTTGGCCGGGATTAAGAACATACTGGCCATTGATATAGCCGACGCGTGCCGCACCAATCGGGCCACTGAAAGGAATACCACTGACGGACAGGGCTGCACTGACAGCGATCAAAGCGGCAATGTCAGCATCGACTTCCGGGTTCAGCGACAGCGTGTGTACAACCACATGCACTTCGTTGAAGAAGCCCTCGGGGAACAAGGGACGAATCGGACGATCAATCAGGCGGCTTGTGAGCGTCTCGAACTCGCTCGGACGACCTTCACGCTTGAAAAAGCTGCCAGGGATTTTGCCTGCCGCGTAGGTTTTCTCAAGGTAATCGACGGTCAACGGGAAGAAGTCCTGCCCAGCTTTGCCAACCGCTTTACCAACGACGGTAGCCAGCACCACGGTGCCATCCATATCGAGCAGCACAGCGCCGCTGGATTGGCGTGCAATTTCGCCGGTTTCCATCGTGACGGTGTTAGCACCCCACTGGAATGTTTTAGTCACTTTATTGAACATTGTCATTTGTAGCTCCTGAAATATTGCAACCCCAACGGGTCACCCAAAAATGCAATCCAGCTAGGATTGCGGCGGTTAGAGCAGATTTGATGAACACAATGCCATTCCAGAAAAAATCGATGTTTTGCCAGTGGGGCTTGATCGGAATTTTTTGGAATGACACAGCTCGTATTCGTTAAGTCAAACTCTGAAATAAAAACGCCCGAGTAAGCAGAACTAACTCAGGCGTCTGGATTCGATTTTCCTTTTAGCTATTATCTTGAAGGTGATAGCTGAATCGGAAATTACTTACGCAAGCCCAACTTGGCAATCAAGGCGACGTAACGATCATGGTCTTTGCGATTCAAGTAAGCCAACAAGCTTTTGCGACTGTTGACCATGCGCAGCAAACCGCGGCGACCGTGGTGGTCTTTGGCGTGTTTTTTGAAATGGGGAGTGAGTTCGTTGATACGTGCGGTAAGCAGTGCAACTTGCACTTCGGTGCTACCCGTGTCGTTCGCGCTACGCGCATTGGCCTTAACAACTTCGGCTTTAATCGATGAAGCGATCATTTTATTTTCCTGTATTGATTGACTTGTCAAATGGCTTGCCCTGATTGGCAATGCCACATTGACTTGTCTGGTTACTTGCGTCAGTCACTGGAACTGCGTCTGACGTGTGCCTTGCGACATAGCAAAGCCGCTCGATTATACCCTGAATGTGCTTGAAATTACTTATTTCTTGCCAGTGGCACTGGCCGCGCCACTACCGCGCATCACTTTGAAGAACTCAGATGAATTTGGATCCAGCACCATCACATCGCTTTTCTTGTTAAAACTGGCTTTATAAGCATCCAAGCTGCGATAAAACTGAGCAAACTGGGGATCGCGACCAAACGATTCAGCGTAGATACGGGCGGCATCAGCATCACCCTCGCCCTTGACTTTTTGCGCATCGCGATAGGCATTGGCCACGGTCACCTCACGCTGCCTGTCGGCATCGGCACGAATCTTTTCGCCTTCTGCGGCACCCGTTGACCGTAATTCATTGGCCACGCGTTTGCGCTCAGCTTCCATTCGACGGTAAACCGATTCGGTGATGGCATCCACATAATCGACGCGGGTGATGCGTACATCCACCACATCCACACCCCAGGGCTTGGCACCGCGCACAGCACTCAATACCTCATGTTTCACGTCTGCCATGAGGACTTCCCGCTTGAGCGAGAGCAACTCTTTCACGGTGTGCTTGTTGATTTCCTCTTGAAACGCGTTACGCACGACGCGGTTAAGCTGGTTGGCTCCAGCTGTTTCATCCAAACCGACATTGCGAATGTACTCAGACGGATTGGTGATGCGCCAGCGCACGTACCAATCAATGACCATACGCTGCTTTTCTGCCGTCAACATCGGCTCGGCATCGGTGCTGTCCAAGGTCAAGAGACGTTTATCAATGTACGACACGTTTTGAAACGGCGGCGGCAATTTGAAATTGAGGCCGGGCTCAGTGATCACTTCTTTGATCTGGCCCAAGGCGTAAACCACGCCAAACTGGCGCTGATCAACGACGAAAAGCATGGAACTGACAAGCGCCAGTGCAACCAGCAGCGAAGATGCAATAAAACCAATTCTGTTCATGGTGTGTGCTCTTTTTTTGTTGTTTTGTTATTTAGCGCGTTTCACGGTCACGCGTGCGAGCAGCGTCCCGGCTACGGGCCTCAATAGCAGAGGTCGTGGCCGTCGGGGCGCTGACCACACCCGGCAGTGCAGGCGTGACGGCGGCACCGGCAGCTGCGCTGGCGGCATCCGTCGTCGTTTGCCCAGTCATTTGCATGATTTTATCAAGTGGCAAATACAGCATGTTGGAACCCTGGCGAGAATCAACCAGGACTTTGGTCACGTTGCCATAAATTTGCTGCATAGCATCCAGATACATGCGGTCACGCGTGACTTGCGGGGCTTTTTGGTATTCGGTCAAGACCGACCGAAACCGCTGCGCATCACCCACAGCCTGTGCCGCAATGCGGGCTTTGTAAGCGTCGGACTCTTCTTTCAAGCGTGACGCAGAACCCACTGCGCGCGGGATCACGTCATTGGCATAGGCCTGCGCTTCATTTTTAGCACGCTCACGTTCCTGGCCAGCCTTCAAAACATCATCAAATGCCGCCTGAACCTGTTCCGGTGGGCGCACGCCACCTTGTTGCAAATTGATGCCCACCACTTCAACGCCAACTTTGTAACGATCCAGGATAACCTGCATCAAAGCGCGCACTCGTGGCCCGATTTGGTCACGCTCTTCAGACAGCGCCGCATCCATGCGCATTTTGCCCACCACTTCTCGCACCGCCGTTTCAGCGGCTTGCACCACAGCGCCAGCCGGGTCTTTGCTCTCAAACAAATAGGCACGTGCATCACTCAAGCGATATTGCACAGCAAATTTGATTTCAACAATATTTTCATCCAACGTCAACATGGCAGATTCTCGCAGGCCAGTAGCTTTGATGATGTTGTCACGCCCGACATCAACGGACCTGATTTGGGTCACAAACACCAACTCATGTCGCTGAATCGGATAGGGTAAGCGCCAATTAAAACCAGCGCCAACTGAAGTTTTGTATTTACCAAATTGAGTGATCACCGCTTGTTGACCCTCTTGCACAATGAAAAAACCCGTGCCCAGCCAAATCAAAGCCAGCACCGCTGTGATCACCCCCGCGCCAATGCCTGCACTTTTCATGTCGGGCTGGAAACCACCACCGCCATTCCCGCCGGGGGGGGTATTTTGCGAGTTTTGACGACCTTTGTTTTTCACGCCGCCCAGCAGGCCTGCCAATTTTTGATTGAAATCACGCCACAACTCATCCAAATCTGGTGGCCCAGCGGGGGTTTTACCGCCACCTTGCTGCGGGGGAACGGGCTTATCCGCTTCTGCCTGTGGTGGCATCGAAGACTTGTCACCGGCCTCTTCGGTTGACTTGTCATCACCTCGGCCCCACTTGGAGTCATTCAGATTGAACATGCCCAGCATCGTTGCTTTGAAACGTTGTGACATGTTCGTCCATTCAATGGCGCGTAAATTCAAATTCATGGGTCAGTCTCGGGTGAATTTATTTCTGGTTAATTATGTTGATAGCTGACTTTGACGGATTTTTTGACGTTTTTAACGTGACTGAATCGACGTATTGTGCCAAATCAGGACAAACCATCAGCACTGGGGGGGATATTATTTAAGCACGCTGCTGAATCAAAGCGTGGATCAAGCGCCTGGCCGGCATCCGCCCCCAAGGCTGACTGCACTGTTGTTGCCAAATACGCACGCAAAGCAGGTAAACCCAAGCCACTTTTCGCACTGACAAACAGGCGCGGGACAGCTAAGCCATCAATGTCATACATATCTTTTAATTGAAGCGGTTGTTGTTCTTTTTCAAGAGCGTCAATTTTATTAAATACCAACAGTTGCGGCACGCTGTCAGCGCCAATTTCCTTCAATACCCGCTGCACTTCGGCAATTTGCTCTGGAAAACCTGAGTTGGCGGTATCCACGACATGAATCAACAAATCAGCATCCACCGCTTCTTGCAAAGTGGCCCTGAACGCATCAACCAACCCGTGCGGCAAATCACGAATGAAACCGACCGTGTCAGACAATGAAACCGACCGGCCCGCCTCGCCCAAATACAGCTGTCGCGTGGTGGTATCTAACGTGGCAAACAACTGATCAGCCGTGTAAGCGCGCGCTTTGACCAACGCATTGAACAAGGTCGACTTACCCGCATTGGTATAGCCAACCAGCGAAATGTTGAAGGCTTGGCGCTTATCGCGCTGTCGTCTTTGCGTGCTGCGTTGCTTTTTGACTTTTTCCAACCGTTCTTTGGTGCGCTTGATGGAGTCGCTGATGATACGTTTATCGAGTTCAATTTGCTTCTCGCCCGGACCACCGCGCATGCCAATACCGCCGCTTTGGCGCTCCAAATGCGACCAGCGGCGCACCAAGCGTGTGCTTAAGTACTGTAATTTAGCCAATTCGACCTGCAATTTACCTTCGTGGCTGCGCGCGCGCTGGGCAAAGATTTGCAAAATCAAGAACACCCGGTCGTTCACCGGCATCTCTAAGCGACGCTCTAAATTGCGCTGCTGGGCCGGACTCAGGGCTTGGTCAAACAAAATCTCGGTGGCACCCACTTGCTGGGCCAGCAACTTGATTTCATCAGCTTTACCAGTGCCGACAAACAACGCGGCATCGGGCGCTTTACGCTTGCAGGTGATGCGAGCCACGGGCTGCAGACCAGCCGTTTGAGCCAATAAACCCAGCTCTTCCAGCTCGCCATCGAAATGCGACGCGCCAAAGTCTACGCCTACCAGGATGGTCAGCGCAGAGTTTGTGTCTTGCACAGCTTAGTTGGCAACGGAAGGAGCGGTCGATGGCGCAGCCGCAGCGCCTGAATGACCGACATCATCTGCCCCCCCTGCCTGGAAATTGACGGCACGCCCAGGCACAATGGTTGAAATGGCGTGTTTGTAGACCATTTGCGTCACGGTGTTGCGTAGCAGAATGACGTATTGGTCAAACGACTCGACTTGGCCCTGCAATTTGATGCCATTGACGAGGTAAATCGACACGGGCACATGCTCACGGCGCAGTTGGTTGAGGAAGGGATCTTGCAAGAGTTGGCCTTTATTGGTCACGATATGCTCCGTGTTCAAACGTTGTTAGAAAAATTATTGAAGGGTCTTAACATTACCACAGCTATTTGCATATAAGGGCTGACAGCTGCAATAACCAGATCGATTTGAAGAATTATTGGAATTTTAGCTTTTAAATGACATTAATACGGCAACAGGTATTTTAATTACTATTAAATATATAGCAACATAGACAGGAAATACGCCGGCTACAGCCATATTTAACACTAAATACGGTTACTTTCCTTGCCTGCGTACGGATTTGTGGTCGTTTTCATCTCAATGCGTAGCGGCGTACCGACCAATTTGAATTCTTTGCGGAAGCGTCCCTCCAGAAAACGTTTATAGGATGCCGAAACGTGCTCTAGCGAATTACCATGGATGACGATGACCGGCGGGTTCATACCGCCTTGGTGGGCATAACGCAATTTGGGGCGGAACATACCGGCGCGTTCCGGACTTTGAAATTGCGTTGCTTCGAGCAGCAAACGGGTCAACACCGGCGTCGTCATTTTGATGGTGGCAGAACGATGCGCTTTGGCAATCGAGGTCCAAACCGGCCCCAGCCCTTGGCGTTTTTTAGCTGAAATGAAGTGTAATTCGGCAAATTTCAGGAACGACAGACGCGTCTCAATCGAGCGCTGAACCAACTCGCGCTGGTACGCATCCACCGCGTCCCACTTGTTGATGGCAATCACGACCGCCCGACCACTTTCCAGAATATAACCGGCGATATGCGCGTCTTGGTCGGTCACGCCTTGCTCAGCGTCGATCAACAGGAGCACGACATTGGCCGTTGCAATGGCTTGCAAGGTTTTTACAACAGAAAATTTCTCAATGGCCTCAAAAACCTGTCCCTTACGACGCAAGCCCGCTGTATCAATCAACTCAAACAGCTGCCCGTCTCGTTCAAAAGGGACTGAAATGGCGTCACGTGTCGTGCCTGGCAGATCAAACGCGACCAAGCGCTCTTCGCCTAACCACGTGTTGATCAAAGTCGATTTACCGACATTCGGACGCCCAGCCACAGCCAACTTGATGGCACCGCTGTCAACGACTTCTTCCTCATCCGGCGCGCCAAGATGGATCGTTTGAAACGCCAAATCGACCAGCTCACGGGTACCTTGACCGTGGGCCGCCGAAATACCATGGACATCGCCCAAACCGAGTTCATAAAATTCAACCAGCTGGTGGCTATTGGTCATGCCTTCGGCTTTATTGGCGACCAAAAGACAGGGTTTGCCTAGCTTGCGCAAGTATTTGGCGATGTCGTGGTCTTGGGCGCAGACACCGGCACGTGCATCGAGCATGAAAATGACCACATCTGCCTCTGCTACGGCCTGGCGGGTCTGTTTGGCCATTTCTTTGTAGATGCCACTTTCAGCATCGGGCTCAAAACCGCCTGTGTCAATCACGATGTATTCGAGTTTGCCCTGCTTGCCATTGCCGTAATGGCGGTCGCGGGTCAATCCCGCAAAATCGGCCACGATCGCATCGCGGGTTTTGGTCAGGCGATTAAAGAGGGTTGATTTACCAACATTGGGGCGGCCAACTAGGGCGAATACAGGTTTCATAGTTTTTTATTGTTCTTATTTTATTTGACAAGTGGAGCAATTCATGCCCACATTGTCCCAGATTACGCCAAGCCGCCGCACAGGAACCCGGCTCGGCTGGGGTTAAAGCCATGACGACAGGTCAAGTTGCGTGGCTTATTCAGGCAAAAACCCGTAAATACCACCATTCCGTGTCACCACGACGAGAGTATTACCGGCCAGAACCGGGGCCGCAGCAACTGCAGAGCCATCGGTGCTTAAACGCGTCAACGGCGAACCGTCAGTGCGTGACAGCAAATGAACCAAACCGGTGCTATCGCCAACCGCAATAGATCGCCCAACGACCACAGGTGCGGTCAAACTGCGGTATTGCAAGTGCTCCGTGCTCCAAACGTGTTCACCATTGGCACGATTCCAAGCGATGACTTTGCCATCGGCCTCCACACCAAAAACAGTGCGCGCATCGCCATGGACACCTTCCGCGCCTGATGCCGGTTTGCTCCATAACAAGGTGCCCCGAGTTGCATTGACGCAACCCACGCTGACACGGAAAGCCCGTGCACAAACGACATCCCCCTCACGGCTAACGCGACCAATCAAATCCACCAAACGCTCTACATCGTTCGTACCGCGTGCTGTGGCAAGGGGGACTTCCCAGCGTACGCTGCCATCTAAAGGATTCAAACCAACCAGGCGACCTGACAAGCCAACGACCAAGGTATTATCAACCGCAAGGAGCACGCCTGATTGATACAATACCAAAGCTTCACTTGAGCGTTTTTGTGACCAGAGTTTGCGACCGGACTGCCCATCGAACGCCGTGACCGACCGATCAGAACCGAGTACAAACACCCGACCACCTGCGACCAAAGGCGCCGTATAGCCTGGTACACCTAATTTCTGACGCCAAAGTACACGTCCACCCTCCATCGTGACGACCTCGTTGGCACGTGTAATGACCGAGGCCAACACACCGTCGCTACCGACACCCGCTGTAATCGCTGCACCTACATGGGTACGCCAAAGTTCACGTCCGCCCAATGCATCAAAACTCGCCACAACACCGTCACTGCCAGCAGCCGTGATGGCGAGACCGTTGGCGCGCTTGTTAACTGCAACATCAAGTGGAAAATTAACAGCACCCAGGCGCGCAGACCAAGCCAATCGCGCGTTAATCAGAGCAACATTTGCTGGTAATTCAGCAGGCTTTGGCTTTTCAATACCACTGGAACAGGCCAGCATACTGCCAGTGACAACTGACAGCATGAAATATTTGATGACCCAACGACAACCCGCACCCATCGTTGTTGCAACACTTCCATTCATTTTTTCGTCTCCGTCGCGGCTTCTTTGACGACATTCGCACCAACCACCGTGGTGACCGGATCGCCACCCAAAGCATTGAGTTTCACTTCTATCAAACGACGGTAGCCAACGCGCTCATCCAAACCTTTGTAAGCTTTGATGTATTCAAGTTTGGCCTCTAACGGTTTACCCTGTAAGGCCAAAACATCACCACGGCGGTCTGCGGCCAGTGGCTCAAAATCTTTAGGGAAGGTACCGCCCAGCAGCTTCAAGGCTTCTTCAAAATTTTTACCCTCTATCAATACACTAGCCAAGCGCAGTTTGGCAATCGCTTGGTAGCCTTCATCAGAGGATTTTTCGGCCACACTCGCCAAGGCTTTCTTTGCTGCTTCGGTATTGCCTTTTTCAAAAAAGGTTTTAGCAGCCAACAAGCCAGCCTGTTGTGCATACACGCTGGAACCAAATTTAGCATTCATATCAGACAAAGCGCGCTCTATTTTGGCAACGTCGCTGGATGCCACACTACGCTCCACCTCATCAAACATGGCCGATGCTTGCGCTGCTTGGCTGCGCTGCCAATATTGGTAGCCGTTCCAAGCGGCAAATGCCCCCAGCACGAGAATCAGGACCCACGTAATCAGATTGCCATATTGACGCCAGAAATGCTTGAGTTGATCGAGCTGTTCTTGTTCGTCGAGGTCGAGATGGTTTGCCATAAAAATAGATTGGAAATTAAATTGTAGGTTGAGGAGACAAGGTCGATGTGGTGGCCTAAAAAGGTCATGTCAGCAGACTCTGCGCCCAAGCATCTATGGCATCTAAAGACTGCAAGGTTTGTGCGCCCTGCCCATCACGCAATGACTTGACAGCGACTTGCTGCTTAGCAAGCTCATCACCGCCAAATATTAAAGCATAACGCGCGCCGCTGGCATCGGCTTTTTTAAATTGTGATTTCATGCTTCCCATGCCTGAAGCATCAGAACCTGCTGGCCGGCCATGCATCTGCACTTTGATACCCTGTGCGCGCAAGGCTTGAAGCGTACGAGTGACCAATGGCAAAGCCTCGGCATCAGGAATAATGGCGTAGATATCTGGTACAGGTATCTTGTACGCGTCGCCCTGTTCTTTCAGGAGTTCAAGGACGCGCTCAATACCCAGGGCCCAACCCACCGCAGGTGCTGCTTTGCCACCAATTTGCTCAATCAAGTAGTCATATCGGCCACCACCACAAATAGTGCCTTGCGAGCCAAGCTTCTCAGTCACAAATTCGAAGACCGTCAAGTTGTAATAGTCCATGCCACGCACCAGGCGAGGGTTGACTTGGTAAGCAATCCCGTTGGCAGTCAATATGCTTTGGACGGCCGTGAAATGCTGCAATGATGCCTCACCTAAAAAATCAATCAATTGCGGCGCCGCATTGACCAACCCTTGCATTTGCGGATTTTTGGTATCCAGAATACGCAATGGATTGGCGTGCAGACGGCGCTTTGAATCTTCGTCCAGTGCATCAGTATGCTGCTCAAAATAAGCAACCAGCGCTGCTCGATGCTGTCTACGTTCATCAGGTTGACCAAGGCTATTGAGCTCTAAGCGCACATCGGTAAGCCCCAGCTCGCACCACAGATCCTGAGCCAACAAAATCATTTCAGCATCAATTTCAGCACCAGGAAAGCCCAAGGCTTCAGCCCCTATTTGGTGAAATTGACGATAGCGTCCGCGCTGGGGTTTCTCATGGCGAAACATGGGACCCATGTAGTACAAGCGTTTACCGCCTTCATACAGTAAGTTATGCTCAGCTACGGCTCGTACCACACCGGCTGTGTTTTCAGGCCGCAGTGTCAATGCCTCGCCATTGAGCTTGTCCTCAAAAGAGTACATCTCTTTTTCGACAATATCGGTAACTTCACCCAAACTACGTACAAAAAGAGGCGTTGGCTCAACAATCGGCGTGCGAATATTTTGATAGGCATAGCGCGCCATCAGCCCCCGCACTTTGGACTCAAGCCACTCCCACCTGGCCGATTCAGGCGGCAATATGTCATTCATGCCTTTAACGGCAACTAGCTTTTCCACTTTGGGTGGTGCTAAATTAGGCGTTGTCGTGGTTTTTATTTTCTCCGTCATGTCGGGCATTTTTTTCGAGCAGAAATAAGTTAAGTGATATCAGAGACGCTTTGCGTAACATGTTTGCTACCAAAGCGATTTTCAATGTATTTTTCAACAATGACCTGGAACTCTTGCGCGATGGCATCACCCCGCAGGGTAACGCTTTTTTCACCATCAATGTAGACCGGCGCTGCCGGAGCTTCCCCGGTTCCTGGCAAGCTGATGCCAATATCTGCGTGCTTGCTTTCCCCGGGACCATTGACAATGCAACCCATGACGGCGACCTTCATTTTCTCGACACCAGGATAAAGACTCTTCCAAACTGGCATTTGCGCGCGCAGGAAATCATCAATCTGTTTCGTCAACTCTTGAAACGTGGAGCTTGTAGTACGGCCACAGCCTGGGCATGCGGTCACGCTGGGCACAAAACTACGCAGACCTATAGCCTGCAAAATTTCAGAAGCAATCACCACCTCCTGGGTGCGCGCCTCGCCCGGTTGCGGTGTGAGCGATACGCGTATCGTGTCGCCAATGCCTTCCTGTAGCAAAATAGACAACGCTGTTGCAGAGGCAACCGTACCTTTGACACCCATACCCGCCTCGGTCAATCCAAGGTGCAAGGCGTAGTCGCAGCGTTTAGATAAACCCCGGTACACCGAAATCAAATCCTGAACGCCACTGACCTTGCAGGACAGTATGATTTGATCACCATTCAGGCCCATGCTTTCGGCAAGCCGTGCTGAATCAATCGCAGAGGTGACTAGTGCCTCATACATGACCTGCTTCACATCCCAAGGGACAGCACGTTGAATATTGCGATCCATCAGATGGGCCAATAACTCTTGGTCCAAACTGCCCCAGTTGACACCGATGCGAACTGCTTTGTTCCAGCGAATTGCCGCCTCTATCATTTGCCCAAACTGCTTGTCGCGCTTATCGCCTTTACCAACATTGCCTGGATTGATGCGGTATTTTGATAAAGCCTGCGCGCAAGCAGGGAAATCAGTTAACAAACGATGACCGTTGTAATGGAAATCCCCAATCAAAGGTACATCAATGCCCATTCGATCAAGCTGCTCACGGATATAGGGAACTTGCTGAGCCGCTTCAGGCGTATTGACCGTAATACGCACCATCTCCGAGCCCGCCAAGGCCAATTCCTTGATCTGAATGGCGGTGGCAATGACATCGACAGTGTCGGTGTTGGTCATGGACTGCACGCGAACTGGCGCCTGACCACCCACGGTAACCACGCGAGAACCCCAAGCAACCACGGCTTGACGTGAATGCCGCTCAGCTGTGGAGGCGGACGCTATAGGCTGGAAATCAGGTAAGCAGGCTTCCATTAATTGACCTCAAATCGAGCGACATTGTTTTTAGCGATTGTTGATAAATTGAGAGGCTGACCACGCACTTCAACTTGGGTGACATCTGCCCGCCCAACAATCACCGTTAATGGCAGCGTGCCAGAAGCACCGGCGGACTCACCCTCACTCAAAAGTTTTTTAAGTATCGTGATCCCATTGACACTTTTCACCTCAACCCACGTTTGTCCAGTCGCTTTGAACACAACGATGCTATTGGCGGGAACGGCTGCATTCGTCGTTACCAATGCGAAAGTATTGGAGACACTTGCATCGGGATGAACAACAGCGAGATTATCAGCAGCGGTCAATCCCTTGGGCGGAATGGTCTCGGTACCGGCAGAAGCATCAGGTGCTGACTGCATGTTGCTGAGCGCCAACTTTTCAGACGTTGCGTTGTCGGCCTGAACGGGCGCCTCTGCATTTGAATTCGATCCAGCGACAGGCAGCACTTCCAATGCCGAAGTTAGATCAAATGAAGTAGATGCCGGTGATTTTGGCCATAAATACATCACAGCAGCACCAGCCACTAACAGTAACACCGCAATGAACCATGGGGCTTTTAAAAAATCCAACAGCTGAGTCTTGCCAGCAGAGCCCGCCACGCGGATGGGTCTATTGATTGAACCATCATCACGATTTAACCTGGGCAATTCCGCCTTGGGAAGCTTTTCCAAAATCGGCGCAGGGTCTGTCTTTAGTGTGCGGCAAACACTTGATGCCAAAGCACGCACACAGACAATACTTGGCAACAACGCCATGTTGCCCTCCTCCAACGCCTCTAGTCTTTGGACCGGCAC
>JASJPN010000065.1:40627-43455 GCA_031426635.1 Polaromonas sp.
ATGCAAACCGGCATCAATTCGCGCCTGTTTTAACATCTGTCCAGCGGCCCGCAAAGGGCTTGAATTCAAATGCTCCGAGATCGGATTTGAAGTCAAAGTTGAATTCTGGATCCCCAACCCTTCACTCATTGAAAGCACCTCGCTCAAACAAAGTCAACTCATATGAACCTGCAAATCGTTTTTTTAAGCGGTCAATGAGTTGCAACACGCCTTCGTTATTACCCAATTTTTTTTCTATTTTTGCGGCTAACCATAGAGACTCCGCATTCGCGAATTCACCACTATTGAGTCGACGAATATAAAACTGCGCACGGATTAATTCTTTGCGCTGATACAACAAGCTGGCCAAATTGAAAGTCGTAATAGGATTTCCAGCATCCAGTTCAAATGAGCGTAAAAAACTGCTTTCCGCCTGCACCTTGTCACCCGAACGCAATTGACATATTCCCTTTGCCAATAACGTCTTAGCCTGCCCCATGTATCCTGAGCTTGCCAGGGCTCTGTCAAAATAAACCAAAGATTCGGCGTAACGTGTTTCTTGGCAATACAGCCAACCGAGGTTGTGGAATATATTGCCATCCCTTGGGTTGAGCGTCAAAGCCTTACCAAAACTATCTCGCGCCAGGCTCAAATCGTTGAGGCGCATGTAAATCAAGCCGCGCAGGTTGTAACCATCAGCAGAACCTGGATCTGCTGCAATGGCTTGTTTGGTTTCATCTAATGCAATGGTGACTTGACCTTGCTCCAAATAACCCAATGCCAACTCCAATCTTATTTTGGCTCTTTTTTGCCCGTCGGTTTCATCCGAGGCAGTAAGCATATCGGCTTGGGTGTCTTTTGACATCATCGTATCTGCACAACCCGAAAGCACACACAGGGTCAACAGACAAACCATGAAAGCGGCATGTAGCGCAAATCGATGTTTGCACTTAACCGAGCGAAACGAGTGTGGCGAGCCCAACAACTGATTCATGGAGTAGCTCATAAAGTGACCCCCTTAGCCAAAAGACTGGTTCGTTGGTCATCATCTTTAGCCGAGCTAATAGGCACTATTTTGAAAGTACGCTGCCTCTCCATCCGAACACCCACTTTGGTTCGGTCCATCACCTCACCGGCAAGCTGCCCACAGGCAGCATCTATGTCATCGCCACGTGTTTTACGTACCGTTGTGACAATCCCGGCATCGGTCAGCACCTTCGCAAAAATAGCTACTTGACTTTTAGAAGAACAAATCAATCCTGACTCGGGAAAAGGATTGAAGGGTATTAAATTGAATTTGCACGCAATTCCCCGTCCAGCATGATGCTGTATCAAGTCAACCAACTGTCGTGCATGTTCTACTTGATCATTAACACCATCCAACATGCAATATTCAAACGTAATGAAATCGCGAGGCGCAAACTCCAAATACCTCTGACAGGCATCCAGTAATTCCGCGATGGGATATTTTTGATTGATGGGCACCAGATTGTCGCGCAAAATATCCGTAGGCGCATGCAAGGACACAGCCAGTGCAACTGGACAATCAGCACCTAAGCGATCCATCATGGGCACCACACCCGAGGTGGATACCGTCACACGTCTACGAGACAGTCCGTATCCGTGATCATCCAGCATGACGCGCAAAGCTGGCACCAACGCGGCATAATTTTGCAGCGGTTCGCCCATGCCCATCATGACGACATTAGAGATCACCCGATCCTGGGAGCCCAAATGATGACGCAAGAAATGTTCTGCAAACCACAATTGGGCAATAATTTCGCCGGTATCGAGATTTCTGCTGAAGCCTTGATGTCCTGTTGAACAGAACCGGCATCCTACGGCGCAACCCGCCTGAGAGGAAATGCAGAGCGTGCCTCTGCTGCCTTCTGGTATGAACACGGATTCAACCGCATCGCCACCACCTACGTCAAACAACCACTTGATGGTTCCGTCGCCAGACTCTTTTTGACTGATAATTTTCAATCCCTGCACATGCGCTGTGCGGGTCAATTTATCACGTAATGGTTTGGCTAAATCACTCATCTGATCGAAATCAGAAGCGCCTTTTTGGTGAATCCAGCGAAAAAGTTGAGTGGCTCGAAAGCTTTTTTCGCCCAAATCAGCGCAAAAGGCGGTCAACCCCTTAAGATCATAGTTAAGTAGGTTAACCGTCATAGCATAGCGACTAGCCGTGAATTAACGGCTGTAGACATTCATAGCGGGGAAAAAGAAACCAATTTCCACATTCGCCGTTTCGACCGCGTCTGAGCCGTGAACCGCATTGACATCAATGCTGTCAGCGAAATCGGCACGAATGGTGCCTGGGGCTGCTTTCTTTGGGTCTGTAGCCCCCATCAAGTCACGATTTTTCAGAATGGCGCCCTCGCCCTCAAGCGCTTGAATCATCACAGGCCCAGAAATCATGAAGCTAACCAAGTCTTTGAAGAAAGGACGCTCTTTGTGCACGGCATAAAAAGCCTCGGCTTCGCCACGAGACAAGTGAGCCATCTTGGCTGCAACGATCTTGAGGCCAGCAGCTTCAAAGCGAGCATAGATCTGGCCGATCACATTTTTAGCAACGGCGTCTGGTTTGATGATAGATAGGGTACGTTCGATAGTCATTTAGTTATTTCCTTAAAGCCTTGGGCCAATGATTTCATTGGTATTTTGCCAAGTCTGCTATTTTAGCCTGCTCTTGTCATCTTCCACGCCCAGGGCGTCTTTGCGCCCCACCCGACCCACCTGAACCCGACCCGGAACGCCGTTGCTGTCTTTGCTGCGTCAAACTATCTGCGCCAATGTAGCCCAGCGATGTTTTCAAAGGATCAGGCTGAGATGCCCCCCCC
>JASJPN010000065.1:43465-66743 GCA_031426635.1 Polaromonas sp.
CAAACCCCGATCCTGTTTATTGCCCACCCCGTTTGATCTTTGATTTTTTTGCGTTGAAAACTGGCGCTCACCCGTCTGAGTTGAAGGAAATCCGTTGGTTTGGGATTTTTGATCGCGAGACGGCTGATTATTTCCCCGACCCGCCGTTTTAGATGATCGATTGCCAGTATTTCGGCTCGATCTCGGTCGATTCGATGCCTCTCGCCCATCCTCCTGAGGACGTCCGCGATCTGTTGCGTTGTTTCCTACGGCACTCATTAAGGCGCGAATATCAGTCTCGCCCAGCTCCATCCAGGCACCGCGCTTTAAACCACGCGGCAGCATCATCGCACCGTACCGAATACGAATCAACCGACTGACCGCGTGACCAACAGCCTCCAGCATGCGCCGGACCTCACGGTTACGTCCTTCAGAAATTGTGACGCGATACCAACAGTTGGCGCCCTCTCCTCCACCATCCTCAATCGAGCCAAACTGCGCCATCCCATCGTCAAGCTGTACGCCATCGAGTAGCCGTTGTTTTTCCTCTTTACTCAGCTTGCCTAGGACGCGAACAGCATACTCACGCTCCAGTCCAAAACGTGGATGCATTAAATTGTTAGCCAGGTCACCCGAACTACTGAACAACAGCAAGCCTTCGGTATTTAAATCAAGCCGGCCCACTGACTGCCATTTACCTTGGTAAAGTTTGGGTAATTTGCGAAAAACGGTCGGACGATTTTGGGGGTCGTCATGGGTGACCACTTCTCCCGCAGGTTTGTGATACGCAATGACTCGTGTCGGTTGTGGCTCAATACGAAATCGTATAGGTTTGCCGTTGACTTTGACATGATCACTGAATTGGATGCGCTGTCCGATGTGCGCAGGTTCATTGTTAACTGAAATGCGCCCCTCCATGATGAGCTGCTCCATTTCCAGTCGAGAGCCCATTCCTGCTTGCGCTAAAACTTTATGCAATTTAGGTTGTTCAGGTTGCGGCTGTAACACCCGACGTGCTGGCACAACAGAGGCATCAGCGTCTTCAACATCAAATCGACCCGACGTAATATCTTCAAATTGAATGATGTCAGTTGCAATATTGGCCTTTCCGCGTGCTGGCAATTCTGCAAGTACTGGTTGCTGCTCGACACTGCCCCCAAGCTGAATGTCTGCATGGGGCACATTTTCAGTCATTGTGCTGATTTCCTTCATAGGGGGTACCGCCTTTTCTGAAGTTTTGTCAGAAGTGTCACGCACTGCCATAGCGGTCGCAACCTCGTCAACGTGTTGCGAGCCATCGCGAATTGGTAATTTTGACTTCATGGGTGAACCTTCATTGATATGCTCTTGAGTGATGCTTTAAATTTGACACGTACCGCCTATTTCAACTTATCGTAAATCCGAGGTCATCGAAGGCTCTGCCATTGGTAATTCTGGTTGTAAATCAATAGGATCCGGCCTCCCATCCAGACTCTCCATCAGATGCTCTTGCAATGGTCCCAGCTCAGGCAGCTGAGCTAGTGATTCAATGCCCAGATCATCTAAAAACTGTCGCGTTGTGGCAAACAAAGCGGGGCGTCCAGCACTTTCTCGATGCCCAATCACCTCGATCCAACCACGATCTTCAAGCTGTTTGAGTATCAATGTATTGATGGTGACCCCTCTAATATCCTCCATATCACCTCGTGTGGCTGGCTGGCGGTAGGCAATAATTGCCAGCGTTTCCAAAACTGCACGTGTGTATTTTGGCGGCTTTTCCGGGCTCAAACGATCTAGGTATTGACGCATTTCTGGGCGGCTTTGAAAACGCCAGCCAGAGGCGACGTTGACTAATTCGACCCCCCTAAGCGCCCAGTCTTGCTGCAATTCGAGCAACAAGATTTTCACCGTATCTGCACCCATTTCTTCATTGAATAAGACACGCATGTCCCGTACCAACAAAGGTTGCTGCGCACAAATCAAGGCAGTTTCAAGGACACGCTTGGCATCCGACGTATTCATAGTGATTTTATTTCCGGGAACAAAAACTGCATTGACGCAGTTGAATCCAAGGCAGCATCTATGGCAGTTGAGTCGAGCTGATCTGTGCCAAATCGCTTCAAGTTGACAAGGCTCTTATTTCACAGCTTGAATAAACTGTGCCTCGATGCATACTCAGAACTCAACTTGAATTAGCACCATTGTATCTCAGCCCCCATACGGACAGCGCTTGTATGAAATCGGCTGGCGGTGACGCAACAAATTTCATCTTCTTTCCCGTTATGGGATGCTCAAATTCAAGTCGCTCGGCATGCAATGCTTGGCGTTTCATGCCAGCTGCGGCAGGACCCTCATACACCGCATCCGAGACCAGTGGGTGCCCTAAAAAGGCCATATGCACACGGATTTGATGCGTTCTACCGGTGTGTAGCCGGCATTGAATAAGGCATCCTTGCTCGCAATTTTGCAGCAACATGAATGATGTTTTCGCAGTTTTTCCTGCCTGCTTATCCAATGAGATAACCGCCATGCGCAGCCTATTTCTAGGATCCCTTCCTATCGGTTCACTCACATCCAAGTTTTTTGACTCTATCCACTTCTTGTGTGCCAGTGCCAAATATTGGCGATGCACATCCCGATCAGCAATTTTTTTCACCAACGCGTCCATGGTCAATCTCGTCCGTGCGACAACCATCAAACCGCTGGTATCTTTATCTAGCCTGTGAACAATGCCCGCGCGAGGCAGTAATTTCGCCTCAGAATCACGTTCCAATAAGCCGTTTAATAATGTTCCCGTCCAGTTACCAGGCGCTGGATGTACCACCAATCCAGCTGGTTTATTGATCACCAGAAGATATTCATCCTCGTAAACCACCTCAAACTCGATGAATTCCGGCTTGAATGCCTGACTTTGTGGCGTTGCATGCAGCTCAATGGACAGTTTATCGCCGGCTTTGATCCTTGTGGCGGCTTTTACAATGACTAAGTCGTTGAGGCGTGCCGCGCCACGCTCTATCAACTGCTGCAAATAGCTGCGGGAAAACTCGGTCACCAATTGAACAAGCGCCGTGTCTAGCCGCAATCCATGCTCTTGCTCGCCACAACTGAACACTCTTGTTTCGTGATCTTCCAAATCAAGTGCAAAATCCAAATCTGCTTCACTTTTCAAAGGATCGGTCGATATAATGGATTCGCTATGTTTCAAGAAGGTGGCCTCAGATGTTTAACATCAAATTATCGACGCAATTGCAAGGTTTAGAAATCTCTCGCCCTGCTCTTATGAAAAATCGTATCGTCATATCGGTCGCTCTGTGTCTTGGCCTGGCTGCCTGTGCAAGCGTCAGCGAAGATAAGACTGCAAACTGGAGCCCTAACAAAATCTACGCCGAAGCCAAAGCTGAAGCTAGTGATGGTGCGTATGATAAAGCGATTCCCCTGTATGAAAAACTGGAGGGTCGTGCGGCTGGCACACCTTTGGCGCAGCAAGCTCAACTCGACAAAGCGTACGCCCAGTTCAAAAATGGTGACCAAGCTCAGGCTATCGCCACGATTGAAAGGTTCATCAAGCTACACCCAGCCAGTCCAGCGCTGGACTACGCTTTGTATCTCAAAGGCACTGTTAATTTTGCAGATAATTTGGGATTTCTGGGATCATTTACCAGACAAGATCTATCCGAACGCGACCAAAAAGCTGCCAAAGAATCTTTTGATGCCTATAAAGAATTAACGGCCAAGTTTCCAGACTCCAAATATACGACCGACGCGCGTCAGCGTATGACTTATATCGTCAATTCATTGGCTCTGTATGAAGTTCATGTCGCGCGCTATTACTTTTCGCGCGGTGCCTATGTCGCTGCCATAAATCGTGCCCAGCTAGCCATAACTGACTACCGTGATGCCCCCGCATTAGAAGAAGCCATGTATATCATTTTCAAGTCATACGATGCTCTGGGCATTTCGGAGCTTAGAGATGATGCAAAGCGGGTCATGGAAAAATCATTTCCCAAAAGTGAATACTTGCTCACCGGGGTCAAGCCTGGTTCAAAAAGCTGGTGGGAACTTTGGTAAGACCGTTGAGTGCGTCGACGAACTCATCTTGATCTTGTAGCTGACGCATGGGGGGTAAGGAGGCCAATATACGCCGTCCATAACCCATCTGAACTAACCTGGTATCGCATATCACCAAAACGCCTTGGTCTGTTTCGCGACGGATCAGCCGACCCGCTCCCTGTTTTAAGGAAACGGTTGCCTCGGGCACAAAATAGTCATTAAACGCACTTCTACCATGATCCTCTAGCCGTTTTGAGCGCGCTTCTATCAAAGGATCATTGGGTGGAGGAAAAGGCAGTTTGTCGATGACGACGAGAGCCAACGCATCTCCCGGGACATCTATTCCCTCCCAAAAAGTGGCAGAGGCCACTAAAACGCAAGCCGCACGGCCTTGCGTGGCACCTTCACGAAATCGCGCCAGCAACTCGCGTTTAGGTAAGTGACCCTGGATAAGTATCTCAATATCAGGTCGATCTTGAAATTTTTGCTGCAATATCTCACCAATTGAACGTAATGCGCGAAGTGTTGTTGTCAGCACCAGTGTTCGACCGACCAATACGTTTACTGCTTCTGTGACGATACTTGCAACTTGCGCGCTGTGCGCTGGATCATTGGGTTTGGGCAAACTTTTAGGTACATAAATCGCTGCTTGGCTCTTGTAATCAAAAGGGCTCTCCACTCGCAAAATGTCGGCATGACCCAGACCACAGGGTTCCGTGAACCATTTCAGCTGCTCTTCATGCCCCAAAGTAGCTGAAGTAAACAGCCATGACTTTTGCGGTGATGCTGTCGCATCACCCAGCTTTAACATTTTGTTTTGCACAGATTCGGCAATATCAAGCGGTGACTCCGCTAAACGAAGTTGTGGTCCGACCTCGAGCCAACGAACCGAGTCAGATGGACATGGTTGCATAAAACGCATGGCTCGCTCATTCAACGCTAGCGTTCTCTCGTGCAGTCTCACAAAATCAGGAGCCATCTCGGTGACCGTCTGTAAGGCCTCAAGCAATTCGTGACACGAACTGCAAATAGTCTGCAATGCCGATGTCCACGACGCTTGTTCAAGGCCGTCTGGTACAACACCTGTCCAACGCAACTTTGTACCTGAGCAATGCTTCCCAACACACAATCGCAAGTCACGTGCTGCTCGCTCCAAACTGGCAACCACTGCGCTCCAATCATTCAGACCACGTGCCAACTGAAGCCCAGTTGCCAGCGTGTCTCGTGCCAAGTCCAACAACTGCCCTGTTGTTAGCTGCGAGCCTAAAAACTGAACCCCAGTTTCATTGAGTTGATGTGCTTCATCGAAAATAACAACCCGTACCATTGGCAATAATTCTGCCATGCCCGAATCACGTACCGCCAAATCAGCAAAAAATAAATGATGATTGATCACCACAACATCCGCAGCCAATGCTTCACGCCTTGCCAAGTTGACGTGACATGATCGAAATTTTGGACACTGAGCCCCTAGACAATTTTCACGATTTGAAGTCACCAGCGGAATGACCGGCGAACGCTCATCTAAACCGGCTAACTCGGCCAAGTCTCCATGGCGTGTAACCTGCGACCATCTTTCAATCTTTGCCAAGGTATTGAGGACACCGCGCTCTGAACCGCCAACGTCTTGGCGCGCCATCTCCATTCGATGTAGACACAGGTAGCTTGATCGTCCTTTGAGTAGAGCCATGCGCACTGGCAAGCCTAAAGTTTCAACGAGGCTGGGCAAATCCCGACCAAACAATTGGTCTTGTAATGCTTTGGTAGCGGTAGACAGCACAACACGCTCCCCACTCAGCAGGGCAGGTACCAAATATGCATAAGTCTTGCCAACCCCTGTTCCCGCCTCCACAACCAACGTCGTGCCCTGCTCAATGCACCTTGCCACAGCCAAAGCCATCTGCGTTTGACCCATGCGAGGTTTGAAAAATGGATCGTTCTGCGACAGTATGCCGTGTTCAGAAAATACATCTTCAACACGGGATTCAAAACTCATCGAATATTCAATTTCCATTTAATTCAATCGAATTTACAAAAAAATTTGTCGCGCCAAAGTAAATTCGCACCCCTAACACTTCATAAAAAACCATCGAAGTGTTTCAATTCTCAATGGATTTTGGTACAGGCAATGATGCCGCTTTTGGTTTTGTGTTGCTCGATTTTTTTTGCTCAGTAGCTATTTTATGCTCCTCAGCTTCTCGAAGTTTTTTTTGATATCTGGCAGCTCTCTCTTTTGCACGATTACTTTTTTGAGCTCGCTGCGCAGCTTTGGTTTGTGATGCCATCATTTTCTGATTCGCTTCTTGCGCACGCTTTTTTGCATCTTCAGCTCGCTTGTCCTCATTCAATGGGGGCTTTACTGAACGATTACGATGATCAACACCCGTTGCAGCTCGACTTTGAGTCGCTGATTTTGACATTTTCAGATCAATTTCCGCTTTTTTCTTTTGTCGCTGCAACTCATTCATTGCAAGCTCTCGACGTTTTATATCGGCCAACGCGACTCGTTTTTCAGTATTCGCCTTTTTAAGGCAAGAATCTACAGCAAATGTTTTGTAGCAGTCAGTTTCCTGATGTGTGTATTGAGATTGAATTTTCCCGCGTTCAATGGCCAGACTGGCGCGCTCCGAAGCTTCTGCGCTTAATGGCAGATTTTCCGCATACGCCATGAAAAAACTACTGCTGATAAGTGTAAAAAGAAGCAAGACAAATGATTTTTTCATATTAAATCCGTATCAACGAGACGGCGCTCTAAATTCAAATACTCAACCGACTGCATTTCGCTCAGCCTAGAGACCGTTCTAGAAAACTCATGCGCCAGAGGCCCCTCTGTATATAACGCATCCGGCTCGACCTCAGCGGACATGATCAGCTTTACCCGTCGGTCATACAGGACATCCACCAACCAAGTAAAGCGCCTTGCCTCGCTCGACATCTTGGGCGGCATGTAAGGCACATCACTAAGCATAACCGTGTGGAATTGCGTTGCGATTTCAAGATAGTCGTTTTGCGACCGTGGACCACCGCACAAAGTCTTGAAATCAAACCAGACAACACCGCCAGCTCTTCGTCTGGCCCATATTTCTCTCGCTTCAATATGCAAGACGGGATCTTCATCGTGCGACGCTGCCAATTTTGCAAAAGACTGAGCCATCTCAAAGTCAGCTTGTACACCCCAAGGCGAATGATACAGCTTGATTTGCTCCAGGGTACGGCGCCGATAGTCGGTGCCGTTGTCCACATTGATCACCTCTAAATTGGCATTTAACAGGGCAATCGCGGGCAATATTCGGTCGCGATGCATGCCGCCCGGGTACAAGTCCTCGGGCTTGAAGTTGGAAGTTATTACAAAACCAACGTCTTGCTGAAACAATGCAGCCAACAGACGATACAAAATCATGGCATCGGTCATGTCAGCCACATGAAATTCATCAAAACAAATCAAACGATAGCGTTTGGCCATGCGCTTGGCTAGTTCATCTAGCGGATTCACAATGCCCTGTAAGTCACGTAGTTCACGATGCACCTCGCGCATAAACTCATGAAAATGCAATCTGGTTTTACGTTGTAGCGGAACCGAGTTATAAAAACAGTCCATCAAAAAACTTTTGCCGCGCCCGACGCCACCATACAGATACACACCGCGCGGCAGCAAGGGATGATTAACCAGTTTTTTCAACGCATTCGAACGCTGACTTTTATGCTCAATCCATTCATTTTCGCAACGCTCCAAAGCAGCAACGGCGCGCAACTGCGCAGGGTCACTAACGTAACCGCGCGCAGTTAGCTCAGCCTCATACACCGTACGCACTGACATTCTCAAAATCCACGTAACCCAATGGCCTAGGCATTAAAAGTTCAGCGTACGCTTATCCACCGCCAAAGCAGCTTCTTTGGTCGCCTCGCTCAGAGATGGATGTGCATGACAAATGCGCGCAATGTCCTCCGAACTGGCGCGAAACTCCATGGCCATAACACACTCAGCAATCAACTCGCTGGCCATAGGGCCCACGATATGGGTGCCCAGTATTTCGTCAGTCACGGCATCCGCCAGCATCTTCACCATACCCGTGGTGTCGCCCAGGGCCCGCGCACGGCCATTGGCCATAAATGGAAAGGTGCCAGTTTTATAAGCACGCCCAGTCGCCTTGAGTTGCTGCTCGGTCTGACCGACCCATGCGATCTCTGGATTGGTGTAAATGACCCAAGGAATGGTGTTGAAGTTGACATGCCCGCGTTGGCCGGCAATGCGCTCTGCCACCGCCACGCCCTCTTCTTCCGCCTTGTGCGCCAGCATAGGACCGCGTACCACATCACCGACTGCCCAGACATTGGGCAAGTTGGTTTTGCAATCGCCATCCACCACAATCGCGCCACGGTCATCCAGCGCCAAGCCCACGGCCTCGGTATTCAGGCCAATGGTATTGGCAACGCGCCCAATCGAGATGATGAGTTTGTCCACGTCAAGCTTTTGCGCTTCACCCCTGACGTTGGTGTAATCAATGCTGACGCTTTTTTTGCCAGATGTGATTTCACCCACTTGGACGCCCAGTTCAATCTTCAGCCCTTGCTTGACGAAAGCTTTGTGCGCTTCTTTGGCAATTTGCTCATCAACCGCACCCAAGAAAGTAGGCAGCCCTTCCAAAATGGTCACATCAGCGCCTAGCCGACGCCACACAGAACCCATCTCCAGGCCAATCACACCCGAACCAATCAAGCCCAGCTTCTTGGGTACACCACCCATGCGTAATGCGCCGTCGTTAGACAAAATGTTTACTTCGTCAAACGGTGTACCTGGCAAGGCACGTGCGTTGGAACCCGTCGCCACAACGATGTGCTTGCCGTGAATGGATTCTTCGCCAGCTTTGATCTCATAGCTGCCCTCCGTAGCCGCTACAAATGAGCCACGACCGTGGAAAAAGGTGACCTTGTTTTTTTTGAACAAGTACAAAATTCCATCGTTGTTTTGCTTCACCACCGTGTCTTTGCGCCCCAGCATCTTGGTCACATCCAGGCTGAGACCCTTGACCTCAATGCCATGGCCTGCAAAGTGGTGGCTGGCATGGTCAAAATGCTCAGACGATTGCAACAAAGCTTTTGAAGGAATGCAGCCCACATTGGTGCAAGTTCCACCGAGAGCGGAACCGCCTTTGGCATTCTTCCACTCATCTATGCAGGCTACGTTAAAGCCCAGTTGTGCCGCACGAATGGCAGCGATATAGCCCCCCGGGCCACCACCGATAACGATGACATCAAATTGTTTAACCATACTCGTACTTTCTTAGATGTCAAACAACAGACGCGCTGGATCTTCCATCGCCTCTTTGATGGCGACCAAACCGAGCACGGCTTCACGACCGTCAATGATGCGGTGGTCATAACTCATGGCAAAGTATTCATCGGGCGAATCACGATTTGGCCGTTTTCAACCACGGCGCGATCTTTGGTGGCATGAATGCCCAAAATCGCGCTTTGCGGCGGGTTGATGATGGGAGTTGAGAGCATGGAGCCGAAGGTGCCGCCGTTGCTAATGGAGAAGGTACCGCCCGTCATATCTTCCATGCCTAATTTTCCGTCGCGCGCTTTCGCACTGTATTCGGCAATTTTCTTTTCGATATCCGCAAAACTCATCTGGTCTGCATTGCGCAAAATAGGCACAACCAAGCCGCGTGGCGAACCGACCGCGATGCCAATGTCGAAATAGCCGTGATACACGATATCGTTGCCGTCAACACTGGCGTTGAGCACGGGAAATTTTTTCAAGGCATGTACCGCCGCTTTCACGAAAAAGCTCATGAAGCCAATTTTGATGCCGTGTTCTTTTTGAATTTCTCTTGGAAACGCTTGCGCATCTCCATGACAGGGGCCATGTTAATTTCATTAAAAGTAGTCAAAATCGCATTGGTAGATTGCGATTGCAGCAAACGCTCAGCCACCCGAGCACGTAAACGGCTCATAGGGACACGTTGCTCGGGGCGCTCGCCCAAAGCCGGCGCTGCAGTTGCTACTTGAGGTAATAATTTGACTGTAGCCGTCGTAGATACCGCCTGGACAGCTATCTTATTTGTAGCACTCAAGGCTGCACCAGATACCACAGCACCTAAGACGTCACCCTTGGTGACACGGCCATCTTTGCCTGTTCCTGCCACTGAGCCGCTGGCAAGTTGGTTGTCGGCCATAAGTTTGGCCGCCGCAGGCATCGCAACACTGGCCATAGCGCCACCCACGGGCGCGGCTGCCGATGCGGTTATAACCGCAGCCACAGGAACAGACGCAGCGCTCGCTGCAACTGCTGGCGCGGCAGCTCCGACTTTGCCGTCAGTGTCAATGCGTGCTATTAATTGCTCGGCCACTACAGTGGCGCCGTCGCCTGCCAATATCTCGCTCAGCATACCAGCGCTTGGAGCAGGGACTTCAAGCACCACTTTATCGGTCTCGATTTCAATCAATATCTCATCGACTGCGACTAGATCACCTGCCTTCTTTTTCCAAGTCAACATCGTGGCCTCGGCCACCGATTCGGACAATTGAGGGACTTTTACTTCTACGATTGCCATTTTATTCTTTCAGTTTGTCTTATTTGTGGTCTGAATTTGTACGTTTTTGTCGCTCAATACTTAGTCTTATTTTGTTAACACGAAGCCTTTGAGCTTGTTGAACGCTGCATCTACCAGTGCTTTTTGCTGCTCTTGATGCAGGTGTGCATAACCCACTGCGGGAGAGGCCGAAGCCGCACGACCCGCATAACCTAACTTTTGTCCCTCACTCATATTTTCATGAATATAGTGCTGCACAAAAAACCAGGCGCCTTGATTTTGTGGCTCGTCTTGGCACCAAACAACCTCGCTGAGATTTGGGTATTTTTTCAGTTCTGTCGCAAAAGCTTTGTGCGGGAACGGGTACAACTGCTCAACACGGATAATGGCCGTGTCATCATGGCCGTTTTCTTCACGCCGTTTCACCAAATCGTAGTACACCTTGCCAGAACACGTGACCACGCGTTTAACCTTCTCAGTCTTAAGAACTTTGTTCTCAGGAATAACCGTCTGGAACAACCCCTTGGTAAATTCCGAAAGTGGCGATGCGGCATCCTTGGCACGGAGCAATGACTTTGGTGTCATGATGATTAAAGGCTTGCGCAAGTTACGTACCATTTGGCGACGCAAAATGTGAAAAATTTGACTAGCCGTGGTGGGCTGCACCACTTGCATGTTGGTGTCCGCACTCAACTGCATAAAACGCTCAAGTCGGGCCGAACTGTGTTCTGGGCCTTGGCCTTCATAGCCGTGCGGCAACATCAAGGTGATACCATTGACACGACCCCACTTGACTTCACCACTGGCAATAAACTGGTCAATCACCACCTGTGCGCCATTGGCAAAATCGCCAAACTGGGCTTCCCAAATCACAAACGTGTTAGGGTCGTTGGAAGCGTAGCCATATTCAAATGCCAAAACCGCTTCTTCAGACAAGATGGAATCGATAACCACAAACGGGGCCTGGTTCGGCGCCACGTTTTGCAATGGCGTATAAATACCTTCGTCAAACTTTTCGCGATTTTGATCATGAATCACCGCGTGGCGATGGGTAAACGTCCCTCGCCCACAATCTTCACCGGATAAACGAACCGGGTAGCCACTGGCCACCAGCGAGGCAAACGCCATGTGTTCGCCCATACCCCAATCCACAGGGATCTCACCCCGCCCCATAGCGGCGCGATCGGCATAGACTTTCTTTACCAGTTGGTGCGCTGTTACGCTCTCAGGAATGGTGGTGATTTTCTCAGCCAAACGCTTCCACTCGGCCATCGGAATCGCCGTGTCGCCTGCATCCGTCCATTTTTTACTCAAATAAGGCTGCCAATCGACGGCAAACTTGCTCTTAAAGTTGGTTAATACGGGGTCAAACGTACTTTTACCAACCTCCAAAGCCGCACGCATGGCTTTGACCATGTCGTCGCCCAAGGTGTCGCCCATGCCCTGGGTCGTCAGCTTGTCTGCGTAAAGTTTGCGCGTACCAGGATGCGCTACGATTTTTTTATACATCAGCGGCTGCGTCAGCGCTGGCGTATCTTGCTCGTTGTGACCCAACTTACGGAAGCAAATAATGTCAACCACCACGTCTTTTTGGAATTCCATGCGATATTCCAAGGCCCATTGTGTGGCCAACACCACGGCTTCCGGGTCATCGCCATTAACGTGCAGCACGGGGGCTTCAACCATTTTGACGACATCAGAACAATACAGAGTTGAACGACTATCACGTGGGTCGCTGGTGGTGAAACCAATTTGGTTGTTGATGACAATATGCACTGTACCGCCAGTGGTGTAACCACGGGTCTCGGCCAATGCCAAAGTCTCCATCACCACGCCTTGTCCAGCAAAGGCCGCATCGCCATGCACCAAAACGGGTAACACTTGCAGCCCCTTGGGGTCCGCACGACGGTCCATGCGCGCGCGCACCGAGCCCTCAACTACAGGATTGACGATCTCTAAATGTGACGGGTTAAACGCCAGCGTCAAATGCACGGGACCACCTGGCGTGGTGACATCCGAGCTAAAGCCTTGATGGTATTTAACGTCGCCGCTTGGCAGGTCTTCGGGGGCCGTGTGGTCAAACTCGGCAAACAAATCAGCGGGAACTTTGCCCAATGAATTGACAAGTACATTCAATCTGCCCCGATGAGCCATACCAATCACGATTTCTTGCAAACCGATGCTACCGCCGCGCTGGATCAGCTCGTCCATGCTAGCAATAAAGCTCTCGCCCCCCTCTAATGAGAAGCGTTTTTGGCCCACGTATTTGGTGTGCAAAAAACGCTCCAGCCCCTCAGCCGCAGTGAGCCTGTCCAAAATGTGGCGCTTTTTCTCAGCGGTGAAATTCGGTTTGCTACGCACACTTTCCAACTTTTGTTGCCACCAACGTTTTTTAGCCTGGTCAGTGATGTACATATACTCAGCGCCAATGGTGCCGCAATACGTCTCACGCAGTGCATTCATCAGCTCACGCAGGCTCATGCTATTTTTACCAAAAAAGGTGTTGCTGGTGTCAAACACAGCTTCTTGGTCAGCGTCGCTGAAACCATAAAAAGCGAGATCTAGCTCAGGAATTTTTTCACGCTCAGTGCGTTTTAGTGGGTCTAAGTCTGCCCAACGAGCACCTACGTTGCGGTAAGCGGCAATGAGTTGCTGTACTGCAGTACGTTTGCGACCCATTTCGGCATCAGCACTGCCCATAACAACCTTCGTTCCGCCTTGTTTGGCGCGGTCGGCAAAAGCATTAACAACAGGTAGATGCGGTATATCCTTAGCATTGCTGCCGTCAACAGCAGGTACATGCTGCAAGGCATCGAAATAGTCGCGCCAACTCCCTAGCACACTGCCTGGGTTGGCTAGATAATTTTCATACATCTCTTCGACATAAGGCGCATTGCCGCCGAAAAGAAATGTGTTGCCTGCATAGGCTTGATAGACAGAACCGCTAGGTTGTGTCGTCGGGGCTTGACTCATTATTGCGCTGACCTCCGCTTCCCTGTAGGAAACTTAGTTTAGTTCTGATAACCTTCCGCGACACGGCTTAACCGATTGGCGGATGCGACTGTGGCAGGAAGGGCCTAGGTAACAAGTGGCATTGTGCCAGTAATAGGCCAAAGTGCCAAATTTAGTCACTTGCTAAATGCTGACGCAAAACTTGAAGTTGATTTTTCAGAATTCAATCTTGCTTGAGTCGAACTCGGTTAGCAGGCAGTGTAAAAATAAAGGTAGAACCTGCTCCAACAATACTTTCAATACGCAAATCACCGCTGTGGCGTTGCACCACGTGCTTAACAATGGCCAAACCCAGACCGGTTCCGCCCGATTCGCGTGAACGACTGGTATCGACTCGATAAAACCGCTCCGTCAAGCGAGATAGATGCTCTGGAGCGATTCCGGGACCGGTGTCGTGTACGGTAAATTCAGCCTTACCACCCTCAATCATTCGCCAAGTTACTTGAATAGTGCCATCCAAAGGCGTATAGCGAACAGCGTTATTGACAAGGTTCGACATGGCGCTGAGCAATTCTGTCTGTGAGCCGGCCAGTTCAAGCTGATGAGCCACCGTAAACACCAGCTTCTGCTTAACGCCGGAAGATCCCCCCGTCAAGCTCAAAAGATCAGATAACAACCTGGCTTCTTGCTCACAGACGGCAACCAAGCTAGAGACACCGACCCAGGTATCGCACAGTGGACTAGGACTTCCTTCAAGTTTTGAGAGTGTCAATAAATCACTCACTAGGGTTTGCATTCGCTGGGCTTGCTGCGCCATAAGAGCAAGATATTTTGAACACTCTGCTTTATCCAAATTCAATGTTTGAAGAGTTTCAACAAATCCACTAAGTACTGTCAGTGGTGTGCGAATTTCATGCGATACATTGGCCACAAAGTCGCGCCGCATGAGATCAGACAACTCCAAGGCGGTGACATCATGCGACAGCATCAGTTTGCGCCCCATGCCATACGAGTGGATTTGAACAGCCAATCGACAAGGACGTGCGTAACTGCTGTTTTTACCTGCAATCGTAATCTCATGAGAGAAATCACCTGCAGAGAAATAGGTGGCAAACACGGGATCACGCACCAAATTGCCAATATGCTGCGATACATCAGCCTTCGCATCGAGACCAAAATGATCTGCTGCTGTTAAATTGCACCACTCAATCTGTGCCGTGGCATTGAGCAGCAGCACACCGTTAGGCGACGCTTGAAGAGCCAAGAGGAAATCATCCAAGCGCTGATCACTCGTTTGCGTATTTTGCGCATGTTGGCGCAGCAGACGACGTGTGCGATCGGCCGCCTCCCCCCATACTCCACCCAATTGAGGAGCGGAATTGACATCTCCATCTCGCAACCAAGCCAATACTCGGGATGCACGCATCAAATTGAGAAGCACCCAACACAAGCTACCACTGATCGCTCCCGCCAAAGCGAGCCGTACAGGATCCACACCAAGTGCAAACCATGTTCCAAAAAGTGATACGACAGCAGCGCCCACCAGCTGCCAAACGATCACCCCCATCAGTCGCCAAATCATCAAATATTTACACTGGTATCGGTAATGCGACCATGGCAGTCAGACGGTAACCCGCACCCCGTACTGTTTCAATGTGACTTCCACCATTCCCCAAAGCTTCACGCAGTCGCTTAACGTGAACATCAACTGTTCGCTCTTCAATATAAACATGATCGCCCCAAACTTTGTCCAACAACTGCCCACGACTGTGAACGCGCTCAGCATTCTTCATCAAGTAATGTAATAGTTTGAACTCAGTGGGTCCAATTTTGAGCATCAGTCCTTGAAATGTCACGCGATGGGTGGCGGCATCCAACACCAGTTCTCCAACCGTCACGGAGTCCGTAGCCTGTTCAGGCGTTCGTCGGCGCAGTACTGCGCGTATTCTTGCAAGCAGCTCTTTGGTTGAAAACGGCTTCGTGATGTAATCATCAGCGCCCGCATCCAATCCGGCGATTTTGTCGGGCTCATCACTTTTGGCTGTTAACAAGATGATAGGCACAGCTTGACTGAGCGGGTTTGCACGCCACTTGCGCGCCAAGCTCAAACCACTTTGCCCAGGCAACATCCAATCTAGCAAAATTACATCTGGCAATTCCGCTTCGAGTTCCCTTTGAGCCGCCACGCCATCACCCACCCACACAGGCGCAAACCCGTTGTGCTTCAGATTGATGGCTATTAACTCTGCAATTGCAGGCTCGTCCTCGACAATCAAAATACGCGGTGCCGTTTTCATTCGCTCTGTATTCTGGAAAATTATTTCGAAGTTATTTGACAACTGACTCAATTTCAGCCATGGTGGTGTGACGCACATCGGCGCCCTTCACAATATATATAACAACTTCTGCGATATTTTTAGCATGATCACCGATGCGCTCAATGGCTTTGGCGACAAACAACAAATCCAAACTTGCTGAAATCGTGCGTGGATCCTCCATCATGTAGGTGATGAGTTTGCGAACAAAACCATCAAACTCTTTATCAATCAAATCATCTTCCTTCAGGATGCCAACTGCCAGACTTGTATCTAAACGGGCAAAGCTGTCTAAAGCTTTACGTAGCTGATTGGAGGCTAAATCAGCGGCCAAACGCAAGTCACCTGATGGCAATGCACGAACGGAGCCACTTTGAAGGCCACCATGAAGAATAGACTTAACCATACGAGCAATTTTGTCGGCCTCGTCGCCAGCGCGCTCCAAATTGGCCGTGGTTTTGGAAATCGCTATCAATAAGCGTAAATCTCTAGCCGTAGGCTGCCGACGCGCGATGATGGATGACAAATCGCGGTCAATTTCAACTTCCATCGTATTCACGCGGGACTCTGTTTCTGCGACTTGATTCGCAACTTCAATGCTGAACTGTGACAGTGCCTGGATAGCCAGCCTGATTTGTGCCTCGACCAAGCCCCCCATCTCCATCACTTTAGATGAGACACCATTCAGTTCACTGTCAAACTGGGTTGATAAATGTTTGTCTGCCATGCTTTACTCCTGGGATATTCTTTAACCAAAAATCAACCAAATCGACCCGTGATGTAGTCTTCAGTTTCTTTGCGTTGCGGCTTAAAGAACAGTTGTTCTGTGGTGCCAAATTCGATCAAATCACCCAAATACATATAGGCGGTGTAATCACTACAACGCGCCGCTTGCTGCATGTTGTGCGTCACAATGACGACGGTGTAGTCTGTTTTAAGCTCACAGATGAGCTCCTCTATCTTAGAAGTCGAAATAGGATCCAGTGCTGAACAGGGTTCATCAAGTAGCAAGACCTTCGGCTTGATGGCAATACCCCTGGCAATACACAAGCGCTGCTGCTGTCCGCCAGAGAGGCCTGAACCCGTTTGGTTCAGCTTGTCTTTAACTTCTGTCCACAGTGCCGCTTTACGCAAAGCCCACTCGACCCGTTCGTCCAAGTCGCTGGCATTCAAATTTTCAAACAATTTCACGCCAAACGCTATGTTGTCATAAATAGACATCGGAAAAGGCGTCGGTTTTTGAAACACCATACCCACTTTGGCACGAATCAGTGCGACATCTTCCTTTGAAGTCAATAAATTTTCGCCATCCAACTCAATCAGCCCCTCGGCTCGCTGTTCTGGATATAACTCAAACATGCGATTAAAAGTACGTAACAAAGTCGATTTTCCGCACCCTGACGGACCGATAAAAGCAGTGACTTTTTTCTCTGGAATTTCCAGGTTGATATTTTTGAGGGCATGAAACTTGCCGTAGTAAAAGTTCAAATCTTTCACGGACAATTTTGTTTTTAATGGTGGGGGAGTCATGGTTTGTAACTGTTGCCTAACTTTTATGAAATATCGGAGCGCGACATGTTCGTTTAATGCTTATCGCGCGTCAATACACGTGCCAAGATATTCAAACCCAAAACAGTTATGGTGATGATAAACACGCCTGCCCAAGCCAGTTTTTGCCAATTCTCATACGGACTCATTGCAAACTTGAAAATAGTCACTGGCAGGCTGGCCATGGGCTCCGTCAAACTTGATGTCCAAAATTGATTATTGAGTGCGGTAAACAGCAAAGGCGCAGTTTCACCTGAAATTCGAGCCACCGCCAACAGCAAGCCTGTCACCACCCCCGCACGAGCCGCCCTTATCGTGATACTTGTGATGACCTTCCACTTGGGCGCCCCTAGCGCATAAGCCGCTTCACGCAAACCGGCGGGAACCAGTTGAAGCATATTTTCAGTCGTTCTTATAACAACCGGAATAGCAATCATTGCCAAAGCAACCACGCCCGCCCAACCAGAAAATGACTTGAAACGCGTCACAATCACAGCATACACAAACAAGCCAATGATAATGGAAGGGGCAGAGAGCAAAATATCATTCACGAAACGGGTGGTATTTGCCAGCCAACTTTTGGCATCATACTCTGCCAAATATATGCCCGCCATGATGCCAATGGGTGTGCTAACAAAAGTGGCCAGAAGCACCATCAAAAACGAACCGTAAATTGCGTTCGCAATGCCTCCCTCTTCGTTGGGCGGTGGCGTCATTTCGGTGAAAGTGGACAGCGCAAGCCCGCCTACTCCCAAAGTTATGGTTTCCCACAATATCCAAACCAACCAAAAAAGCCCGAATAACATGGCCAATATAGACAAAGTTAAGGCCACTTGATTGACCCGCTTTCGCTGTCTAAACTTGGCCTCATGAGAACTCACTGCAGATGCAGCCTTAATGAGCGAGTGGCTGGTCGTCACGATATCGTCCCCTCACTCTTCTTGAGTTGGGTCAACAACAGTTTCGACAAAGAAAGGACAACAAAAGTAATGAAGAACAACACCAACCCCAGATAAAACAGCGATGCCTGATGCAAGCCAGCACCAGCCTCGGCAAATTCGTTGGCAAGTGCCGATGTGATGCTGTTGGCAGGCTCAAACAAACTCAGTGAATTCAACTGATTGGTGTTACCGATAATGAAGGTGATAGCCATTGTCTCGCCCAATGCGCGACCAAGCCCCAGCATGATGCCACCAACAACGCCGGCTTTAGTATAAGGCAGTACCACCTTGGACATGACCTCCCACGTCGTTGATCCCAAGGCATACGCCGACTCTTTGAGCAGGGGTGGCGTCACCTCAAACACGTCGCGCATCACCGAGGCAATGAAAGGGATGATCATGATCGCCAAAATAATGCCGGCTGACAAAATTCCGATGCCCACGGGTGGGCCAGATACCAAACTGCCCAACACCGGCACACCGGCTAAAAGCGATTGCAAAGGCAGCTGTACATATTTAGCCAAAATAGGACCAAATACCAGCAAACCCCACATGCCGTACACGATAGAAGGAACCGCAGCTAAAAGCTCAATAGCTGTGCCCAAAGGTCGCTTTAACCAAGCTGGCGACAACTCCGTTAAAAACAAGGCAATGCCAAAACTCACTGGCACTGCAATGAGTAAGGCAATCAGTGATGTGGCCAGCGTGCCATAAATCATCACCAACCCACCAAACTCCTCTTTCACAGGATCCCACTCAGAACTGGTCAGAAATCCAAAACCAAATTTCTGCATTGCAGGCCAAGCCCCCACCACCAAGGACAGCAAAATCCCAAGCAGCAAGGCCAGTGTGATGAATGCAGCGCCCTTGGCAGCAAGGCCAAAAAGGCGATCGGACGACGAGCCCCAGCGCGCCACGTTACCAGAAGGAGGTGTAGTCATAGTGTGTAGATGCCCCGCGCTGGCATGGGTGCCAGGCAAATTAAACGGGGCATTTTTGGCTAGTAGTGTAGATGACACAAGCTAACCTACCGCTGCGAGCCTTAATGTTCGTCGATTAATCGCTGTATTTAACTATGCTTATTTCAGTGCCACTGATTTGCCAGCGCTGTCTTTGATGTCAGCCCATGATTTCTCGATAGCAACTTTAACTGACGCAGGCATTGGTGAGTAATCCAAATCATCGGCAGTTTTATCACCATTTTTGTAGCTCCACTCGAAAAACTTCAATGACGCTGTTGCTTTAGCAGGCTTGTCTTGCAACTTGTGCATCAAAATAAACGTTGCGCCCGTCAAAGGCCAAGCATCTTTACCCGGCTGATTCGTCAAAACTTGGTAAAAGCTCTTGGCCCAGTCTGCGCCAGCGGCCGCAGCCTTAAAGGCTGCATCATCGGGTAAAACAAACGTGCCTGTCGCATTTTGCATTTGCGCAAAAGTCATTTTATTTTGCTTGACGTAGGCATACTCAACGTAGCCAATTGAATTTGGCAAGCGGTTTACAAATGCAGCTACGCCTTCATTACCCTTACCACCGGCACCAACGGGCCAGTTCACAGCTGTGCCCTCACCCACTTTAGACTTCCATTCGGCGTTAACTTTGCTCAAGTAATTCGTAAAGATGAAAGTGGTACCCGAGCCATCTGCACGGCGAACAGGAGAAATTACCTCCGCAGGCAAAGACACATTTGGGTTAAGCGCCTTGATTGCCGCATCATCCCACTTGGTGATTTTTCCCAAGTAGATGTCGCCTAAAATTTGTCCATTTAATTTTAACTGCCCAGGCGCAACACCTTTAATATTGACAACCGGCACAACACCGCCAATGACCGTAGGAAATTGGATCAAACCCTTAGCCTTCAGCTCTTCGTCCTTCAAAGGCATATCTGAAGCACCGAAATCAACGGTCTTAGCATCAATTTGTTTGATACCCGCGCCCGAACCAACTGACTGGTAGTTGACTTTAACGCCGGTAGCCTTGTTATAGTCCGCAGCCCATTTGGAATACAAAGGTGCTGGGAATGATGCACCGGCACCCGTCACATCCTGTGCATTCACGCCAAAAGAATAAGCGAGAGCAGTGAATCCAGTCACGCTCAGTAATGCCAATTTGGAAGTCATCTTCATTTTTTACACTTTCTAGGTTGGTTGAACAATGCGCAGACTTTACAAAATATTTATGACAATTGCGTGACAACAATACGAAAAAACGATTAGTTACAATTTTAATTGTAATGCCCATTTGCTTCATAATTTTGTCACACTAACGTCACAAAATACTTGTAAGCTTTCTGAAATAAATAGTCATTTTTAGGAGAACCCAGTGACAAAGCATCGTGAGAATTTGGTTCAGCGGATCCGTGATGAGCTACGCGATAGCTATGACGAAGAAATAGAACTGGAGCATGATGACCATCTGGCTGATGAGGCAGCTGGAGCTTTACTCTCCCCCGAGTCAGAAGAGTACAAAGAAAGTCGTCGCTTGTACTTCAGAGAGTTGTTTCGTATGCAAGCCGAATTGGTGAAGCTGCAAGACTGGGTGGTAGAGACGGATCAAAAAATTGTCATCTTATTTGAAGGCCGCGATGCCGCAGGCAAAGGGGGCGTGATTAAACGCATCACTCAACGCCTCAACCCACGCGTTTGTCGTGTCGCTGCACTGCCTGCACCCAATAACCGGGAGCGCACGCAGTGGTACTTTCAGCGCTATATTTCACACCTGCCTGCTGCGGGCGAAATTGTGCTGTTTGATCGTAGCTGGTACAACCGCGCTGGCGTTGAACGCGTGATGGGTTTTTGCGACGACGATCAATACGAAGAATTTTTCAGAACCGTACCGGAATTTGAAAAAATGCTGACTCGCTCAGGCATCAAGCTCATCAAATATTGGTTTTCGATATCTGACGATGAGCAAAGTTTGCGGTTTCTGGGACGCATCCACGACCCCCTTAAGCAATGGAAACTCAGCCCCATGGATCTCGAATCACGCCGTCGATGGGAAGAATACACCAAAGCAAAAGAAATCATGTTTGAACGCACCCACATCGCAGAGGCGCCTTGGTGGGTGGTGCAGGCCGATGACAAAAAGAAGGCTCGGCTCAACTGCATTCACCACCTTTTAAGTCAAATTCCGTACCAGGAAATAGCGCATCCGACCATTGTGATGCCACCGCGCGAGCGCCATGACGACTATGTACGCCGTCCTGTCCCGCAGGACATTGTGGTACCCACCGTGTATTGATCTATTTTTCAGTCCACATGGGTGGTATTTTTTGCTTAACTTTGAGTGCTATGCTGTCATTATTTTTCAGAATCAGCTATGCAAAACGGAACTCGACTCGCTGCTGTGGACCTAGGTTCCAACAGTTTTCGCCTTGAAATCGGCTACCTTGATCACGGTCAAATACATCGGACTGAATACCTCAAAGAGACGGTTCGTCAGGGAAACGGGCTTGATACCGATAGAAATTTGACACCGGATGCCATGCAGCGCGGATGGGATTGTTTAGCCCGCTTTGGCGAACGACTCGCCGGATTTAAAAACACCGAGGTACGCGCTGTTGCCACCCAGACACTCAGGGAAGCGAGAAATCGCGATGTTTTTTTATCCCGTGCGCGTACAGTTTTAGGGTTTCCAATTGACGTGATTTCTGGTCGTGAAGAAGCCAGGCTGATTTACCAAGGCGTAGCACATTTGTTGCCACAATCTGACGAGCGTCGCTTGGTCGTGGACATTGGCGGTCGATCCACTGAACTAATTTTGGGTCAACATTTGACGGCACAAGTCATGGAGTCATATCGGGTTGGCAGTGTCGCCTGGTCCATGAAATATTTTCCCAATGGGCAACTTACCGTAGCCGCGTTCAATATGGCCGAAATCGCGGCCAAAGCTGTACTTGATGAGATGCTGAACACCTACCACCGAGGCACCTGGGATGTGGCCTATGGCTCCTCAGGCACGATGGGCGCGGTAGCGGACGTACTCACCGCTGCGGGTTGGCCAGCGGGGATAGTCTCTCGTGAAGGGCTTGAATGGCTGGTTGATAAGCTGATCAAGGCACAGCATTGCGATCGTGTACGACTCGTTGGCCTCAAGGACGACCGACGCGCTGTGATAGGCGGTGGTGTCAGTGTTTTACGCGCTGTATTTGATTTGCTGGGCATTGACCAAATGCATACGGCTCAGGGAGCCTTGCGACAGGGTGTACTGTATGACTTGCTAGATAGAGAAGAAGGACTAAGTGATTTACGCAGCACTTCCGTCCAGCGGCTAGCGAGTAATTTTAGTGTGGATTTTTTGCAGGCAAATCGCGTAACCACCATTGCCAGCGCACTGTTTTCACAACTGCAAGCAAGCGTACACATGACCGACAGCGACACCGCTCGTTTTTTAAAAAAACTTCAATGGGCGGCCCAATTGCATGAAATTGGCTTCCAAATTTCGCACAGTGAATATCACAAACATGGTGCTTACATTTTAGACAACGCCGATGTCTCGGGCTTTGATTTGCCAGAATTGCACCGATTAAGCGTACTGGTTTTAGGGCATCGAGGCAAACTAAAAAAGCTCGAAACCGAGCTTGAGAATACCGCTTTCGTACATCAATTACTCGCCTTACGCTTGGCTGTCATTTTGTGCCATGCCAGACGTGATATTGAAATTCAAAATGTAAAGTTAGAAGTAGGCAGCGGTACCGCACGTCAGTTTGTGTTGTCCTGCCCCTCTGCTTGGGCACAAGCGTTACCACAGTCTGCGCACTTGTTGCGAGAAGAAGTATTGGCTTGGCAAAAAACGAGTTGGACTCTGGTGCTGCAAGGCTGTGAATCTTGATGATGGCAGGGGATTGCAGGATTGACGACTGTCATATTTACCCAAGACGAATAAATGGTATAAACTGTATGCATAGTTTATTTACAAGGATCAAACCATGACCGCTCTTTCCAAGCCATTCAGCGTTGCCACAACATCAAGCACGGCTAAG
>JASJPN010000065.1:66843-111164 GCA_031426635.1 Polaromonas sp.
CATCTGCGCCAGCTAGCAATACCGCCAAACCGGACAAAGTCAAAAAAATAAAACTTGTTCGCGACAGCTTCACCATCCCGAAAGCAGAATACTTGGTGCTGGATGTTTTGAAACTGCGCGCTGCAGACATGAAATATCCCGTCAAAAAAGGCGAGTTGCTGCGTGCTGGCATCAAAGCGCTTGCTGCCATGGGCGACGCTCATTTGCTGGCAGCGTTGCAAGCTGTCCCCACGCTTAAGACCGGCCGCCCCAGCAAATAACGCTAATTCCAGAGGCCATGGCAGACCTTACGAGTGCAGATCACAACATATCTGCACTCTGCACGGTAACCAGTACCGTTTGCCGTTGACCATCACGTTCACGACTGCGCAACCACCACACTGAACCTTTTCTAATGACGCATTCGCTGGCTTGTAATTCGAGCAACTGGGCGATTATTTGACCTATCATCGGCTGATGCCCTACCACCAGGACCGTCGCTTTGGCCGTTGGCCATTGCACCGACTGCAGTAACTGACTGGCACTGGCCTCAGGTAACAAGTCGTTGCTTAATTTGTATTTTCTATCCAGGCGGCGCACCATGTCTTCGCAACGGCGCGCTGGACTTGAAAGAATCCGTGCACCTTCGGGTAACTGGCGATCTAGCCAGCCCGCCATGCGAATGGCTTGCTTGTAGCCTCGGGCAGTCAGCGTTCGGTCAAGGTCTTCAGACCCAACCTGCTGGTCCACTGCCTCCGCATGACGCCAAAGTACCAAATCCATATTACCTACTTTCAGCTGACTGAGAGTGACGATCAGGTTGCAACTGGACACCCTGGCGTCCATCATGTTTAACCAACACCAAATGACACGCAAATAATTGAGCCGCTTGCGACCAGCTAAATTCCAACGCCCGACTGCGCGCTTCCTGCCTAGAGCAAACCAAAGCATGCTGAGTCGCCTGTAGCAAATCCACATGCATGATGCCGCCTGGATGAGTTGCGCTGGACGAACCCAACACTTCCAAAGGGCCGTCCACGGGATAAGCAGCGACCGGCGTGCCGCATGACATGGCCTCTAACATCACCAAACCAAAGGTTTCCGATTTACTGGGGAACACAAATACGTCTGCTGTAGCATACACTCTGGCCAAGTCTTCACGCGCCAGCAGCCCCAACCAACGCACATTGGGATAGCGCGCTTTTAAAGTAGCTTCCAAAGGACCCACACCACACACCACCTTGGTACCGGGCATGTCCAGCTTCAAAAATGCCGCGATATTTTTCTCATAAGATACCCGTCCCACAAAGAGCGCTATGGGCCGTACCATAGGGTCCAAGGGGGAATCAATGGTTGGCTGCGCATGAAAAGCGAACATATCCGTATCCACCCCATGCGTCCATCTGCGCAGATTACAAAACCCACGTTTTTCAAGCATGGTCAACACACCCTGCGTGGGCACCATCACACCCGAGGACGGTTTGTGAAAATGACGAAACAAGGCATACCCCCAACTCAGCGGAACGCGCAAAGCGGCATGCAATATCTCTGGAAATTTCGTATGAAATGCCGTCGTGAACGCCAAACCACGCTTGCGGCAGTAACTGCGTGCAGTCCAGCCCAAGGGGCCTTCAGTTGCAATATGGATGGCATCCACTGGGTAAGCATCTAAGATCTGCGTTAATTTTTGTTTGGGGCGTATCGCCAGATCAATTCCCGCATAGCCAGGACAGGGACGAGTTTTAAACAATCCCGGATGAATAACCTCAATCGTATATCCCGCTTGCTGTAGTTCACGCACCAGCTCCACCAAGGTGGTCACGACCCCATTGACTTGTGGTTGCCAAGCATCGGTGATCAATGCTATTTTCATGCGTGCATCACCACTGTACAAGACTGGATTTTGATCTCTAGGCTCACTGTTGCCCAATGCACCAATTCCAGGCGACCATCTAGATGCTCTACCAAGGCGGTTTGGCTTTCGACCCAATCACCATCGTTGCAATACAGTGTGCCGTCAATGCTACGCATTTCTGCGCGGTGAATATGCCCACACACCACACCATCATGCCCTTTGCGACGTGTTTCGCGTGCTACCGCCACTTCAAAATCTGTGACGTAATTCAACGCTTTTTTAACTTTCTGCTTCAAATACGCAGATAAGGACCAATAATTCAATCCGAAACGGCCCCGAAAATAATTTAAATACCGATTGAGCCTCAACGTGAATTCATACAGGTTATCACCTACGTAGGCTAACCACTTGGCGCATTGGATGACACCATCGAAATAATCGCCATGAATGATCCACAATCGCACACCACCAGCCGTGACGTGTACCGCGTCTTCAACGACCTCAATGCCGCCAAATTGGTGTCCTATAAAACCGCGTGCAAATTCATCATGATTGCCTGGCACAAAAATCACACGACTGCCTTTGCGTGCGCAGCGTAATAACTTTTGTACCACATCGTTATGTGCTTGAGGCCAATACCATTTGCGCCGCAACTGCCAGCCGTCGATAATGTCGCCCACCAGGTACACATAGTCGCTTGGGTATGCCTTCAAAAAATCCAATAAGGCTTTGGCTTGACACCCAGGTGTGCCTAAATGCAGGTCTGAAATAAAAATGGCACGGTATTTTGATGGTTGGTGTCCTTCTTCAAATTGACTAGGTACACCCGTCAGCAAGCCTTGAATCCAGGCTTGCTCGGCATCAAAACTTACGCCCATCACGTCCCCAAAAAATGCTTGCGATAACGCGCTGGCATCTCTGCAATGCGCATCAACATGGGTAAATCCGCTGTATTGAAATCTGGATCCCACGCTGGCGCACCCAAGACCTTGGCACCCAGGCGCAAATAGCCCTTGATCAAAGCTGGCGGCTCTATCGTCAACGAGTCGTCAAGCCTGTCGATAGGTAGCGCCAGGCGCGGTGTCACTTGTTGCTCAATGGGTGCGAGGTGCGTTTGTTTGACTTGCCGCCAAATGCTAGCCGCAGCGTCTCCGCTTACCATGCCGTTGTGCAGCATCGGAATACTGGCGCAGCCAATCATGGTGTGCAGCTGATTGCGCACCATGAATTCTGCCAAGGCCCCCCACAGTGCCATGATGACGCCACCCTGCCGGTAGTCCACGTGTACACAGCTGCGGCCCAATTCAACCATGTGCGGGCGCAACGCGCGTAGTCTGACCAGGTCAAACTCAGTGTCGCTGTAGGTACTTCCTACCCGCTTGGCCTGCACCGGTGTCAACGCGCGATAGGTACCCACCACACGCTTTGTCGCAACATCGCGCACCAGCAAATGCTCGCAATAGTTGTCAAACAAGTCAACGTCGTGGCCAGCCAGTGGTGTTTGCAAGCGTGCCCCCATCTCGGTAGCAAATACATCAAACCTCAGGCGCTGTGCCTCACGCACTTCGTCTTGATGCTTGGCCCACGAAACTTCGATGCCCGTGCGCCCAACTGGCGCAGAAGGTTGCTCATTCGGTGCATGGAGCGGCTGGCTGGATCGGTGAAGTAACCCCCGAGGTAAGGTGATAGGCGAGAGGTCAAAGGTTGGCGTCGGTAATTCTTTCATGGATGATCTCCTTTTGTTGGTGTTAAAAAGCCCCAAAACTGCTACAGTTGTGGGGCTTGTTTTTGACTTAGGTGCCGACGATGCCGCCGTCTAAACGGCGAATCACAACCGTGGCGGAGCGGGGCCTGCCACCGCTTGGCCCGTCTGGCCAGGCGCTCACCGCCTGCGGTTTGTCTGAATCACTGCGTTCACTGGCTGTTTCACCTGGGTGTTGAATATTGACAAACACGGCACGCCTGTCAGGCGTGAAAGTGATGCCAGTTATTTCGCAACCGGATGGGCCAGTTAAAAACCGCTTGGTTTGTCCTGAGGCCGGGTCTGAGCAAAGCATCATGTTGTTACCAATACTCTGATACGCGCCTTTGTTCATCACAGAGGTTGAAATATCGGTTTGAATCCACAACAGACCACCCGCGTCAATTTTCAAACCATCCGGGCTACCGTATATATCGCCTTTGATATTGCCCCGGTTTTCTGCCTTGGCAGCTTTAGGATCGCCTGCCAGTGCAAAATTCATCCAGCGGAATTCGGTTGCTGCGGCATCGGTCGATCCTGAATGACCCTCGCGCCAGCGAATGATGTGCCCCATGATGTTCTCACTGCGCGGATTGGCATCATTTGGCTGGTCACTGTCCGCTCTACCGGCTTGACCGCGCTGGCTGTTGTTAGTCAGCGTGACAAAAACTTCACCGGTTTGCGGATGCACGGCAATCCACTCGGGTCTGTCCATTTTGGTTGCCCCCAAAACGTCGGCCGCTTGACGGCACTTGATCAATACCTCCGCTTGATCCGCAAAGCCGTTGGCGGCTGTGAGGCCGTTCTCACCATGCTTAAGTGCTTGCCAGCGACCAAAACCCAGGGCATCAAAGCGCGCCACATACAGCGTGCCGTGATCCAGAATGTCCATATTGGCCTTATAACCACCCGCTTTGACCTTGTCACGGCTGACAAATTTGTAGATGTACTCAAAACGCTCGTCATCGCCCATGTACACCACGGCATGGCCGTCTTTGCTCAGCGTGGTGGCAGCGCCTTCGTGTTTGATACGGCCCAAGGCGGTACGTTTGACGGGTGTTTGCGTCGCGTCATACGGGTCAATTTCAACCACCCAGCCAAACCGATGCGGTTCGTTGGGATGCTTGGCAGCATCAAAACGCTCGTCATGCTCGTGCCAACGGTAACCCCAACCTTTGTTAACCAAGCCATAGCGTTTTTCGTCTTTGTTGGGTTTTTCTTGAGCTGAAAAGTAACCATTCCAGTTTTCTTCACAGGTGAGGTAGGTGCCCCATGGCGTTTGACCCGCTGCGCAGTTGTTGGCAGTGCCCAATGAACGCGTACCGGTCGCGTCTGCCGCCGTTTTCAACATCGCGTGACCCGCTGCTGGGCCACTGAATTGCATCGGTGAGCTGGTGGTAATGCGCCGCGCATAGCGTGAATTTGGCAACACTTTCCAAACGCTTCCCTGCTGTGCAATTTCGACCACGCTCACACCGGTGGCCGCTTGTGACTTACGCACTTTGTCGGCATTCCAGGTTTTCATGCCATCAGCGTGCAACAACCCGTCATCGGTATATTCATGGTTAACTGCCAACAACCCACGCTGCAATTGACCTGCTTCTTTGGGCAGCGGGAAAAACTCCATGCCATCGTGGTGCATACCCGCTTGCAATTCCTGCTCTTGCCAGGTGTTGGAGCCATCAGGCTTGAAAGCTGGCATGCCAGCGGCAGAACCTATCGCGTCACCCCAGCGGTACAGCACCTGGGCTTGATACTCGGGTGGTACCACTAAGGTATCGAGCGTGGAAACCGGCACGGAAGTAAAGCCAAGCGGCTGGGCCTGCGGCGTGGCAGCCTGGATGGAATCTGAACCCACCAACAGCGCCACTGCACTGGCGACACTTTTCAGTACCTGACGCCTGCCTGCATCCACTTCGTGAATCGTCTGGTTGGTTGACTCATTCACCCCGTCTTGCGGCTCGTAGCCCGCACCAAATCCCATTCCCATAGCAACTCCTTGTATGTTGTGATGCAGAGAGTTTGCAGACCCGATGTGACGCGCTGATGACTTTTTTATGGCAATTTAGTGACCCATAAAAACCATTTTTTAATTTGCACTGTTAAATACTTCAACTACAATTGAATGATGGAAATATTAACAACGCCACGCGACACCATCAGTGAAACGATGGTTGTCAGGTCCCTCGCTGCGCTGGCGCAGGCACAACGGTTGCGTGCTTTCCGGTCGCTGGTGGTCGCTGGACCTGACGGATTAACACCCGGCCGCATGGCCGAGCAACTGGGTATTGCACCCAGCGCGCTGTCGTTTCACCTCAAAGAATTGGCGCATTCTGGTCTGGCCAGCTTTGAACCGCGTGGCCGCAACCTGATTTATCGCGCCAATTTTGAGCACATGAATGCGCTTTTGGCCTATTTGACCGCGCACTGCTGCCAAGGCGAGTCTTGCGCTGTGACGGCGAACAACCCGGCTTTACCCATTTGCTAACCCTTTGATTTGCCACAACTTCTAACGACACCCTTGAAGGAAACCACCATGTCTGACCCAACCATCAACATCCTTTTTCTCTGCACCCATAACTCAGCGCGCAGCATCTTGGCCGAAGCCCTGCTGAACCATCTGGGCCGTGGCAAATACAAAGGCTACTCTGCAGGCAGCAGCCCGCGTGCCAACCAACAACCCAACCCGCTGGGCTTGCAGGTGTTGCAAACTGCTGGCATCAGCACCGCTGGGCTGTACAGCAAAAGCTGGGATGAATTTGCGCTGCCCGACTCACCACACATGGATTTAGTCATCACGGTCTGTGATAACGCCGCTGGCGAGGTCTGCCCCTTCTGGCCCGGTCAACCCGCCACCGCCCACTGGAGCTACGCCGACCCCTCAGCGGGCGACGGCACGGACGCCGAAAAACTCGAAGCCTTTCGTCAAACCCTGCACGCCATCCATCGCCAGCTGGCGCTATTGGTTAACCTACCCCCTGCCAGCGTGAGCAAGCTGATGATTCAAACCAGTGCCCGCGACTTGGCCAAATCATGAGCAACGTTCTGCAAATCGCCCCATCCAGCCCACCGCCCCCACAACTCCCACCTCTCGCAACCCGGCTTTTTGCTGAATTTTTAGGCACAGCAGCGCTACTTTGCGCCGTGATTGGTTCGGGCATCATGGCCGAGCGCCTCAGCGGTGGCAACATGGGGCTGGCTTTATTGGCAAACACCTTGGTCACAGTGTTTGCGCTGTATGTGTTGATTGAAATACTGGGGCCCATCAGCGGTGCGCACTTCAACCCCCTTGTGACCCTGGTGATATTCTCAAAAGCAGCATCAAATAGCCATATAGCCATTAAGAAATATGCTTATCTTGCTATATTATTTATAGCATTTCAACTACTTGGAGCCATTCTGGGAGCCTGGTTAGCCAATGCCATGTTTGACCTAAACGTGCTGCAATTGAGCACCAAACTGCGTGGCGGCTGGACGGCTGCGGGGCAATTCACAGGATTTGGGCAATGGCTGGCCGAGGCAGTGGCCACCGCTGGCTTGATCGTCGTCATCCTGCGCTCAGGGGCTGCCAACGTCCATGCCAAAGCCAGCGCGCTGGTGGCTTGTTACATTGGCGCAGCTTACTGGTTCACCGCCAGCACCTCATTTGCCAACCCGGCAGCCGTGATGGGACGCATGTTCAGCGACAGCTTTGCAGGTATTGCGCCCGTCAGCGCTATCGGTTTTATAGCATCTCAGGCAATAGGTGCGCTGGCTGGCGTATATATTAGCTATTATCTTGAGCATTCTCAAAAATCACCCACTCAAAACACGTTATGACCGATACCACCATTTATCACAACCCCAATTGCGGCACCTCACGCAATGTGCTGGCGCTTATCCACAACGCGGGTATCGAGCCAAATGTCATTGATTACCTTAAAACACCGCCTGACCGCAACAGGCTGGTAGAGTTGATCACGCAAATGAACGTGCCGGTGCGCGAGGTATTGCGGCGCAAAGGCACACCGTTTGACGAGCTACAGCTCGATAACCCCGCGCTCAGCGAAGACGAGCTCATCGATGCCATGGTTTTGCACCCCATTTTGATAAACCGTCCCATCGTGGTAACGGTGCTGGGTACCCGGCTATGTCGCCCGTCAGAAGCTGTGCTGGATATTCTGCCCGCAGCGCAGCGTGGGGCCTTTAGCAAAGAAGATGGCGAGCAGGTGGTGAACACTCAGGGAGAACGCGTTGCAGGATAATGATTTAAACAGCCTGCCCAATGTCAGCCCAGCGCTTTTCGCTGTGCCATCACAAGCCCGGCTGCACGGAGCATCGCACTCTACGCACCCACCGCGTATCCTGCTGTTGTATGGATCGCTGCGCGAACGCTCGTTCAGTCGCCTGCTCAGTGAAGAGGCCGCACGCCTGCTGAGTGCCATGGGTGCCGAGACGCGCACCTTCGACCCGCACGGCTTGCCACTGGCCGACGATGCGCCCGACAGTCACCCCAAGGTGCAGGAGTTACGCCAGTTGGCGCTGTGGGCTGAAGGCATGGTCTGGTGCTCGCCCGAACGGCACGGTGCCATGACCGGCATCATGAAAACCCAGATCGACTGGATTCCGCTCACCCAGGGCGCAGTACGTCCCACGCAAGGCAAAACGCTAGCGGTGATGCAGGTCTGCGGCGGTTCGCAGTCGTTCAATGCCGTGAACCAACTGCGCGTGCTGGGCCGCTGGATGCGGATGTTGACCATCCCCAACCAATCGTCAGTCGCCAAAGCCTTCCTGGAGTTTGACGATGCTGGACGCATGAAGCCATCACCCTACTATGACCGGGTGGTGGACGTGATGGAAGAATTGGTGAAATTCACCCTGCTCACCCGCGACGTGACACCCTATCTGGTGGACCGCTACAGTGAACGCAAGGAAAGTGCCGAAGAACTGGTCAAGCGAGTCAATCAAAACGGGATGTGATGACCCAACGACAACTGAGGGGGAAGCGTTAAATTCTCAAGGTGTTTGCAATACGCTCAGCACAAGTTTTAGCCAGCAACGCGTCGCGCGCTTCGACCATCACCCGCACCAAGGGTTCGGTGCCACTGGCGCGAATCAGCACCCGCCCAGTATGGCCCAGCTCGGCCTCGACCGCTGCTGTCACAAACGCTAATTGTGGTGCGTTTTGCATACTTTGCCAGTTTTGGCCGGGCTGCAAGCGCACGTTGATGAGCGTTTGCGGGAACAGCGTCACGTCACGCAGCAGTTCAGCCATGGTTTTTCCGCTGCGCACGCAGGCTTGCAGCACCTGTAGTGCGCTGATGATGCCATCGCCGGTGGTGTGTTTGTCCAGCGCCAGCAAGTGGCCCGAGCCCTCGCCACCCAGAATCCAGCCACGCTTGTCAAGCTCTTCCAGCACATAGCGGTCACCCACCTTGGCGCGTACAAATTCAACGCCCTTCGCCGTCAAAGCCAGTTCAACGGCCAAATTGGTCATCAAGGTGCCGACCACGCCGACGATCGCGGGATGTCTTAACTCGCCTGGTGCAGCGTCGCCACGACCCAAGCGCTCGTTGACCATCAAATAAAGCACTTCATCGCCGTTGAACAAGCGGCCCTGTGCGTCAACAATTTGTAGCCGGTCGGCATCACCATCCAAGGCGATGCCGTAGTCGGCTTTGTGCAGTTTGACGGCGGCGATCAGCGCCTCGGGGTGGGTGGCACCAACTTCGTGGTTGATATTCAGGCCGTCGGGCGCGCAGCCAATAGCCACCACCTCGGCACCCAGCTCGTGAAACACATTGGGCGCGACCTGATACGCGGCACCATGCGCGCCATCGACCACGATTTTGAGGCCTTTGAGCGTCAAGTCCTGGGCGAAGGTGCTTTTGCAGAATTCAATGTAGCGGCCGGCAGCGTCATCGAGTCGGCGTGTTTTGCCCAAGTTAGCAGAATCGGCCCACTTCGGGGGCTCGTCCATCGCCGCCTCGACCGCCAACTCCCACGCATCGTCTAGTTTTGTGCCTTGAGCGCTGAAAAATTTGATGCCATTGTCAGCAAACGCGTTGTGGCTGGCACTGATCACCACACCCAAACTGGCACGTTGCGCGCGGGTGAGGTAGGCCACGCCCGGCGTGGGCAAAGGACCAAGCAGAACCACATCCACACCCGCAGAATTGAAGCCAGACTCCAGGGCGCTCTCTAACATGTAACCCGAAATACGCGTGTCTTTGCCAATCAGCACGGTCGGGCGCCTCTCCGTTTTCTTGAGTACCCGGCCCACCGCGTGGGCAAGTTTAAGAACAAAGTCAGGCGTGATCGGATGTTGCCCCACCGCACCCCGAATGCCGTCAGTGCCAAAGTATTTTCTGCTCATGTGGGTTGTTCTCTTGTATTTGTTGGTTGATTGATGGGTCATTTATGGCATGGCTTGCTGCATCTGCACAGCTTGTAGCACCTGCAAAGCCGCTACAGTTTCACGCACATCATGTACCCTCACTATTCTTGCACCGTTTTGCACCGCCAGCACGGCAGCCACCACACTGGGTGCCACGCGGTCTGCCATGTCCAAACCAGTAACCGCCCCGATAGCCGACTTGCGCGACCAGCCCGCCAGTAGCGGTAAACCGAGCGTCAAAAACTCTCGTTGCCTTGCCAGGAGAGTGAAATTTTGCTCTGGCGTTTTGCCAAAACCAATCCCTGGGTCGAGAGTGATACGGTTCAAATTGACACCTAGCCGTTGTAAATATTGTGCAGATTGCTCTAAAAATAATAGCACTTGGGCCACGACATCACCCTGCATGGGATCAAACTGCATGGTTCGCGGTTCGCGGTGCATGTGCATCAAGCAAACACCGCAACTGGCATGTCTTGCTACCAACTCAGCGGCGCCAACATACCCGACACCGCTGGGCTGTCGAAGCGCCCAAATATCGTTGATGATGTCCGCACCCGCATCCAAGACCGCTTGCATCACTTGTGGTTTGTAGGTGTCTACTGAGATTGGGACACCAAATTTGACTGCCTCGCGCACCACGGGTAACACACGCGCTAACTCCACTTCCAGTGGTACCTGCGGCGCGCCGGGGCGGGAGGACTCGCCACCCATGTCCAGAATATGCGCGCCGTCTTTGAGCAACTGTTCGGCGTGACGCAACGCGCTACCGGCTGACGCATAGCGTCCGCCGTCAGAGAAGGAGTCAGGGGTGACGTTGACAATACCCATGATTTTGGGTTGGGTCAAGTCAATAGAGAAACGGGTGGTTTGCCAGATCATCTTTGCAGTGTATGTTCACAGCGAGTGTATTGAAGGGGTTGTCCATAAAAAAAACGGGGCAGAAAGCCCCGTTGGTGGTATCCAAACCCCTGGTATGTCCCCAGGAAATCAAGCTGCCGTGGGCGCTGCCTCTGGCAGGATAACCGGCGCACTACCGCTACCCCCACCCGTACCGCCTGCGGGTGGCGTACGCGGCGTCCAGTCTTTGGGTGCGCGGGGTTCTTTACCCGCCATGATGTCGTCCAGCTGCTCAGAATCGATGGTTTCCCATTCCAAAAGCGCCTTAGCCATCGCGTGCATCTTGTCTTGATTGTCTTCAATCAACTTGCGCGCACGGGCATATTGCTCGTCGATGATGCGGCGCACCTCCAAGTCCACTTTTTGCATGGTGTTCTCGCTCATGTTGGTGGTTTTGGTCACGGAACGACCTAAAAACACCTCACCTTCGTTGTCAGCGTAAACCATCGGGCCAAGCGCTTCCGACATGCCGTAGCGCATCACCATGTCGCGTGCCAAGCCAGTGGCGCGCTCAAAATCGTTGCTGGCGCCGGTAGTCATTTGCTTCATGAATACTTCTTCAGCAATGCGTCCACCAAACAGCATGGCAATTTGACTCAGCATAAACTCACTGTCGTAGCTATAGCGGTCAGCCGCTGGCAGACTCATGGTGACACCTAGGGCGCGGCCACGCGGAATGATCGTCACTTTATGCACCGGGTCGCACTTGGGCAGCATTTTGCCAATCAAGGCATGACCCGACTCATGGTAAGCCGTGTTGCGACGCTCTTCCTCGGGCATGATCATGCTCTTACGCTCAGGACCCATCAAGATTTTGTCTTTGGCTTTCTCAAAATCTTGCATCTCAACCACACGGGCGTTGCGCCGCGCAGCCATCAAGGCCGCTTCGTTGCACAAGTTGGCCAAATCTGCGCCGCTCATGCCCGGTGTGCCGCGGGCAATGGTGCCAGGGTTAACGTCCTGACTGGCAGGAATTTTGCGCATATGCACATTCAAAATTTGCTCACGGCCACGAATATCGGGCAGGGTGACATACACCTGACGGTCAAAACGACCGGGGCGTAGCAGGGCTGCATCCAAAATGTCAGGCCGGTTGGTCGCTGCGACCACAATGACACCGAGGTTGGTCTCAAAACCATCCATCTCAACCAGCATTTGGTTCAGGGTCTGCTCGCGCTCGTCATTGCCACCACCGACACCAGCACCACGTTGGCGACCAACAGCGTCAATTTCATCAATGAAAATGATGCAAGGGGCGTTTTTCTTGGCGTTTTCAAACATGTCGCGTACCCGCGATGCACCCACGCCGACGAACATCTCCACAAAATCAGAACCTGATATCGCAAAAAAGGGCACTTTGGCTTCGCCTGCAATCGACTTGGCGAGCAAGGTTTTACCGGTTCCAGGAGGGCCGACAAGCAACAAACCACGCGGAATACGACCCCCCAATTTTTGAAAACGTCCGGGGTCTTTCAAGAAATCGACCACTTCCTTGACCTCTTCTTTGGCCTCGTCGCAACCTGCCACATCGGCAAAGGTGACGGTATTGGCGCTTTCATCGAGCAGCTTGGCCTTGCTTTTACCAAAGCTGAATGGGCCGCTTTTGCCGCCGCCCTGCATTTGCTTCATAAAGTAGACCCATACGCCAATCAAGAGCAGCATCGGACCCCAACTGACCAACAAGGTCATCAGGAGCGAACCTTCTTCACGCGGTTTCACGTCAAATTTGACGTTGTTAGCAATCAAATCGCCAACCAAGCCGCGGTCAAGGTAGGTGGCGGTGGTGCGAATTTTTTTGTCATCATTGGTGGTGCCAATGATCTCAGTGCCGCCAGCGCCCTCCTGAATGGTGGCGCTTTTGATGCGATTGGCCCGAACCTCTTCAAGGAAATCGGAGTAGCCAACATAACCGGCGCTGGCACTGCCCTTGGTGTCAAACTGTTTGAACACAGTAAATAACACCATTGAGATGACCAACCACACGGCAATTTTTGAAAACCACTGATTATTCAAGCGAGACTCCTACCTTGTTACTTAGCTACCAACATGCGCTTCATTTTAGGCGTTTCAAGTAGGTGATGCAGTTTTAAGGCTTATTTCTTACCAATTCCCACTAAAAATGTCTCAGAAGATTCAGACCGTGACGATTTTGGCTTGATAGCTTTCACCAAGGCGAAGTTGGCTTTGAACATCACAACCAACTGGCTGTAGCCGCTGCCATGAAACACCTTGGCGACCAAGGCACCTTCTGCCTTCATGTGGTTTTTACAAAAATCGATGGCTAACTCGACCAGGTTTTCCACTCGCGCCGCGTCTGTGGTATCAATTCCTGACAAATTCGGTGCCATGTCGGACACCACCACGTCTGCCAACTGGTCTTTCATTTCCGTCGTCAATTGCGCCAGTACCTCTTCTTCGCGAAAATCGCCTTGAATGAACACCACGCCTTCGACCGGCTCCATGGGTAGCAAATCCAGCGCGATGATGCGGCCATTGAGCTCGCCCACCGCTGCACCGCCGCTGGTGGCCGTTTTGGGTGACAATTTGCGGCGAATGTACTGGCTCCACGCTCCGGGTGTCGAGCCTAAATCGACCACCAAGTGACCCGGCTTGATCAACCCCAGCGACTCGTCAATTTCTTTGAGTTTGTAGGCGGCTCTGGCTCGGTAACCTTCGCGCTTGGCTAATTTGACATAGGTGTCGTTAACGTGGTCGTTTAGCCACGCCTTATTGACTTTTTTACTTTTGGTTTTAACTTTCATCTTGCCCCATTATCCCCCTGACTTGCCTTTGCTGCGTTATGATGAAGCAATTACACAGCTATCACCGATAATACGGGTATGTCAAAAATAATACTCACTCCCGCGCAGCGTAAAGCCCACCGTGCTGATGCGCACCACCTCGACCCTGTCGTGATGATCGGCAACGACGGCTTGTCCGCAGCGGTCATCAAAGAAATCAACGCCTCGCTCAATGCCCACGGTTTGATCAAAATTCGTGTTTTGGGCGATGACCGCGTCGCTCGTGAAGCCATGTTTCAAGCCTTGGCCGAAGAGTTGAGCGCCGCCCCCATTCAACACATCGGCAAACTGCTGGTGCTGTGGCGACCGATTTTAGAGATCAAAAAAGAACGCTCAGAGGACGATGACCGGATGGCTGGCCCGCGCGACTTTAAGGTACTCAAATACAGCAGCCGTGGTGGTCAGCGCCCTGAAGTCAAAACCCTGCGCGTGCTAGGCAACCAGCGTTTGACCCAGGGGGGCAAGGTGAAACGTGCGCAGCCGAAACAGATTTCGGTTAAAAAACGCAGCCAGACTTAAAAGCATGGCGGTTTCTCACTGCAACCACGCCGTCAGATGTTGATCAACTGATGGTCAAATAGTTGCATCGCTGGGCGTGGCTAATTTGTACAGCACCACGCCTGCGCAGACCCATTGCAGCACGTACATCGCACTACCCACGGCGTGCCAGAACACCAAATTCTCTCTGGCAACAATTCTGGGCGATACGCCCAAGGTCACGAGCAATGCCAGAAGCACACCGGTCACTACAAAAATAATAGCACCAGAGGCATATTTTACGCTGGCTACAGCCATATTTGACCTTGATTTTGACCACAGTAGCAGCAGCAGACCACAGGCGACAGACACCCACGTTTGCGCGGCAAACAACTTGGCCGCCATGTTGCCCGCCATCGCAGGCGTCGCCAGGTTGCCAAACAACATGGGAACGACAAAAAATCCCAAGGTCGTCAAACTCCCCCACCAAAGGGCGGCAACAAACACGGCCAATTTAGCTTTCACAGTTTAAATATAGCGAACGCTGACAATTTCATAGTGCTTGATGCCACCTGGAGCCTGCACTTCAGCGGTATCACCCTCTTCTTTACCGATCAAAGCACGGGCAATCGGACTGCTGATGTTGACCAATCCAAACTTGATGTCCGCCTCGTCTTCACCGACGATTTGGTAGGTGACTTTGTGGCCTGTGTCTTCAGACTCCAAGTCTACCGTGGCACCAAAGACGACACGCCCGCCCGCATCCAGCGACGCCGGGTCGATGATTTGCGCCACAGACAGCTTGCCATCCACCTCCAAAATGCGCCCCTCAACGAAGCCTTGACGGTCTTTGGCCGCTTCATACTCGGCGTTTTCACTCAAATCGCCCTGTGCTCTAGCTTCGGCAATGGCATTAATCACCCACGGACGATCGACCGTTTTCAGTCTATGCAACTCAGCTTTGAGGATTTCAGCGCCGCGCTTGGTAATAGGGATGGTTGTCATGATTTGATTTAACTATAAAAAATGAAACCGCCGAACGGTAAGGTTCGGCGGTAGCTAGTGCGACATTATGCCGCGAATACAGCTAAGCGTGTCTGGTCCCGTCAAGCCGCCAGCTGTGCGTGCATCTCTTGCACCGAAATCACATCCAGCCTGTCCATGTACTTCATACCCTCAACAGCAGCTTCTGCGCCGAAGATGGTGGTGAAGGTGGTCACCCGGGCCTGCAAGGACGAGATACGGATGGCACGTGAATCAGCAATCGCGTTGCGGCGCTCTTCCACGGTATTAATAACCATGGCAATCTCGTTGTTTTTGATCATGTCTACCACGTGTGGGCGGCCTTCGGTCACCTTGTTGACCACCGAGCACGCTACCCCTGCTGCAGAGATCGCAGCAGCCGTTCCCTTGGTCGCAACGACTACAAAATTCATGGCAACCAAAGAACGTGCTATATCGACTGCCCGTGTTTTATCGTTATTTTTCACGGTTAAAAATACCTTTTTCACCGTATCCGTCGGTCGTGGCAGCCTGGTGCCGGCGCCAAGCTGAGCCTTGACAAAAGCTTCACCAAAGGTTTTGCCCACGCCCATGACTTCGCCGGTGGATTTCATCTCTGGCCCCAAAATCGTGTCCACACCGGGGAACTTGACGAAGGGGAACACCGCCTCTTTGACGCTGAAATACGGCGGAGTCACTTCCGCGCCAATGCCTTGATCATCAAGCGACTGCCCAACCATGCAACGCGCAGCTACTTTGGCGAGCTGTACGCCAGTGGCTTTTGACACAAACGGCACCGTACGCGAGGCGCGCGGGTTCACTTCCAGCACATAAATCACGTCCACACCGTCAATGTGCTGGATGGCAAACTGCACGTTCATCAAACCCACCACGTTCAAGGCTTTGGCCATGGCTGCAGTTTGAAGTTTGATCTCACTCACCGTTGCAGCGGACAGGTAATAAGGAGGCAAGGAGCAAGCCGAGTCACCGCTGTGCACGCCCGCTTGTTCGATGTGCTCCATCACGCCGCCAATGAAGACGCGCCCTGTGTGATCACGCACCGCATCAACATCACATTCAATCGCATCGTTCAAAAAGCGATCCAGCAGGACCGGGGAGTCGTGGCTAACCTTGACCGCTTCACGCATGTAACGCTCCAGGTCGCGCTGCTCGTGGACGATTTCCATGGCACGGCCACCGAGCACGTAGCTGGGGCGCACGACCAATGGGTAACCCAGAGCGGCGGCTTTCTCTAGCGCTTCAGGTTCAGTACGCGCCGTTGCATTGGGCGGCTGGCGCAGTCCCAGCTCGTGCAGCAGTTGCTGGAAGCGCTCGCGGTCTTCGGCCGCGTCGATCATGTCGGGGCTGGTGCCGATGATGGGCACGCCGTTGGCCTCTAGCGCCAATGCAAGCTTCAAAGGCGTTTGGCCGCCGTATTGGACGATCACGCCAACCGGCTTTTCAATCGCGACGATTTCCAACACGTCTTCCAGCGTGACTGGCTCGAAATACAGGCGGTCAGAGGTGTCGTAATCCGTCGAAACGGTCTCAGGGTTGCAGTTGACCATGATGGTCTCATAGCCGTCCTCGCGCATCGCCATCGCGGCGTGAACGCAACAGTAGTCAAACTCAATACCCTGGCCAATGCGGTTCGGGCCTCCGCCCAGCACCATGATCTTCTTCCTGTCGGATGGAGCGGCTTCGCACTCGCTACCCGCAGCTTCGTAAGTCGAATACAGATACGCCGTGTTCGATGCAAACTCTGCCGCACAGGTGTCGACACGCTTGTAGACGGGACGCACACCAGCCGCATGACGCGCCTCGCGAATGGCCGTATCGCTGGTGCGCAGTTGCTTGGCCAAGCGGCGGTCAGAGAAGCCTTTTTGCTTCAAAATCCGCAGCGTGTCAGCATCAATCTTGTCGAGTGTGGTGGTTTCAAGCTCCAACTCGATTTTGACGATTTCTTCAATTTGCACCAAAAACCAAGGATCAATTTTGGTCAGCGCGAACACTTCGTCCACACTCATGCCCATGGCAAAGGCATCACCAACGTACCAAATACGCTCGGGGCCGGGCGTGCCCAGTTCTTTTTCCAAGACTTCGCGATCCTGGGTTTTTTCATTCATGCCGTCCACGCCCACTTCCAACCCGCGCAGGGCTTTTTGGAACGACTCCTGGAAGGTGCGCCCGATCGCCATCACCTCGCCCACCGATTTCATCTGCGTTGTCAGACGTGAGTCGGCCGTGGGGAATTTTTCAAACGCAAAGCGTGGAATTTTGGTGACCACGTAGTCGATGCTGGGCTCAAAACTCGCTGGCGTTGCACCGCCCGTGATGTCGTTACGCAGCTCGTCGAGCGTATAACCCACGGCCAGCTTGGCAGCGACTTTGGCAATTGGAAAACCCGTCGCCTTCGAGGCCAAAGCGCTGGAGCGCGAGACACGCGGGTTCATCTCAATCACCACCATGCGGCCATCGACGGGGTTGATGGAGAACTGCACGTTGGAGCCGCCTGTGTCCACGCCAATTTCGCGCAACACCGCCAAGGAGGCGTTACGCAAAATTTGATATTCTTTGTCGGTCAAGGTCTGCGCCGGTGCCACCGTGATGGAGTCACCGGTGTGCACGCCCATCGGGTCCAGATTTTCGATTGAGCAAACGATGATGCAGTTGTCCGCTTTGTCGCGCACCACTTCCATCTCGTACTCTTTCCAGCCCAGGAGCGACTCTTCAATCAAGAGTTCATTGGTCGGCGAAGCTTCCAGGCCGCGCTTGCAAATCTCTTCAAACTCTTCGGCGTTGTAGGCAATGCCGCCGCCGGTGCCGCCCAGCGTGAAGCTAGGGCGAATGACCGTGGGGAAACCCAGCATTTTTTGCACTTCCCACGCTTGCACCATGCTGTGCGCGATGCCTGAGCGCGCTGACCCGAGACCAATTTTGGTCATCGCGTCTTTGAATTTCAGACGGTCTTCCGCTTTGTCAATCGCCTCTGGCGTCGCGCCAATCAGCTCAATCGGCTTGCCTGTCGCAGCGCCCGTGTACTTTTGAAGCACGCCGTGGTGCCACAAATCGAGGGCGCAATTGAGTGCGGTTTGGCCCCCCATTGTCGGCAAGATCGCATCGGGACGTTCTTTGGCGATGATTTTTTCAACCGTTTGCCAGGTGATCGGCTCAATGTAAGTCACATCGGCGGTGGCCGGGTCGGTCATGATCGTCGCCGGGTTGCTGTTGATCAGGATGACTTTGTAGCCCTCTTCGCGCAAGGCTTTGCAGGCCTGTACGCCGGAGTAGTCAAACTCGCAGGCTTGACCAATGATGATCGGACCGGCGCCGATGATGAGGATACTTTTTAGGTCGGTGCGTTTTGGCATTAGTTTTTCTCCCCAACTTTTTCCATCAGACCGACGAAGCGGTCAAACAGGTAGCTGATGTCTTGTGGTCCGGGCGATGCTTCGGGGTGGCCCTGGAAGCAAAAAGCAGGTTTGTCGGTGCGGGCCAAGCCCTGTAGCGTGCCGTCAAACAAACTGACGTGAGTAGCGCGCAGGTTGGCCGGCAAGCTGGTCTCGTCAACCGCAAAACCGTGGTTTTGACTGGTGATGCTGACGTGGCCGGTGTCGAGGTCTTTCACGGGGTGGTTGGCACCGTGGTGACCAAACTTCATTTTGAATGTTTTAGCACCACTGGCCAAGGCCATGATTTGGTGACCCAGGCAAATACCAAAGGTCGGGATGCCGGTCTCAATCAACGCACGGACTGCGGCAATCGCATAGTCGCACGGCTCGGGGTCGCCCGGTCCATTAGACAGGAAAATACCTTGTGGGTTGAGTTGAAGCACCTCAGCCGCACTGGTTTGCGCAGGCACCACGGTGACGCGACAGCCGCGCTGCGCCAGCATGCGCAAAATGTTGTACTTGACGCCAAAGTCATAGGCGACGACGTGAAATTTTGCCTCTGCTGGTTGCTGCTCACTGTAGTCAGCTTGTCCACCTTTTGAAGCATTGTGCAACTGCCACTCCGTTTGCGTCCAAGCGTAGGGTTGCGTGGTCGAGACGACTTTGGCCAAATCCAGCCCAGCCATGTTGGGTGCCGCTTTTGCAAGAGAAATAGCTTTGTCAATCACCGCCGGCGTGACAGATTCGCCAACAGAAAGCGCCAAAATACAGCCGTTTTGTGCGCCGTGCGTGCGCAGGTGGCGGGTTAATTGGCGGGTGTCAATGCCCGCGATGGCAATCGTTTTTTCTTTGACCAAATACTCAGTCAAACTCATGCTGGAGCGAAAGTTCGATGCAATCAGTGGCAAATCTTTGATGATCAATCCAGCGGCGTGGATTTTCGACGCTTCCACGTCTTGTTCATTGATACCGTAGCTCCCGATATGGGGGTAGGTCAAGGTGACGATTTGTTGGCAGTAGCTGGGGTCGGTCAGGATTTCCTGGTAGCCGGTCATGGAGGTGTTGAAAACAACCTCGCCAACTGTGTGAACGACTGCCTGGGCAGCATCTTTAGACGCGGCACCAATGGAAGACCCGACAAAGACCGTGCCGTCTGCGAGTGCCAAAATGGCTGGGGGGTGGCATCGCTTGAGAGACAAAAGCACTGGGTTCTCCGAATGAGTTACGGGTACGCCCGAGCTGACTCAAGATTAAACTCTTTTGGAGTGGCGTCTTTTGAGCTGCTTTGTTAGGGTAAAGGCTTGGGTTGCGCTAGGCGTACGGGGTTAAAGGAAAGCCCTTGATTATAGCCGAGCCATCAGCTAACTTATCGAACTGGCATGCAAACAAATAGCTGCAGCTGCTGCCACATTGAGGGACTCTTCCCCGCCGGGCTGTCCAATACGGACCGCCACACCGGCCCGTGCCGCCAACTCAGGACGCACGCCCTGCCCTTCGTGGCCCATGACCCAGGCGCAGGGCCTGGGCAGTTGCAGGTTTTGCAAAAACTCGCCGTGGTGCGAACTGGTGATCACCAGCGGGATGGTGAGGGCATCCAGGTCTTCCAGAGTTGCACCCTCAATCAATTGAAGCCCAAAATGCGCGCCCATGCCGGCTCTAAGTACTTTAGGACTCCACAGTGCAGCTGTGCCCGTGAGAGCGATGATTTGCTTGAACCCAAAAGCGGCGGCGCTGCGCAGAATCGAGCCCACATTGCCAGCATCTTGCACGCGATCCAGGATGACGCTGGGATGATTTGGTGAAATTTGGGTTGCCTGCGGCAAATCAATCACAAAACCCATCTTCGCTGGGGACTCCAGGGCGCTGATGTCGCGCCACAGATGGTCACCAATTACTATAATTTTTATAGCTAATGAGGCATATTTAACGCCGGCTAGAGGCATAAATGACTCTGAGAACACGGCCATGGCAGGTTGAATGCCGCGTGTGAGCGCAGCGTCACACAAATGATCGCCTTCGAGCCAAATTTTTCCGGCTTTGCGGTAGGCGGTGCTCTCAGCACTGAGTTTTCGCAGCTCTTTGAGGAGCGGGTTATCACGCGAGGTGATATGGGTAACTGATGAATGAGACTCTGGCGAACTCATCTTTTTTCTGCCGATGTCGATAAATGGAGCACTTTAAGTACTTTTGTAACGGGTGCGAAGGTCTTACGGTGCTCTGGGCAAGCGCCAAACTCGGCCAGGGCCGCCACATGCTGCGCTGTGCCGTAGCCTTTGTGCTGATCGAAACCGTACTGTGGGTGCTGCAAGTGCAACTCGGCACACCAGCGGTCACGGGTTACTTTGGCCAAAATAGAGGCGGCTGAAATGGCAGCGACCTTGCTGTCACCCTTCACAATCGCCTCCGCCAGCACGTCCAGTGTGGGTATGCGGTTGCCATCGACCAGCACTTTGACGGGTTTGAGGCGCAGCCCCTCTACCGCACGACGCATAGCCAGCATGGTGGCTTGCAGAATGTTGATGTCGTCAATTTCCACCGCACTGGCCTGCGCTACGGAGCAACAAAGGGCTTTGGCACGGATTTCGTTGTACAGTGCCTCGCGCCGCGCCGCCGAGAGCGTTTTGGAATCAGCCAAACCTTTGATGGGATGGAGGTCGTCCAAAATCACGGCAGCTGCAACCACTGGGCCAGCCAAAGGGCCACGCCCAGCCTCGTCCACACCCGCTATCAAACCGGGCGCGTCCCAGTGCAGCGCCACCTGCTCGGCTTTCAGGACGCTGTTTTTCGCCTTTTTAGGCGGTTTAACCTGTCTAGGTTGTTTAACGGAGGACTTGGTTGATGGCATGGGCGGCTAATTGAGAGGTATTGCGCTGGAGCTGGGTGTGTAAGAGCGTGAATTGTCGCTCCAAGTTCGCTATTTTGTCGGGTGCATCGAACCATGCCAGGGTGGCATCGGCCAAAGCTTGTGGTGTGGCCTCGTGTTGCAACAACTCAGGAACCACAAAATCTTGGCACAAAATATTGGGCAGTCCGACCCAGGGTTGCAACTTTTTATGCCGCATGATCTGGTACGATAGCCAGTTGAGCGCGTAACTGATCACCATCGGGCGCTTGTACAAAGCAGCTTCCAAGGTGGCCGTTCCGCTGGCAATCAGCGTGACATCGCAGGCTTCCAAGGCGGTATGCGACTGGCCGGACAAGATGTGCAGGTGCTGCGCCACGCCGCAGTCTTGCGCTATTTTCAGCAACAGAGACAGATGGGCCGGCATCGCTGGAACTATAAATTTCATAGCAGGATAGACAGATATCATACTGGCCACAGCCTTAAAAAACCTTGGAGCCAAGTGTTTTATCTCAGCCAAACGGCTGCCGGGCAAAATGGCAACGACGCGATCATCTGGCTGCAAGCCAAGCTGCGCACGGGCGCAGGCTTTGTCGGGCTGCATGGGAATAACGGATGCCAAAGGATGCCCCACATAAGTCGACGCGATGCCATGTTTGGCCAATAATTCTGGCTCGAACGGAAAGATGCACAGCACGTGATCGGCACTTTGTTTGAGTTTTTTGACCCGCTCAGCACGCCACGCCCAGATGGAGGGGCAGACAAAATGCACGGTTTTGATGCCCTGCGACTTGAGATCGGCTTCTAAATCCAGATTGAAATCGGGTGCGTCCACGCCAATAAATACGTCGGGACGGTGGGTCAGCAATCTGTTTTTGAGCTGATTGCGAATGCCTAGAATCTCGCGGTAATGACGCAAAGCATCTACGTAGCCGAAGACTGACAATTTATCGCTTGGCCACCAAGCCACAAAGCCGCGCTCACTCATTCTTGGGCCACCAATGCCGCTGGCCTGCATCAGCGGCCAACGCTCACGCATGCCGTCTAACAGCAAACCAGCGAGTAGATCACCAGATGCCTCACCGGCGACCAGTGCGAACTGAGGTTGATCAGGTTTCACAAAATTTCAGTGCGCCTTATCGCGCAATACCGCGCGTGCTCTGTGCCAAAAATTCACTCATCATCGCCACATCAAAAGCAGCTTGTGGTGAATTCTGCGCTAAAGCGGCAATGTCTGCGCAGGCTTGACTGAGCGTTTTACCCGAGCGATATAGGAGTTTGTGCATTTGCTTCACTGCCGCAATTCGGTCTTCGTTGAATTGACGCCGTCGAAGCCCTTCAATATTGAAACCACGCACAGCCAATGGGTTGCCGTCAGCCATCATAAAAGGGGGCACGTCTTGCGTGACCGCGCTAGAGAAACCCACCATCGCATGCGCGCCAATTTTGACGAACTGATGGATGCCCGTCAGCCCCCCAATAATCACCCAGTCGCCCACGTGTACATGGCCACCCAAAGTCGTGTTGTTGGCCAATATCGTTTGATCACCCACGTGGCAATCATGCGCAATATGCACATAAGCCATGATCCAGTTGTCATCACCCACGCGGGTGATGCCGCCGCCACCGGGGCTACCAATATTGAAGGTGCAAAACTCGCGAATGGTATTGCGATCGCCAATGACCAACTCGCAGGGCTCACCCGCGTACTTTTTGTCTTGCGGAATCGCGCCGATGGAGTTGAATTGAAAGACGTGATTGTCTTGGCCGATACGGGTATGCCCCTCTATGACGCAGTGAGCGCCAATCCGGGTGCCAGCAGCAATCTTGACGTTCGGCCCAATAACGGTATAGGGGCCAACAGCGACCGTGCTATCGAGTTGGGCGCGTGCATCGACCATCGCAGTCGCATGAATCTGAGTCATTTCACAGGATTCCTCAGACGACTTAATCGTCTTCGCCCAGCATACGAATCGTGCACATGATTTCAGCTTCAGTCACCACTTCACCATCGACGCTGGCGTGGCCTTTGAATTTCCACATACCAGAACGGACACGCTCGACATGCATCTCCAACATGAGCTGATCGCCGGGAGCAACTGGACGCTTAAACCGCACGCCATCAATGCCTGCAAAATAAAACATGGTTTTATCATCTGGCGTCACCCCAAGTGTGTCAAAACCCAACAAAGCCGCAGTTTGCGCCAACGCCTCGACGATCAGCACCCCAGGCATCACGGGGCGGTGGGGGAAATGCCCGACAAAATACGGCTCATTGATCGAGACGTTTTTATAGGCCTTGATGTATTTCCCCTTCTCAAGCTCCAACACGCGGTCAACCAGGACAAAGGGGTAGCGGTGTGGTAACTGCTTGAGAATTCGGTAAATGTCCATCATGATGACTGTTTCTTTCTATATTTATTATTTAATTATTTTCTAGTTTTTTTTCCAGCATACGAATACGCTCGCGCAAACCAAACAATTGCTTCAACGTGGCTGCATTTTTGCTCCAAGCCGCATTGTCATCTAGCGGGAACAAGCCGGTATAAACACCCGGCTTATGCACGGAATGCGTGACAACGGAAGCTCCAGAAATTTCCACATGATCGGCCAGCGTCAGGTGCCCGGCAATACTCACTGAGCCACCAATGGTACAAAAAGCGCCAATTTCCGAGCTACCTGCCACCGCTGTAGAAGCCGCTATCACCGTATGCTTGCCAATCCGAACGTTGTGACCAATTTGAATCAAATTATCGAGCTTGACACCCTCTTCAATGATGGTGTCTTGTAGCGCCCCCCGATCAACACAGGTGTTTGCACCAATTTCAACATGGTTGCCAATCTGAACCGCACCCAATTGCTCAATTTTGACCCACGTTCGCGTCGCTCCCATCTGAGCGTCATCACTCAGCTTCGGTGCAAAGCCAAATCCATCAGCACCAATCACCACGCCCGAATGCAAAATGCAATGCGCGCCGACGACGCAGTTTTCACCGACCGTCACGCGCGAGTTGAGGATCGTATTTGCACCGATTCGCGCATAACGCTCGACCACACACAAAGGCCCAATCACTGCGCTGGGGTCAATCGAGGCCGTCGGATCAACGATCGCAGAGGGATGTATGTGTACGTGTACCGCGCCATTCAATGTGTGCTGCCGCTTCCAAAGTTGCGTCAGCAATGCAAAGTATAAATAAGGTTGCTCGGTCAGGATGCAGGCACCACGCGCCAGCGCAACGGCAGCCAAACGTGGACTGACGATCACGCAGCCAGCTTGCGACTGGCTAAGCTGTTGCTCATACTTTTGATTGCTCACAAAGCTAATGTCTGAAGCAGTTGCCTGCTTCAACGAGGCCACCCCTTCAATCAGCGCATTCGCATCACCATGCAACTGCCCGCCTAGGGCTTGGACAATTTGACCTAAACGGATGGCCACACTTGAACAAATGTCAATGAGATGCCAATGACTTATTTGCTGGCGTTCAACACTTTAAGCACCTTCTCAGTGATGTCATGCTTTGGGTTGATATAGACCACCTCTTGCAGAACCACATCGTACTTCTCAGCTTCAGCCACCTGCTTAACCACTTTGTTCGCGCGCTCTAACACCTGTTGGAGTTCTTCATTTTTACGCACATTCAAATCTTCTTGGAATTCACGGCGTTTACGCTGAAAGTCACGATCTTGCTCTACCAATTGTTTTTGCCGTGTATTGCGCTGCGCATCCGACAAAATGGGGGCATCCTTGTCCAGTTTATCCGCCATGGTCTTGAGCTGACTGCCTTGATCGGTCAAGTCTTTTTCGCGCTTCAAGAACTCTTGCTCAAGCTTGGCTTGCGCCGCCTTGGCTGAATTAGCATCGCGGAAAATACGATCTGTATTGACAAAGCCGATTTTTATTTCTTGTGCAATGACTGGAACAGAGATGCTTGATAAGCCAAGCGCCAAGATTAGAAACAGTTTGCCATTAAGTTGACGAAGTGAAGTATTCATTAGAAAGATGTTCCGATTTGAAATTGAATTTTTTGAATTTTATCCGTTGCAAAAGTGCGGATGGGTTTGGCATACGCAATAGTTAACGGACCGAGGGGTGATATCCAGCTTAAGCCCACACCAGCTGAGGTACGAATTTCGTTGAAGCGGATGGGATCGTTCTCACCATACACATTGCCTGCGTCAAAAAACGCAAACAAACGCAAAGACTTGTCATTTCCAGCCCCTGGAAAAGGGGTTATAAACTGTGCGTTGAGCGTGATTTTTTTAGGCCCACCGAGTGCAATATCCGTTGCAGCATCACGTGGCCCGAGCGAAGATTGCTCAAACCCACGGACAGAACCCAGACCGCCTGAATAAGAGTTTTTAAATACCGGGAACGGTTTGCCCCCCAGTCCTTTACCCCAATTGACCTCGCCATTGAAAGCCAAAGTAAACTGCTTGTTCAATGGAATGTATTGCTGGTACTGGGCGGTAGCCTTGACATAATTCACATCCCCCGCAGGACTCCACTCCGTCGAATATCGTTGGTATCTTCCTGTGGTGGGAGCAAGTGCACTGTCTCTGTCATCACGCGACCAACCCAGGGTCAAGGGCACTGCGTAGCTGCTATAGCCAAATTGGTTCGCGTAAGCCGTGTAGGCCGCAGGCATGTTGGTTCCAGGCACGATTTTGTTTCTTTCCGCACCGCCACCGAAATACACCATGTCTGTGGGGCCGATTGGAATCCCAAATTTCAGGCTACTACCCAGGGTCTGAACCTGATAATCACCCGTCACAGCGCTGGTTGGGCTGATGGTTCGATAATAGGCGTCAATGGTGCGGGATATGCCATCATCCGTGAAATAGGGGTCGACAGCGGTCAAGACCAACGAGCGGTTCAACTTGCTGGTGTTGGCATCAATCCCCAAATAATTTCCCGAACCAAAAATATTTTCTTCTTTGACACCGAATTGGAAGCTTAACTTGTCTGCCGTGGAATAACCTGCACCAAAGCTCAGGTTGCCCGTGGGCTTTTCAACAATCGTGAGATTGATATCGACTTGATCGGGTGTGCCGGGTATTTCTTGCGATTCCATTTGCACATCTTTAAAAAACCCCAAACGATCAACACGATCACGCGAGGCACGAAGTTTTTCTCCATCGTACCAAGACGATTCAAATTGGCGGAACTCCCGCCGTATCACTTCGTCTCTCGTTCTGTTGTTGCCAGAAATGTTGATGCGACGAACATAGGCGCGCTGCCCGGGGTCGGCAGTGATGACCAATGCCACACGGTTGTTGACACGGTCAATTTCCGGCTTCACGACCACGCGCGCAAAGGCAAAACCAAAATCACCAAAGTAGCTGACAAAGGCTTTGGTGGTGTCAGCCATTTTGTCCGCGTTGTACTCCTGACCCGGCGAGACAGTCACCAACGATTTAAACTGATCTTCCTTGCCCAAATAATTTCCATCCAACTTGATGCCAGAGACAATATAGCGTTCGCCTTCAGTCACGCTCACCGTGATGGTGATGTCTTTTTTATCGGTGGAAATGGCGACCTGACTGGACTCAATTTTGAACTCCAGATAACCATGCGATAAATAATAGGATCGCAGTGTCTCGATATCTGCGTTAAGTTTGGTTTTAGTGTACCGGTCACTTTTGGTGTACCAGCTCAAGATGCCACCCGTGTCCAAATCAAACAAGCCACGCAGCGTTGACTCGCTAAATGCTTTGTTTCCGATGATACGAATGTCTTTGATTTTTGCAACGTCACCTTCTACGACGCTGAACGTTAAATTCACGCGATTGCGCTCAATGGGTGTCACCGTGGTCACAATTTCTGCGCCATACAGACTGCGTGTCAGATATTGCCGTTTTAACTCTTGCTCTGCTTTATCCAGCAAGGCTTTGTCAAAAGGCTGCCCATCGGCCAGACCAATCTCACGCAGCGCTTTCGTTAGAACATCTTTGTCGAATTCTTTCGAACCTACAAATTCAACGCCGGCTACCGTGGGCCGCTCTTCAACTATCACCACCAGGACGTCGCCGTTGATTTCGACACGGACATCCTTGAATATGCCCAAGGCGAATAGAGAGCGAATGGCAACCGACCCTTTTTCGTCGTTGTAAGTATCGCCAATGCGAAACGGCAATGTGGCAAAAACCGTGCCGGGTTCAACCCGCTGCAAACCTTCTAGCCGAATATCTCGCACCGAAAAAGGGGTAACGGACCACGCAGCGCCTGATGCGGCAAGCATCAGAGCCGCCAACAGGCTTGCCTTGCGGGTCGGTAAATTGTGAGGTAGGTATTTAATAATTTTTTCCATTTGGCTGGCTATATTTCATGCCCAAAACGAGCAACTCAAATTGTCGACGCGATACTTCAAGTACGTTTAATTTCTCCCCGCAAGCGTATCAGTATCAGAGACCAAAAATTCTTGTGATGTCGTTATATAGAGCGATGGACATCATGCCAACAAGCAAAGCGACACCACCCCGCTGTAGACGCTCTGTCCACAGATCTGAAACCGCTTTCCCAGTTATGCCTTCCCAGAGATAATACATCAGATGACCGCCATCCAATACTGGCAAGGGTAACAGGTTCAGTACGCCCAAACTCACACTGATGAGTGCTAAAAAAATCAAATAGGCAGACAAGCCAAGATTTGCTGATTTTCCAGCATAGTCAGCAATCGTTAAGGGGCCACTCAAATTCTTCAACGATGCCTCTCCGACGAGCATTTTCCCCATCATGCGCAGCGTCAATATCGAGACATCCCATGTTTTGACGGCACCCTTGACCAAACCATCAAACAATCCGTAGCGAATGGTTGTGAATTGTGGGGGCGCACCCACAAATGCGCCTATCTTCCCCACGGGTGAAGCACCTTCTGCCTTGACATCGGGAACGACACTGAAATTTAAGCGCTGCCCTTGCCTGTCCACTGTCCAATTTTTGGCGAGCCCGGTCATGACACCATTGATTGACTGCACTGATTCACGAATCAATTGACGCAATTGCTGCCCATCCACAATCGCCGTATCATTCACGGCGATAACCACGTCACCCGTGCGTAAACCGGCTCGCTTGGCAGCGCCTTCGGCCTGTAAGTCGCCGATGACTGCTTGCGTCCAGGGTCCGGTGATGCCAATTGTCTGGAACAATTGAGCGTCAACTTCTGTGACCTCAAGCTGAGACAATTCAAGTACCAGTTCACGGCCAGGCGCATTCGGCGAATGGGCCACAGAGATGCGGACGTCCTGACCGTTCAGGGCACCACGGGTAATGAGCCAGCGCAACTCTTCCAACGACTGCACTTCTTGCAAATCGTCCCCGCTAAGCGCCGCTTGCAAAACATGCTCCCCGCCCGTCAAACCTGCGCGCTGCGCCAATGAGCCAGCCACCGGACTGGCCAAAACAGCTTTGACTTCTTGCACACCCAACCAATTCACCGTCGAATACAGCAATACGGCAAGCATCAAATTTGCCAGCGGACCTGCCGCCACAATAGCGGCCCGTTTAAAAAGGGGTTGATTATTGAATGCCAAGTGCTTCTGCGCAGCATCCACGGGTGCCTCGCGCTCATCGAGCATCTTTACAAATCCACCCAGTGGCAACATGCCAATGACAAACTCCGTGTCTGAACCTTTGGGTTGCCATTTAAAAATGGTTTTGCCAAACCCTACAGAAAAACGCAATACCTTGACGCCACATGCCACGGCCACTCTGTAATGGCCATACTCATGCACCGTAATCAAAAGCCCCAATGCGGCTACAAATGCCAAGACCGTCATCATGTCAGGCCTCCATGCGCTTGACTTGTGCCAAAGCAGCTTGCCTGGATAGGGCATCAATCATCAACAAATCATCCAAGGTGCCGGGTTGGGTCGGCTGAATTTCCGAGAGTGTGGCCAGATTGACCGCATGGATTTGGTCGAACCGAATGCGTTGGTCCAAAAAAGCCTGCACAGCCACTTCATTGGCGGCATTGAGCACGGCAGGTGTACCAGACGGGGCACGTAACACCTGCCAGGCTAACGACAAGGCGGGGAAGCGAAGCATGTGGTCGTTGCTGTCAATGGCTTCAAATGTCATGGCAGACAAGGCTTTAAAGTCAATGGCCGCAGAACCATTGCTGATACGATCAGGCCATGACAGACCAAATGCAATGGGGCCACGCATATCAGGTGTGCCAAGCTGCGCAAGTACGGATGTATCGCGAAACTGCACCATCGAATGGATCACACTTTGAGGATGAATCACCACCTCAATCTGTTCCAGGCTCATACCAAACAGATATTTAGCCTCAATCACCTCAAGAGCCTTGTTCATCATGGTGGCGGAATCGACCGAGATTTTGCGACCCATGACCCAGTTCGGGTGGGCGCAGGCTTCTGCGGGAGTGACATCACGCAAAGTAGCCACATCACGATTGCGGAAGGGCCCACCTGAGGCGGTGAGAATAATTTTTTCGACGTGCGCCTGCCAAGTTGCAGGATCTGGTGGCAAGCACTGGAAAATAGCTGAGTGTTCGCTGTCGATGGGCAGCAATATCGCACCACCGGCTTTGACTGTAGACAAAAATAGTTCGCCGCCCACCACCAAAGCTTCTTTGTTCGCCAACAACAAACGCTTGCCCGTACGCGCCGCAGCCAAACATGGCGCGAGGCCAGCAGCGCCCACAATGGCCGCCATGACAATCTCAGCCGACTCATGAGATGCTATCATTTCAATAGCACTAGGGCCAGATAATACGACGGTATTAAACTGATTTAGCTTGACTTTATGAGCCAATTCCAGAGCATGGGGCTCACTGGCCATGACCGCATAAGTTGGTTTAAATTGAGCAATTTGCGCCAGCATCACATCCACTTGGGTGGACGCACTGAGCGCAAACACCTGAAAACGATCCGGATGACGCGCCACCACATCCAGCGTGCTGGCGCCTATCGAACCGGTAGAACCGAGAATGGTTAATCGCTGCTGCTTCATGCGATGAGGGCAACCAGCATCATGGCCATCGGTAAGGTTGGCAGCAAAGCATCGATACGGTCAAGTACGCCACCGTGCCCAGGCAACAAGCCACTTGAATCTTTAACGCCAGCACTGCGTTTAATCAGCGACTCAACCAAATCACCCACCACGCTCATCGCAGTCAGGAACAGCAACGCCATCAGCATCAAAACCATATGCTGACTCCATAATCGTGTGTAGAGACTGGCTACTGCGTTTTGCCAGTACGCATCTGCCTGCACCCAAGCGAAGGCCAACAACAAGACACCTGCAACCCCGCCCCAAACACCTTCCCAGCTTTTGCCAGGACTGATGCTAGCTGCCAGTTTGCGGGAGGTAAACTTGCCGCCCAAAGCTCTGCCTACAAAATAAGCGAATATATCTGCCGCCCAAACCAACAACAATACAGACATTAAAAAGTTAATGCCCATGATGCGCGCTTGCGACACTGCCAGCCATGCCAGCCACAGGGCCAACACCCCCCCCATTCTGCGCAGCCCAGATGGAATTGTCGACCAACCGGAGACACCGGTTTTGAGTAACCAGGCACCTACCAGCACCCACAAACCACTGGCGATGATCCAAAGAGTGGTGAGTTGCCGCTCAAGCAAACCCAAATACCAAGTCATGGCGGCCAACATAACAAATTGACAGCTCACCCAAATCGCCCCTCTGGCTTCCAACCCATTCAAACGCCCCCACTCCCAGGCGCCAGCCGCCATGAAAACAAGTGCCAGCAAACAAAATGGCCAAGGCGTTGGATACAATAATGCAGGCAATAAAATAGCAAGCATGGCTAGCGCTGTCAAAACGCGTTGTTTAAGCATCAAATTTATCTTGTTTTAGGTTTAAAAAGGATCGCGCCATCCATGTGCCCAAAGCCCATAAGAATGAAGCACTTCAAGCCGTCACCTGCGTCTGAATTTGCTCGGACGTTTTACCAAAGCGCCGTTCACGTCGATTAAATTCATCGATGGCCCTATCCAAAGCAGCAGCATCAAAATCTGGCCAGAGTTTCTCGCTGAAATAAAACTCGGAATAAGCCGCCTGCCATAGCAAGAAATTACTGATTCGTAGCTCGCCGCCCGTGCGAATAATCAAATCCGGATCAGGCACATGTGCCAGAGCCATCTCAGCATCCAAACTGCTGGCGGTCAGCGGAACGCCCTTCGCTGTTAACTTTTGAGCAGCTTGGACAATATCCCAGCGACCTCCGTAATTAAAGCAAATATTAAAAATGAGTCGTGTATTGTGCGCCGTGGCCGCCTCTGCTTGCAGAAAACCTTTTTTTAAACTGTCAGACAAACCCTCTCGTTCTCCGACAAAATGTATCTGCACACCATCCGCGCTGAGTTGAGCGACTTCACGCGCCAGCGCTTTGGCTAACAATTCCATCAATCCAGAGACTTCTTCAGCGGGTCTGTCCCAGTTTTCAGATGAAAATGCAAATACAGTCAGGACTTTCACGCCGCGCTGGACACAGGCCTTGACACAGCGATGCAAGACATCAACGCCTTGTTTATGACCGGCAACACGTGGTAGAAAACGCTGATTGGCCCAGCGACCGTTGCCATCCATCACGATGGCTATGTGATGCGGAACGACCCTCTCTGCGTTCATAGGTTTACGTGTCAAAACAAGATGCTAGGCGAAAATTTCACACATTCAAAGAAGCTTAAACGGCCATAATCTCATGCTCTTTGGCGGCTACCAGCTGGTCAATCGCCACAATATGACGATCTGTGACCTTTTGGATATCTGTTTCTGAACGCTTTTGATCGTCTTCAGAGGCTAGTTTGTCTTTCACCAACTTTTTAAGTTGCTCATTGGCATCACGGCGCAGATTGCGAATCGCAATTTTGGCGCTTTCGCCTTCATTGCGCACGAGCTTGGTCATCTCTTTACGGCGCTCTTCGCTCATCATGGGCATCGGCACACGAATCAAGTCGCCCATGCTCGACGGGTTGAGTCCCAAATCACTGTCGCGAATGGCTTTCTCAATTTTTGCACCCATGCCCTTTTCCCATGGCTGGATACCCACCGTACGCGAATCAATCATGGACAAGTTAGCGACCTGTCCTATGGGCATCATGCTGCCATAGTAATCAACTTGCACACTGTCAAGTAAGGCCGGACTGGCTCGGCCTGTGCGAATTTTGCTGATATTGTTTTTGAATGCTTCGATGGATTGATCCATCTTCGTTTCAGCTTGCGTTCTGATAGGGATCGTTGGCATGTTTTCCTCCTGTAACTTGCTGTGGCAGCGAAGATAAGGTGTTCAGTTTGAGAATATAGATTAAATTAGGCGTACACCAAAGTGCCTTCGTCTTCACCCATGACCACACGCTTTAACGCGCCATGTTTGAAGATGGAAAATACTTTAATCGGTAGTTTTTGATCGCGGCACAGGGCAAACGCAGTGGCATCCATGATGCCCAAGTTTTGCGACATGGCCTGGTCAAAACTAAGCTTGGTGTAACGCGTAGCTGTTGGGTCTTTTTTCGGGTCTGCTGAATAAACACCATCGACTTTGGTTGCCTTAAGCACCACTTCCGCACCAATCTCGGCACCACGCAGCGCGGCGGCGGTGTCTGTGGTGAAAAAGGGGTTGCCCGTGCCGGCTGCAAAAATAACCACTTTGCCTTCTTCAAGATACTGCAAGGCCTTGGGACGAATATAAGGTTCGACCACTTGTTCAATGGCAATAGCCGACATGACGCGCGCTATCAAGCCCGCCTTATTCATGGTATCGCCCAAAGCCAGGGCATTCATGACGGTGGCGAGCATACCCATGTAGTCGGCTGTAGCTCGGTCCATACCGACCGAGCCGCCAGCTACGCCACGAAAAAGGTTACCGCCACCAATCACAACGGCGACCTCAACCCCCATGCGGGTGACTTCAGCAATTTCTTCAACCATACGCACAATGGTCGAGTGGTTGATGCCAAATGCGTCATCCCCCATCAACGCCTCGCCAGACAGTTTGAGCAAAATCCGCTTGTAGGCAGGCACATTGTTCGCTGTCACAAGGTCAGTCATGGGAGGCTCCTGTAGGTTGATGTCGTGTGTGATTCAGAGGGTGAGCAAGTTTTGCGGAGACTAAATAAAGTTGCGAGTAAAAGCTGCAAGCTTAAGCCGCGCTCTTGGCAGCAGCCACTTGAGCCGCCACTTCGGCCGCGAAATCATCAACCTTTTTCTCAATGCCTTCACCGACCACGTACAGCGTGAATGCTTTCACGTGGGTACCGGCAGCCTTGAGCATTTGTTCGACTGTGAGCTTGTCATTTTTCACAAACGACTGGTTGTACAAAGAGACTTCTTTCAAGAATTTTTGCACGCCGCCCTCGATGCGTTTGGCAACGATCTCATCGGACTGCACAGGCTTGCCTGCAGCCACGGCTATAGCGGCATCTTCAGCCGCTTTGGCAGCAGCAACGGAACGCTCTTTGGCAACCAACTCAGCCGGCACTTCAGCACTGCTCAAGGACACGGGCTTCATCGCGGCAATGTGCATCGCAACGTCTTTAGCCGCTACAGCGTCACCTTCAAACTCAACGACTACACCAATGCGTGTGCCGTGCAGGTAGGTTGCCAATTGAGCGCCTGTAGCAAAACGCTTGAATCGGCGAAAACTCATGTTCTCGCCAATTTTGCCGATCAAACCTTTACGCACGTCTTCCAGCGTGGGGCCAAAACCATCCATGCTAAAGGCCAGTGCAGACAAGGCCGCGACATCAGCAGGGTTATTTTTCGCAATCAAATCTACTGCGGCTTGCGACAAGGCCAAAAAGCTGTCGTTTTTGGTAACAAAGTCGGTTTCGCAATTAACTTCCAGCATCGCACCCGTATTGCCTGCAACGCTACACACCACCACACCTTCGGCGGTGATGCGGTCTGAGGCTTTGCTAGCCTTGCTGCCAAGCTTGACGCGCAGCAACTCTTCGGCTTTGTCCATGTTGCCTTCAGCTTCCGTCAAGGCTTTTTTACATTCCATCATAGGGGCATCAGTCTTGGCGCGCAGTGCGGCGACCATGCTTGCGGTGATAGCAACCATTACATATTCTCCAACTCTTAATTATCTAAATAAATCAAACTAAACATCGCAACAAAATTCACGACTTAACGGCATTCCGCTCAGACCCCAAAGCGACTGACTCAAAAAAAGAGGGCTACACGAGCCCCTCTTTTTGTCTAACGCCCGGGCAAGCAGGGAAGTGTCAAACTTAGGCTGCAGGAGCCTCTTCAACTTCAACAAACTCATCACCGGCTTCAGGAGCAACCGCTTTGACCACCTCATTTGCGCGGCTGTTACGGCCTTCCAAAATGGCGTCTGCAATGCCGCGGGCATACAAAGCGACAGCTTTTGATGAGTCGTCGTTACCCGGAATGACGTAATCAATGCCTTCTGGTGAATGGTTGGAGTCAACCACACCAATCAATGGAATACCCAGTTTACGCGCTTCAAGAATAGCAATTTTGTGGTAGCCGACGTCAATGACAAAAATCGCATCCGGCAAAGCAGTCATGTCTTGAATACCGCCCATGTCGCGTTCAAGTTTGGCCATTTCACGGGCAAACATGAGTTGCTCTTTTTTGCTCAAAGCATCAAGACCCGCTTCTTGCTGGATTTTCATTTCTTTCAGACGCTTGAGAGAAATTTTGACCGTCTTGAAGTTGGTCATCATGCCGCCCAACCAACGCTGGTCGACGAATGGCACATTAGCGCGCTGCGCTTCAGTCGCCAAAATTTCGCGCGCCTGGCGCTTGGTGCCAACCATCAATACGGTACCGCCGTTTGCGGTCAATTGACGCACAAACTTGGTTGCCTCCTGGAACATCGGCAGCGATTTTTCCAGGTTGATGATGTGAATTTTGTTGCGATGGCCGAAAATGAACGGGGCCATCTTGGGGTTCCAGAAGCGTGTTTGGTGTCCGAAATGAACACCCGCATCGAGCATTTGACGCATAGTCACTGACATAATAATTCCAGTATTTTCAAAAGGTTAGGTCTAAAATCCGCCCGATTTGTCAAGCGGCAAGCCAAGCTGCTCATCCTCTTTAGATGAGACCACCGTCACATTGCCACCCGCAACACCTTGAATGGGCTGATTCGCGAATTACTTTACTACCTTTGCACAGTATTGAGCACAGCTAGTAAAGCCTTTTAATTGTAGCATGGGCAAGACGTTTCAACCTGCCTCCTGAATTGGGCTGATTCTCTCAGGCACGCCTGCTAATTATTCAGCCTTATTCCGCGATAATGACTCGCTGCACTGCAACAAAATAATCCCTATTCATGAAAATTGCCATCGTTGGCGCGGGCGTCATCGGCGTCACCACAGCCTATGAACTCGCTACAGACGGCCACGAAGTCACCGTTTTTGAGCGCCATCGGGCCGCCGCCGAAGAAGCCAGCTTTGCCAATGCCGGCGTGATTGCGCCCGGTTACCAAACCTTCACATCATTGCCTTGGGCAGCACCTGGTATGCCAGCCAAAGTGCTGAAGCACCTGTTTGGCCGCCATGCACCCGTCAAAATCAAATTACCACTGAACGCTGCCGAGCTGGGCTGGATGTGGCACTGGTACCGCGCCTGCAAACTGGAGACCTACCTTGCCAACCGCGCCAGCATGCAGGGCTTGGCTGCTTATAGCCGGATGCGCCTGCGCAGCATCAGCACGGATTTAGGCCTCGACTACGAGCGCAGCGACGGCCTGACCGTGCTGCTTCGCACTTCCGCAGATGCCAAACTGCTGCTGCCCAGCCTCGAAGTTTTACGCGACAACGGCGTGCCGTTCAGTAAAATGACGCCTGAGCAAACGCGACAGATTGAACCGGCGCTCAACCCAGATAAAAAATTTTTTGGTGCTGTGCATCTACCTACCGATGAAGTGGGCAATTGCCGGGAATTTACGCTTTTACTGAAGAAGGAAGCTCAGAAGTTGGGTGTCACATTCGAGTTTAATTCATCAGTAACCAGTATCAAATATACCGATTCAGCTACACTATGTATAGCTAACGATACCACGCCACGTCGCTTTGATGCCGTGGTGCTGTGCGCGGGTGCGGCCAGTGCTGGCTTGCTCAGGTCCATCCAACCCCTCAAACTCAAAATTCCCCTGATCCCCGTTTATGGCTATTCGGTCAGCGCCGTGGTGCGAGAAAATCTGAACGCCCCTAACAGCGCCCTGATGGATGAACGCTTTAAGGTGGCCATCACGCGGCTCGGCAACCGCGTGCGCGTGGCAGGCAGTGCCGAGATGGGTGGCCCGCCTATTGGCAGCACCTCGGACAGCAAACGCTTTAGCGCTTTCTCGACCCTCTACAAAGTGTTGCAAGATTGGTTTCCAGGTGCCGCGCACACCTCCAACGCCAGCAGTGTCCAAGAGTGGCGAGGCGCGAGGCCCACGCTGCCTGACGGTCCACCGGTCATTAGTGCCAGCGGCATGGCGGGTATCTGGCTCAATTTGGGTCACGGCTCCAGTGGTTGGGCTTTGAGCTGCGGCAGCGCCCGGGCGATTGCAGATTTAATCGCCCAGCGTCAGCCCGAGGTCGATCTATCGCGCATGACGATTGAGCGATTTAGCAGAAGTTAAGCTCTAATCACTACACATATCGCCCATTTATCGGAATATCCGGGAATATCCATTTATATGCATCAATTTGACGTCGTCATCATCGGTGCCGGCGCGGCTGGCCTGTTTTGCGCCGGTACGGCGGGACAACTGGGTCTCAAAGTGTTGGTGCTGGATCACAGTGACAAAGTAGCCGAGAAAATCCGTATTTCAGGTGGTGGGCGGGCCAACTTTACCAACAAAGATGTCAGCCCTGCCCATTTTTTAAGTGACAACCCCCACTTTTGCCGCAGCGCTCTAACCCGTTACACGCCACGTGACTTCATCAGCTTGATGGATCGACACGGCATTGCACATCATGAAAAGCACAAAGGGCAACTGTTTTGCGACCGCTCCGCACAAGACTTGATCGACATGCTGCTGCGCGAGTGCGCTCTGGGTTCGGTAGAACGCTGGCAGCCATGCCAAGTGCATCAAATTCGCACAAAAACACCTGACTTCCCCATAAACAATGGTCCTGACCAACATGAAACATGCCTTGTCAGCTATGAAATTGATAGCGATAGAGGCATCATTTCAACCTCCGCCATCGTTATCGCCACCGGCGGATTATCGATTCCCAAGATAGGTGCGACTGATTTTGGCTACCGCGTCGCCAAGCAGTTTGGCCTCAGACTGGTCGAGCCCCGCCCAGCCCTGGTGCCACTGACCTTTGATGGCGCGGACTGGGCGCCCTACGCTCAGCTTGCGGGCTTGGCACTGCCTGTGATCATTGAAACGGGTTCCAAGAAAACAAAAACCAGTTTTACCGAGGATTTACTCTTTACCCACCGCGGTTTAAGCGGTCCGGCTGTTCTGCAAATTTCAAGCTTTTGGCGTGAGAACATGCCCATCAAGATCAATTTAGCACCCAATGTTGATTTATTGCCGCTTTTACTGCGCTGCAAAGCGACTTCACGCAAACTGGTGGCCAATGAGCTTGCCGCCTTGGTGCCGTCCCGCCTGGCTGAGGCTTGGACGTCGCAAGACCCCGCACTGCAACGTGCCATCTGCGACGTCCCTGACAAGGCCCTGGCGCAATTGGCGCAGCGCCTCTCCAACTGGGAACTCTTTCCTACTGGTTCGGAGGGCTACAAAAAAGCCGAAGTCACGCTGGGCGGCGTGGACACGCGCGATGTGTCATCACAAACCATGGAATCCAAGCAGGCGGGACTGTACTTTATTGGTGAAGTGCTCGATGTGACCGGCTGGCTGGGTGGCTACAACTTCCAATGGGCTTGGGCCAGTGGCTACGCTTGCGCGCAGGGTTTGAAGGCGAAACTCAGACCCACTCTTGGTCGCTCAGCTCCTTCTTGATGTAAGCATAAAACACGGGCGCAGCCACCACGCCTGGCAGGCCAAACAGCGTTTCCATCAACAAAATGGCCGTCAGCATCTCCCAGGCACGCGCATTGATCTGGGCTCCAATGATGCGCGCATTCAAAAAATACTCCAGCTTGTGGATCACGACCATGAACACCAGTGATGCGACGGCCACGTACAGCGAATGAGAGAACGCCACGATCACAATCACCGTGTTGGACACAATATTGCCGACGACAGGGATCAAACCTGCCAGAAACGTAATCGCGATCATGCTCTTGGTTAGGGGCAAATGGACACCAGCCAAAGGCAGGATGACCAGCAAGTAAATCGCCGTGAATGCCGTATTAATCAGCGAAATACGCACCTGTGCGAACACAATTTTGCGAAACATCAGCGTCAGATTCACCACCCGATCCAGTAATGCCGATGCAAAAGGACGATAGCTGTCATCGCTGGTCGCATCCTGCAAGGCGACCATGCTGCCAATGATCATGCCCAAGAGCAGCTGAACAAGCACATGGCCGGCTTCTTGTCCCAGCAACTTCGCTTCCCCAGCGTGTTCGCGGAGCCATTCGGTCATCCATTCGTGCAAGGCATCGACGCCTTCGGGTAGGTTCGCCGTCACCCACTCAGGCAGTTGACTGCGCGAAGCCTCAATCATGTTGGCCAATTTTTGCAGCAATGTCGGCAAACTCCCAGCGTCGCTGCGTAAAAATGCAACCATTGCCCACACGGCAGCACTGATACCCAAAATAATCAGCGCAGACAACAAAACAACAACTATGGCGCGCGATTGTTTACTGCTGAATTTTTTTTCGATGGTGGGAGCCAATAAGTGAACCAGCGAATACACCAGCAGACCCGAAAACAACGCTACCAGCAAACCAGCCTGAAGCACGATCCACAAAGCAATGATTGCAAGGACATAAGATGCCAGTGTGGGTGCCGTCAACTTGAGGGTGGTTTTCATAGGCAAAATATACACCACAGATGCAAACACATGACTGGCACGTTACAAGCGACCTAAAAATGGGTATAATTTGCGGTTTAGCGGGTGTGCAAATAGGCCATTGCCTTGTATCACCACAAAACTTACGCGCAGGGCCACGATCTTCCCAGCGCACCTTTTCGGAAATTATTATTTCATGACCACTGTCCGTTTAAAAGAGAATGAGCCGTTTGATGTAGCTTTACGTCGTTTCAAGCGCACGATTGAGAAATTGGGCCTATTGACTGACCTGCGCGCTCGTGAGTTCTATGAGAAACCAACCGCTGAGCGTAAACGCAAGAAGGCTGCGGCCGTCAAGCGTAACTACAAACGCATTCGCAGCATGATGTTGCCAAAGAAAATGTACTAACCCGTACGGCTTCGCAGCAATACTTTGCAACATGAATTAGCCCGCCAGACATGCTCTAGCGGGCTTTTTTACTTTGAAGGATATACACATGCTACTCAAAGACCAAATCACCGAAGACATGAAAACCGCCATGCGCGCCAAAGACAGTGAGCGCTTGGGCACCATACGGCTGCTGCTGGCGGCCTGCAAGCAAAAAGAAGTCGATGAGCGCGTGGTGTTGGACGACGTGGCCGTGGTCGCCATCGTTGACAAACTCATCAAACAGCGCAAAGACTCGATTGAAGCCTTCCAAAAAGCGCAACGTACCGATTTGGCTGACAAAGAAGCGGCGGAAATGAAAGTGTTGCAAACCTACCTGCCAGTTCGCATGACGGCAGATGAGGTGTTAGCAGCCGTGAAAACCATTGTCGCCGAACTAGGAGCGACCGGCCCCGGCGACATGGGCAAAGTCATGGGCGCTGTCAAAACCCAACTCGCTGGCAAAGCCGAGATGGGACAGGTATCGGCAGCGGTAAAAACAGCGCTGGCGGGTTAGTTAGTTAGCTTCCAGCTACTTTCATGCGATTTACCAAAATCGACCCGACGGTTTTTGCGCCGTAGTTGTAGGTGTCCGCGCCCACGGCCGTGATGCCTTTGAGCATGGTTTTGAAGTTGCCAGCGATGGTGATTTCATGCACGGGAAAGGCAATTTCGCCATTTTCGACCCAAAAACCACTGGCACCGCGCGAGTAGTCGCCCGTCACGCCGTTCACGCCCGAACCCATCAGCTCGGTCACAAACAGACCCGTGCCGAGTTTTTGCAGCATCGCAACCAGGTCATCTTCTGGCTTGGTCAACCTGGATGTAAGCGTCAGGTTATGCGAGCCACCGGCATTGCCTGTCGTCTTCATACCCAGTTTGCGAGCGCTATAGCTGCCTAAAAAGTAGCCTTCGACACGCCCTGAGTTAATCACCTGGCGCGCTTTAACCCGCACGCCTTCATCGTCAAACGGCGAGCTGCCTTTGCCGCGCACGACAAACGGGTCTTCCATCACGTTGATGTGTTTAGGCAGCACCTGCTTGCCCAGCGAGTCCAGCAAAAACGAACTTTTGCGATACAAGGCACCACCACTGATCGCTTGCACCAAACCACCCAGCAAACCTGCGGCCAGGGGTGATTCAAACAAAATGGGGCATTCCGTTGTGGCGATTTTTCGTGATCTCAGACGGCTCAGCGCACGCTGGGCGGCGTATCGACCGACGTCTTGCGGCGAGGCCAACTCGTCCGCACTGCGCTCTGAGCTGTACCAACCATCGCGCTGCATGTCGTCACCCTTGCCGGCAATTGGCGAGACCGACAGCGAATGCCGCGAACTGGCATAACCACCGCGAAACCCGTGTGTGTGGGCGCTGAAAAAGTGGCTTTGCTGGGCTGACACGCCTGCGCCTTCGCTGTTGGTGATCCATTTTCGGCTGGTCTGCAGGGCGGCGGCCTCGCACTCCAGTGCCAAAGCTGCGGCTTGTTCGCTGGTCACAGCCCAGGGGTGGAATAAATCCAAATCGTGCTGGGCAATTTCTGCTGCACTCACAATGTCGGCCTCATCGGGCAAACTGGCAAAGGGGTCTTCGGCGGTGAAGCGGGCAATGTCAAAGGCGGCCTGCACCGTGCGCTCAATGGCGGCTTTGGAGAAGTCAGATGTGCTGGCGTTGCCGCGTCGCGTGCCCACGTACACCGTCACACCGAGGGATTTGTCGCGGTTGCGTTCGACGTTTTCAAGCTCGCCTTTGCGCACCGACACAGAGAGGCCGCAGCCTTCGGAGGCCTCCGCGCCAGCGTCAGTCGCGCCCAGTTTTTTGGCATGCGCAAGGGCGCTGTCCACCAAATCTTCGAAAAAAGGGCGGGAATAACTAAATCCAACCGATTTTCCGGTCGATTTGGCCGCTTTGGAGACTTTAGTGGGGGGTGTCAATTTCTTCATATCGACGGCTATGATACTAGCTACGGGATTCCAATAGGGCCGGCCTCTGTTTTCACACCCCACATCCCAACTACACACTGAGCACATCATGGCAGGAAAATTCAAAAAAGGTTACTACGTCAACGGTCATTTTGTTGCGGAAGACAGCGAAATGGATCAGACCCTGAAACGGGAAATGAAAGGCCGTCACGACACCAGCCGCACCGACGACAAACGCGAAAGCGACGAGCTGCAAGCACTTGGAGAGAGCCTGCTCATCCTCAACGCTGACCAGCTAGAAGCCATCGGCTTGAACGAAAAACTGTTAGACGCTTTGGCCGAGACCAGACGCATCACCAACTTTGAAGGCCGTCGCCGTCAAATGCAGTTTGTCGGCAAGCTGATGCGCAAGCTGGAGCCCGAGATGGTCGAGGCCGCCCGCGAAGCCATCGCCACCAAAACCACCGGCACCGCCGCCGACAAAATGGCCCTGCACGTGGCCGAGAAATGGCGCGACGACCTGATCGCCAACGACGACGCCTTCCAGCGCTGGATCGGCATCAAACCCGAAACCGACACCCAGCAACTCCGCGCCCTCATCCGCCAGGCCCGCAAAGACCAGGAGGCGATGATCAAAGCCCCCGCAGGCACCGCGCACCGCCAAGGGCGGGCGTATCGGGAGATCTTTTTGCTGGTGAGGGAGCAGTTGGAGGGTGGGGTCGGTTCGGCTGACGCTGCCGAGTAAGTCCTTATTTTACTATTATTTTTATAGCACGTTAGGCAATAAATACACCGGCTTGGTGCCAACTTAACACTCAAAACAAAATGATTCAAACCACTCCTACTTTCGACCCCATCCGCATCGGCATCGTCTCCATCAGCGACCGTGCCTCCGCCGGCGTGTACGAGGACCAAGGCTTGCCTGCGCTGCAAAACTGGCTGACCTGCGCCGTGAAAAACCCCACCACCTTTGAAGCGCGGCTGATTCCCGACGTGGCAGAGACGATTAGCGCGACCTTGATTGAGCTGGTCAATGCCGGCTGCGCCCTGGTGCTGACCACCGGCGGCACCGGCCCTGCCCTGCGCGATGTGACGCCCGAGGCCACACTGGCGGTGGCGGACAAGGAAATGCCGGGGTTTGGCGAGCAGATGCGGCAAATTAGCCTGAAGTTTGTACCGACCGCGATTTTGTCACGGCAGGTGGCGGTGATTCGAGGGCAGACCCTCATCATCAACCTGCCCGGTCAACCCAAGGCGATTGCGGAGACACTGGGGGGTTTGAAAAACGCCGATGGGACGCAGGCAGTAGCGGGCATCTTTGCGGCGGTGCCGTACTGTATTGATTTGATTGGCGGGCCGTATTTAGAAACTGACGATGCGGTTTGCAAGGCGTTCAGGCCCAAAAGCGCGATTCGAGTGAACTAAATTAACTTATTTCCCGACCATCTCGCTGAATTTTTTCGCCTCGAACGCTTCAGCCAGGGCTGCATCATCGGGCATGCAGTCGCCTTTTTTCAGGGCGGTGGAGAGTTTTTCAATCGCACCCCAGAGCAGCGCGATTTGGTGTTCTTGGGAACTTGCGTTGTCAATCAAGCCGCGCATGGCTTGGCCGACGGGGTCAATGTCTGGGCTGACGCCGTAGGCTGAGAAGGAGGTAGCCAAAGCCGCATCACCACTTTTTTCTGCATCTGGTGCCAAAATCAGCCGTGCGGGGATGCCCACTGCTGTGGCACCCGCGGGCACGGGTTTGATGACGACGGCGTTGCTGCCGATTTTGGCGTTGTCGCCTACCGTAAAACCGCCCAACACCTTGGCACCAGCGCTGACCACCACGTTTTTACCCAGCGTGGGGTGACGCTTTTGCCCCTTGTAAAGCGAGGTACCGCCCAAGGTGACACCTTGGTAAATGGTGCAGCCGTCACCAATTTCAGCGGTCTCGCCCACCACCACGCCCATGGCATGGTCAAAAAAGACACGTTCGCCAATGATGGCGCCGGGATGAATTTCAATACCGGTGAGCCAGCGCGAGATATTGGACACAAAGCGCCCCAGCCACTTGAAACCATGCGTCCAGCAACTGTGTGCGAAGCGGTGCAGCATCACGGCGTGTAAGCCGGGGTAGCAGGTGAGCACCTCCCACGCGCTGCGAGCAGCGGGGTCGCGTTCAAGGATGCATTGAATGTCAGAGCGTAAGCGTGAAAACATAAGCCTAGTTTAGAACAGTTCCATCAGGCCGGGCTCACCAGGGCTTGCATTAAGGTTTTTGGGCAGAATCAGCTTTTGCGACCGCCTCAGACATTGCCTTGGCAATGCCGCGCAAGATGTGGATTTCTTCCGGGCTGAGGGCCGCACGGTTGAACAACTGGTTCAGACGCGGCATCAGTTTTTTAGGCGCAGCGGGGTCTAGAAAGCCAAGTTCGGCCAGCGACCGCTCCCAATGCCGCAACATGCCGGCGACTTGAGCGGCATCAGCCAGCGGTCTTGCCTGAGGGGTCGATTGAGCCACACCTTGTTGTATACCTTCAACGCCAACCACGGGAAAGCCGCCCAAAGTCATGCGCCATTCGTAGGCAATCAACTGGATGGCGGCACCCAGGTTGAGCGAGCCAAAGGTGGGGTTGGTCGGAATGCTCAGCGCCACGTTGCAGCGGTAAACGTCGTCATTGGTCATGCCAAAACGCTCGGAGCCGAACAAAAACGCCATGCCAGAGGCTGATTCAGTGGATTCAG
>JASJPN010000066.1:0-2283 GCA_031426635.1 Polaromonas sp.
AAGGAAAATGCCATGAGTACACGTCGCCATTTCATGTCCCAATCCGCCGCAGCCGCTTCGGCTATGGCATTTCCTCTGGTCGGGGGTGCGCAACCCAGGACCATCAAGGTGGGCGTCCTGCATCCGGTCACGGGCGCGCTGGCCTATTCCGGTCAGCAATGCCGCGAAGGTGCGCTCATGGCCATTGAGGACATCAACAAGGCGGGTGGCATCAAGTCCATGGGCGGCGCCAAGTTCGAAGCGCTGCTCGGTGACGCCCAGTCACAACCGCAAGCCGGTGCGGCAGAGGTTGAGAAGATGAACGAGGCGGGCGTGTCTGCCGTGGTCGGTGCGTATGCCTCTGCCATCTGCCTGGCGACCACGCAGGCTGCGGCCAAATACAACCTGCCCCATGTCGTTGATGTGGGGGTGGCGGATCAAATCGTGGAGCGTGGCCTGAAGAATACCTTCCGCTTTGGCCCGGGCTATCGCAAGTGCGCCGAAGTGGCCATCGCCAATCTGCATGTCCTGAACACGGCAGCGGGCAAGCCCGCGCGCACGGTGATGATCATTCATGAAGAGTCGCTCTTTGGCACGGGCACGGCCAACCTGCTGGCGCGCGAATTGCCCGGCTACGGCTACGAGGTGAAAGAAGTCATCAAGCATGCGAACCCGACGCGCGATTTCAACAACATCGTGCTGCGGATGAAAGCGGTCAACCCGGACATCGTGATCCCGGCCAACTACTACAACGAATATACCTTGCTGGTGCGCACCATGCAGCAGCAGAAGGTCACGCCCAAGGCCATCTACTCGGTGCTGGGCGGCGCTGCGTCCAGCTACAAGTTTGTCAAGGAGTTTCCGGACGCGGCCAACGGCATCATTGATTGCAACCACTGGTTCAACCCCAAGGACAAGCGCTCGGCCGCCCTGAAGAAGCGGGTCGAGGCCAAGGGCCTGTTCTTCAGCTACGAGATATTCAATACCTACACGGCCATGATGCTGCTGGCCGATGCCATCGAGCGCGCCAAATCAGGCGACCGTGCCGCCATCATCGATGCGCTGGAGAAGAGCACCTTTGCCGACCACATCATGCCGTATGGCGCGACCAAGTTCGTCAATGGACAAAACATGGGTGCCCAGCCCTTGATGACGCAAGTCCTCAAGAACGACATCAAGGTCATCATTCCGCGCGAGTACCGCGAAATCGATCCGGTGTTCCCGCTCAGGGCCTGAAGACCCGGTTGCCCAGGATGTTTGACTCCGGAATTCTTTTCCCGTCCCTGCTCAATGGACTGACCACCGGGGCGGTCTATGCATTGATCGCTCTGGGCCTGACGCTGATCTACGGCGTGCTGCACATCATCAACTTTGCCCATGGGGCGGCGTTGATGGTGGCGCTGTATGCCGTGTACCTGCTCAAGGAGCGCTTCGGCATTGATCCCTATCTGGCGCTGCCCCTGGTAGTGCTCGGCATGTTCGTGTTGGGCTATGCCCTGCAGCGCCTGATCATCAACCGGGCCAGCCATGGAAAAGACGAGAACATCCTGTTGGTGACGCTGGGCCTGTCCATCGTCATGGAGAATACAGCCCTGCTGTTTTTCAAGTCCGACACGCGGACCATCGATACCGCTTACACGCTGACCACCATCGCCATCGGTCCGGCCATGATTGCCTTGCCCAAACTGGTGGCGTTCGCAGGGGCCTTGCTGGTTTCGGGCTTGTTGCTGTGGATCGTCGGCAAGACCGATCTGGGTCGCGCAATTCGCGCGGTCGCCAAGGAAAAACATGGCGCCAAACTGATGGGTCTGGCGTGCCTGGGGGCCGCCGCCTGCTTCTTGCTGCCGGCCTACTATGTGAACCCGCAAGTGGGCAGCGGCTTTGTGCTGGTGGCTTTCACTGTGGTGGTGCTGGGCGGCATGGGCAGCTTTGGCGGCGCCCTGCTCGGCGGCTTGTTGATTGGCGTGGTGGAGTCTTTAGGCGGTTTGTACCTGGGTGAGTCGCTCGGGCAGATCGGTATCTTTGTCATCTTCATTGCGGTGCTGCTGTTTCGCCCGCAAGGCCTGTTTGGAGCCAAGGCATGAAGATCGACATGAAGGGCGGCGGGAAAGAGTTGCTTGACATTTTTCTTTTTGTCACGCTGGTCGCCAGCATCCCGCTGATGACGGATTCCGGTGTCATCCTGAACTTTGTGATGATGGCGCTGTATGCGGCCTTGCTGGCCCAGGCGTGGAACATTCTGGGCGGCTTTGGCGGGCAGTTTTCGTTTGGCCATGCGCTGTTTTTCGGCACCGGCGCCTACCT
>JASJPN010000067.1:0-3294 GCA_031426635.1 Polaromonas sp.
GCCATGTGCTCACTGCGCGCACTGTGGACGCTGTCGGCAGCGGGCTTTGATTTGCAGCTGGGCTCAACGTCGGCGCTGGCCGACCCAACGTCCCATACGCCCAGCCCCTTGGTGCAAGAGCTCAACGCAGCCCTGCATGCCATTCGCTGGGCCGGCATCCTGCTGATTTTGGCCCTGGCAGCGGCAGCGGCCAGTGTATGGGTACAGGGGTGAAGTAGCCAGATCAGCCGGGGCAGCCTGTCAGCCAGCACCGGCGCGGCGTAACGGCTGCCTCAGTGCCCGCTGCCGCCCAGGTAGGCCGCTTTCACGGCCGGGTCGTCACGCAGCTTGGCGGCCTCGCCATGCACCGAGATACGGCCGTTTTCCAGCACATAGCCATAATCGGCCACCTTCAGGGCTGCTGCGGCAAACTGTTCGACCAGCAGCATGGTCACGCCACGCGATTTCAGGTCGGCAATGATGCGGAAAACCTCTTCCACCAGAATGGGCGCCAGCCCCATGGAGGGCTCGTCCAGCAGCACAATTTCCGGGTTCAGCATCACCGCGCGCGCCATGGCCAGCATCTGCTGCTCACCACCCGAGAGTGTTCCCGCCAACTGGTTGCGGCGCTCCTTGAGGCGCGGGAACAGCTCCATCGCGCGCTCCAGATCGCCCGGCACATCGCCCTTGGGGCGGCTGCCGGTCAGGCGCGGAAAGGCGCCCAGAATCAGGTTGTCTGTCACCGTCATGGTGGCAAACACGCGCCGACCTTCAGGAGAGTGCGCCAGACCCTGCTTGGCAATGGCGTAGGACTCCAGACCATCCACGCGCTTGCCGTGCAGGGTGATTTCACCCGCAGTGGGTTTGATCATGCCGGACACGGCGCGCATGGTGGTCGTTTTGCCGGCACCGTTGGAGCCAATCAGTGTCACCACCGTGCCTTTCGGCACCTCCAGCGAAATGCCGTGAAGAACCTGCACTTTGCCGTAACCGGCTTCGAGGTTTTTAATACTCAACATATTGAATTTGTCTTTCCTTGGGCGCCTGAGTTAGGGGCCAGATTATGCGGCCGTGCTACCGAGATAGGCTTCAATCACTTTTTCATCAGCCTGTACTTCAGCGGGCTTGCCTTCGGCAATCTTTTGGCCAAAGTCCAGCACGGAAACCGAGTCGCAGATGCTCATCACCACATCCATGTGGTGCTCGATCAGGATCACGGTGATGCCATGGTCGCGGACCTTGCGGATGATGGTGATCAACTCCTTGATGTCTGGCGCCGTCAGTCCCGCAGCGGGCTCATCGAGCAACAGCAACTGTGGATCCAGCGCCAGCGCACGGGCAATTTCCAGAAGACGCTGCTTGCCGTAGGGCAGATTGCGCGCTTCCTCGGTAGCCAGGTCACCCAGCCCGACAAAGCGAAGCAGACCCATGCCGCGTTCGATGGCGGATGTTTCCTCGCGCCGGTAGCGCGGCGTGTGCAGCGCCACATCAACGATGTTGCTGTTGAAGGTGTGGTGCAAGCCGACCTGGACGTTTTGCAGCGCCGTCATTTCACCGAACAGCTGCACGTTCTGGAAGGTGCGCGCAATGCCCGACAGGGCAATGTCCGATGAGGTGCGGCCGACGACGGAGTGACCGGCAAACTCGATGCTGCCGGCGGTCGGCACATAAATGCCGGTCAAGACATTCATCATGGTGCTTTTGCCCGAGCCGTTGGGACCGATCAGGCCGTGAATGGTGCCGCGCTTGACACGCAAATCCACCTGGTTGATCGCCTTGAGGCCACCAAACTGCATGAGCACGCCTTGTGCAATCAGCAAATCGCCGCCGGCCTCACCAGCACCGGCGCTGGTAGCCACACTGACCGCGTCCTTGCCGGTGTCAGCCAAGGCGATGTCACCGGCGTCCATACTGACCACCTTGCGCACATGAAACAGATTGCGAACAAAGCCCACAATGCCGTTCTGCAGGTAATACACGACAAAGAGAATCATCAGACCGAAAATGCTCAGACGCCAGTCAGTGATCGAGTCCAGCCAGAACGAAAAACCGGCCAACGCCATCGTGCCGACGACCGGAATCGCCATGGCTTTGGGGGTGGTGATTTTTTTGACCACCCCGACCACCGCGCCTACCGTAATCAGTATGGCCAATGCCGAAGCCACGATGCGGAACAACTCAAGATCGTCCAGCAGTTTGGGCAAAATCACGATAATGGCAGCGCCCAGCAAGGCCCCGGCGCGACTCTTGCGACCACCCATGATGACCGCCAGCAAGAACAAAACCGTCAACTCAAAGTTGTAGGTATTGGGCGAAATGTATTGCTCCGAGTACGCATAGAGGGCGCCGGCCAGTCCGGCGAAGCCCGCGCTGATCACAAACGCATAGACCTTGTAGCGGTAGACCGAAACACCCATGCAGTCCGATGCCACCGGGCTGCCGCGCAAGGCCTCAAACGCGCGGCCCAATTGCGAGTGCAAAATTCGGTGCACCACCACCAGCGACAGCACCATGAGCGCGAACACCAGCCAGTAAAAGTCGTGGTCATTGAGCTTGTAGCCGGCAATCGATGGCTTGGGAATCGTGATGCCGAGCGGGCCTTCGGTAAGGAAGGTCATCTCGTTGATCAAAATCTGGATGATGGTGCCGAACGCCAGCGTCACCATGGCCAGGTAAGGCCCGGTCACACGCAGCGCCGGCAGGGCCAGCAAGGCGCCAAAACCGGCCGTCACGGCAATACTGGCCGGGATGATGACCCACAGCGGCGCGCCCAGCTTCATGAACAGCACACCGGCGGTGTAGGAACCCACGCCGAACAGGCCGGCATGTCCGAGTGAGACCTGGCCGGTGTAGCCGACCACGATGTCCAGGCCGTACAGCAGGATCGCGTAAATCATGATCGTGCCGACCATGTGGATGTAATAGGAATTGCTGGTCATGAGTGGCACAGCGGCCAGCAAGGCCAGCCCTAACACGGCAGCAATAAGAGTCTTGCGGTTCATCTTCAAACTTTCTCTTAAACTTTTTTAATGGCCGTTTTACCAAACAGGCCGGCAGGTTTGAAAGCCAGCACCAGCAGCAGCAGCACCAGTCCGGGCACATCCTTGTAGCCGGTGGAGAGGTAATAACCGGTGGTGGTTTCAGCCACACCCAGGATGATGCCGCCCACAATAATGCCCATGCCGCTGGTCAGTCCACCAATGATGGCGACCGCAAAAGCCTTGAGCCCCAGCACCGCGCCCATGGGGGCACCGGGCATGGTCAGCGGTGCAATCAACGCACCCGCAAACGCAGCAGAAGCAGACGACAGCGCAT
>JASJPN010000068.1:0-3562 GCA_031426635.1 Polaromonas sp.
GATGGAAAAATTCCATGTTGTCTATCAAATTATTCCAGCATAGAACTGCTAAATCATTGGGCGACGTGCGTCAAATGGCCCATGGGGGTGCTGGTGCGCAAGACACTTTTTGTCGAAACAGTATTTTTAATCAACATAGAAAGAGGAGACTTCATGAAGCCACAAATGGGTAGTGTGATCAAACGCAGCGCAATGTTCTTGGCTGTCAGTTTGGCGTTTTCGTTCTCTGCAAGCTCAAGCTTTGCCAAGGATGACGCGGCAAATCTGGAAAAGCTGGGCGCGTTCAAACGGACCGATACCGGCCCGATGAAACGAGTCCCGCAAGGCGGGACGTACGCAGAGAACCTGAAAAAAGTTCTACAGCAGATCAAGATGCCCGAGGGCTTCAAGATTGATCTGTTCGCCATCGTGCCCGATGCCAGGCAAATGGCGGTGAGCCGCAACACGGCTGCGGTGTGGGTCGGAACGCGCAAGAGCACCGTCTACTCGGTCAATGACCGCGACATGGACCATGTGGCCGATACGGTCGAGGAGTTCAGCCCGAGCGTGAAGTTCGATATTCCCGCCGGCGCCTGCTATTCGCCCGATGGATTCCTCTTCATCGCCGAGCGTAACCGCGTGATGATGTTCCCGGCGGCGGAATATTTCATGGAGGGTTCGGATACGGTTGCGATCCCGATCGTCAAGCAGGGCGACCTGATTCCGGCGGAGGAAGAGTCCTACAACCACACCACGCGCTCCTGCGTGATCGGCCCCGACAACCGGATCTACATCTCGCTCGGCCAGCCGTTCAACGTGCAACCGCCGGGAAAAGTTGATCTGTACCGCAAGTGGGGCATTGGCGGCATCGTCAGCTTCAACCGGGATGGCGGGGATCGCCGGGTTGAAGCAACCGGTGTCCGCAACTCGGCCGGACTCGCGTTCAACCCCAAGGATAAAAGCCTGTGGTTTACCGACAACCAGGTGGATGGCATGGGAGACGAAACACCTCCCGGCGAGCTGAACCGGATGCCCAAGCCTGGCATGTGGTTCGGCGCCCCGTATTACGGCGGCGGTCAGGTGCGGACCGACGAGTACAAGGACAAGCCGATTCCGAAGGAGCTTGCCGACAAGTATGTGAAGCCTCAGGTGGAGATGGTGGCGCATGCGGCGGACCTGGGCATGATGTTCTATACGGGGAACCTGTTCCCCGCCAAATACAAGAACGCTATTTTCAGTGCCCAGCACGGTTCATGGAATGCGGTCAAGCCACGCGGTGCCCGGGTCATGGTGACCTACCTGGATGACAAAGGCAATGCCGCCAAGACAGAGCCCTTTGCCGAAGGCTGGATGAATGCCGAAGGCGTCTATCTGGGTCGTCCGACGGACGTGCAGCAGTACGTCGATGGTTCAATTCTGGTCTCCGACGACAAGGCTGGTGCCATCTATCGCATCTCTTACCAAGGCAAGTAATCCTGTAGATTAAAAGCGGGCTGGGCAATTTGCCCGGCCCGCTTTGTTTTGAACAACAAGAAAATTATGCGTACATTCAATACACGTTTATTCGTTTCATCCCTGTGGTTGGCGGCCCTGCCCACGTTGGGTGCCAGTTCGGCCTTGGCGGCAGACATGGTCGCCGCACGCAACAAGGTACAGGCGTTCTGTCAGGTCTGTCACGGCATGGACGGCGTGGCGATTCTTTCGGGGGCTGCAAATTTGAGTGGCCAGCAACAGGACTACCTCGTTGCCCAACTCCGCGCCTACCGCGCGGGTAGCCGCCAAGACCCCCAAATGAACGTCATCTCCAAGTCGCTGACCGATGTCGATATTGAAAATTTAGCGGCATGGTACTCGTCCATCAAAATCACTGTTGAACCGCCGAAGTGATTGTGAGACGTGGCCCCGCGGCTGTAAATCTGCAAGTAGTCCAACAAAATACGTTATCCTGTGAGGCTAATATCGCCCCTGCCATACGCATGTTATCCATCACCCATATCAGCAAGCACTATGGCCAACGCCCCGCTCTTGATGACGTCAGCATGGCACTGCAAGCGGGGCAGTTTTGCGTGCTGCTGGGCCCCAATGGCGCAGGCAAGTCCACCCTGTTCCAGTTGCTCACCGGCCTGTTTGTACCGGACCAGGGTACGATCACCGTCGATGGCCTGTCCCTCCAGCACGACCCGGCCCAGGTACTCGCGCGCATCGGTGTGGTGTTCCAGCAGCAGGCGCTTGATCTGGATCTGAGTGTGCGGCGCAATCTGCAGTTTCATGCTGATTTGCATGGCATGGGTCGGGCCACCGCCCGCCAGCGCATGATTGAAGGAACCACCCGGCTGGGCCTGGCCAACGATCTGGACCGCACGGTGCGCGAACTTTCCGGCGGCAACCGGCGCAAGGTGGAGCTCGTCCGGGCCTTGCTGCACCAGCCGGGCCTGATCCTGATGGACGAGGCCACGGTGGGTCTGGACCCCAAGTCGCGGCACGACTTGCTGCGTGTGGTGCGCGAAGAAGCAACTCAGCGCGGCTGTTGCGTGCTGTGGGCCACCCACTGGGTCGAGGAAGCCGACCAGGCCGACCGTGTACTGTTGCTGCACCGGGGGCAACTGATCGCCGACGGTAGCCCGGCCGAAGTCACCGCAACACTCGGATACCCCACCCTGGAACAGGGCTTTATTGCGCGCACCAGTCAACACTTTTCCACACCAGATCAACCATGAAGTCAACCCACCACCTCCGCAGTCTGCTGGCATCCGGCGCGCTGGCTTTGAGCCTGAGCGTACAAGCCCAACCCATCGCCCTGGTCTCCAGTGAAAAGGACCATGCGATCACGGTCGTCAACCTCGCCACCCTGAGCGTGCAAGGCACCATCGCCACCTGCAAGCGTCCACGCCACATGCAACTCACGCCGGACCGCCGTCAGTTGCTGGTGGCCTGCGGCAATGACAACGTCGCCGACGTCATTGACATGGCCACGCGCCAATCGACCGGTCGCATTCCGCTGAGCGACGGCCCTGAAATTTTTGACCTCTCACCGGACGGCAAAACCCTGTATGTGTCCAATGAGGATGACGCCGAACTCAGCGTCATTGATGTAGCCGGCCGAAAGAAACTGGCAGCGGTCAAGGTTGGCAAGGAGCCCGAGGGCGTCAAAGTCTCCCATGACGGCAAGACGGTGTACGTTGCCTCGGAAGTGGCCAGCATGGTGCATGTGATTGACACGGCCAGCCGCAAAGTGGTCAAAGACATCCAGGTCGGCAAGCGCCCGCGCCGCTTTGCCCTGACGCCGGACGGCAAGGAATTGTGGGTCACCAACGAACTGGGGGCCAGCGTCAGCATCGTCTCCACCCGTGACATGAAGGTCATCCACACCCTGAACTTCGAACTCAAGGGCGCCCGCGCCAGCGACATCACCCCGGTGGGCATCACGATGAGTGCCGATGGCAAAAAAGCCTTCGTCGGTCTGGGTCGGGCCAACCACGTGGCGTTTGTGGATGTGGCCAGTCGAAAAGTTACACAGCAGGTTCTGGTGGGCAAGCGCGCCTGGAGTGTGGCCCTGAACAAGGCCGAGTCGCAGCTCTTCGTC